>JAZSGM010000090.1:0-9960 GCA_045532715.1 Clostridia bacterium
GTTATGCTTGAAGGTATGGATACCGAAGACGGACTGCCAATGCCCGACAGTGAGGCAGAAGCCGATGCCTCCCCTATGTCCGCATTCGCAAAAATGTTCGGGAATCTGTCGCGTCCGAAGCCGTCAGAAGACAATACCCAAGAACAAAACAGCAACGCACGTACACAGACGAAGGATGCGCCTAAGCAAAAAAAGAAAAAGATGCTGGACACCTATGGTACCAATTTATCCGAGAAGGCCGCAAAGGGCGGTGTGGACCGCGTAATCGGCAGAGAACAGGAAATTGACCGCGTGGTGCAGATTTTAAACCGACGCACCAAAAACAATCCCGTACTTCTCGGTGAGCCGGGTGTAGGTAAAACTGCAATTGCCGAGGGACTTGCCCTTCGTATTTTCGAAAAGAAGGTTCCGGTCAAGATGTACAACAAGGAAGTCTATCTGATTGATTTTACCGCACTTGTTGCAGGAACGCAGTTTCGCGGTCAGTTCGAATCACGTTTAAAGGCCCTGATCGAAGAAGCCAAAAAGCTCGGCAATATCATTTTGGTCATCGACGAACTGCACAACATTGTCGGCGCCGGTGACGCAGACGGCGCAATGAGTGCAGGTAATATTTTAAAGCCGGCACTTGCACGCGGTGAAATTCAGGTTCTCGGTGCAACAACCCTGACCGAATACAGAAAGCATATCGAAAAGGACAGCGCACTTGAGCGCCGTTTTCAAACCGTGATGGTTGACGAACCGTCCGTTGCCGACAGCATCGAGATTCTGTGCGGTATCAAAGACTATTATGAGCAGTACCACAAGGTTTCCATTTCCAGAGAAATCATTGAATTTGCCGTGCGCAATGCAGAGCGCTACATTACCGAGCGTTTCCTGCCGGACAAGGCAATTGACTTGATAGACGAAGCCGGCGCACGTGCAAACCTGAACAATACGGCTTTGGCGGAGCTTGAGATGCTGCGCAGCGAGCTTGCCAGCGTGCAGGTAAAAAAAGAAACAGCAGTTTCAACAGATTCCATTGACGATTATCAAAAAGCTGCCGAGCTGAAGGCGCGCGAATTTCAGTTAAAAGAACAAATCGACGCGCTGTCGGCAAAATGCGAAAGTGTGCCGATTACGGAAGCTGACATCGCCGCCGTAATTGAAGCCTGGACCAAAATCCCGATGCAGCGCATTACCGAGGCGGAAGCACAAAAGCTGATGCAATTGGAAAACCGCCTGCACGAAAGAATTGTCGGGCAGGAAAAAGCAGTTGAAAGCATCAGTCGTGCCATCCGCCGCGGAAGAGCGGGGCTTTCAAAGAAAAAACGCCCGGTATCCTTCATCTTTGTCGGTCCGACCGGTGTGGGTAAAACCGAGCTTGTAAAAGCACTTGCGGAAGCAATGTTTGACAGCGAAGAAGCCGTAATCCGTCTGGATATGAGCGAATATTCCGAGCGTCATTCCGTTGCAAAGCTCATCGGTGCGCCTCCGGGATATGTCGGCTACGACGATGCCGGTCAACTGACCGAAAAGATTCGCAGAAAGCCCTATTCCATTATTCTTTTAGACGAAATTGAAAAAGCAGACCCGGAAGTATTCAACATTCTGCTCCAGATTTTAGATGACGGCAGAATTACCGACAGTCACGGCAAGACAGTATGCTTCGAAAACACCATTATCGTGATGACCTCAAATGCCGGCAGCAACCTGAAGGAAGGGGCACTTGGCTTTATGGCAAGCGAGGACACCGCAATTGAGAGCAAAGTAACCACCGCGCTCAGAAACACATTCCGCCCGGAATTTTTAAATCGTATTGACGATATTGTTGTGTTCTATCCGCTTAAAAAGGAAGAGCTGTTACAGATTGTGGATTTGCAGCTTGGTGAGCTTTTACGCGAGTTGAACACAAAGAATTTAAATCTGCTCGTCACAGACGAAGCAAAATCGTGGCTCTGCGATAAGGGATACGAACCGAAATACGGTGCTCGTCCGTTAAGACGCGTTATCGCCCGCTATGTAGAAGATGCTCTTGCCGCGCTCTATATTCGTGGCGAATTGAATGATGGTGATACAATTACCGTTTCCGTTCAAAACAATGAATTGTTGGTAGAAAAGAGGTTATAAAATGAAAGTATTGCTCGTAAACGGCAGCCCACACGAAAAGGGCTGTACATACACTGCACTCTCTGAGGCAGCCGCCGTTTTAGAAAAAAGCGGAATTGAAACCGAAATCATGCACGTAGGCACAAAACCGATCGGCGGATGCTTAGGCTGCGGTGCATGCAAAAAACTCGGCAAGTGCGTACAGGAGGATACTGTAAATGTATTCCTGGAAAAGGCCAAAGCTGCGGATGCATTTCTGTTTGGTTCTCCTGTTCATTTTGCAGCAGCGAGCGGTGCGCTCACATCGTTTATGGACCGTGCATTCTACGCAGGAAACGCCCTGGTGCAAAACAAGCCTGCGGCGGCTGTTGCAAGCTGCAGACGCGGCGGTGCAAGTGCAACCTTCGACCAGTTAAACAAATATTTCGCCATTCGCAATATGCCGATTGTAACTTCGCAATATTGGAACATGGTGCATGGCAATACGCCGGAGGAAGTAAAGCAGGACGCAGAAGGCATGCAGACTATGCGCACACTTGCAAACAACATGGCCTGGCTTTTAAAATGCATTGAAGCCGGCAAAACAGCAGGCATCTCGCTTCCGGAGCGCGAAGCACCGGCAAAAACGAGCTTTATCAGATAATACAAAAGCGCATTCACAATCGTGAATGCGCTTTTGTATTAAAACTCTGTTATAATTTCATTTAAAATTCTTTCGCAGTATCCGCACTTAGCACAATTGTGATCACAGCTTGTCATATGCGCTGCATAATCGTCCGGCATTTTTGTATTATCGAACACTTTCCCTTTAAACAACGTAGAATAGGACGGCTCCGTTAAATCCATCAGATTCCCGAAATACTTGCCGCGAACATATGCGCTGACAACCATTCGCATTCGCTGATGTAATCTTGTCGCAAGCTTCATCTCATCGAAATACGGCTCATAAAGGTGCACCTCTTCCGGGCGAATCCAGTTCGAACCGAGAACCTTTGCCAAAGCCTGCCCTTCCTCCAAGTTGTCCAAATAACGCCAGCAAGGCGCCGGATAACCGGAAGGAACATTCTCTTTTTGCATTATACCGGCTTCATGTGCAACCAGATTGTCGTGGAAGGTCTGAAACGCACAATGCGCAAGACACCCGCTATTTGCAAGAATGCACAGCTTTTTACCGGCAGCATCGGCATAGCTTTTCAGTTTTTCAATTTCTTTGAGATTTCTGTTGATTTCCTTTTGGATATAGAATCCGTCAAAATCTGGCGACAGTTGCTCCATCGCCGCAACTGTACCGATGCGCATATTCACCGATGCAAACACGTCGATATCCGCTTTAAATTCCTTTTGAATCCACTGTGCCAAAAGCGGCGAGGTCGTTGTAATACGGTCAATAGAAAGCTTGTTTTTCAAGTCGTATACTTCTTTCAATACACTGTCAACAAAACTCTTTGACAACGCATTTTCACCATAGCAATTTGCATTATACAAAAGTGTCAGAGATATGCCCATATCTTTAATTGCACGAAGCTCTTCCGTCTGCAAATCCTTCACATACACCTCATCCGACACACTGCTTAATGGCGAGCGTCCGCTCGGATTGTTGCCGAAGGAAAAGTATACATTGGATATCGATTCTTTAAAATCCTCACATATCGAATATACGCTGTCAACCCCATCCGGAAGCTTGTATCCGATTGAAAATTTCATACCATCACCTTATTGCTCATCAGACTTACACTACTGCTTTTTTCTGTCCTGCACAAGCATTCCCACCAATGTGAATACAAGCATAATCACGTGCGGAATCAAGCCGGCATAGGATTTGGAAAGCAAATCATATGTAATCCACAAAATCATGTTTGCAAATGTCCAGATGCGGAAAATTGCACCGTTATTCTGGATAACACTTAAAATAAATGTCATACAAGCAACAATTGCCAACAGACACAGCCATGTAAAGCCGCCTGCCAGATTCAAACCGATAAAGGCAAGCGCATAAATAGCAACAAGCCACTTCGGAATCGGCTTATTCTTGCTTTGCAGGATAAAATTCACAATTGTAATCGCCGAGCCGACATAGCAAGAAATTGCGCCGTTAATGCCACTGCCGCCGACAAGATAGCCGGTTGCAACCAAAAAGTTGCCTAAAAACGTAAAAAACAAAATCAGTTTAATCTTTTTCCCCGGACACAAAAGCCCTGCAATCATCGCTACCGTACCGATTATATTTAAGATATAGGATAATGATACCATAGACTACCCTCATTTAAAAGTTAAAGAATTTCTTCATGTTTTCTTCATTGAGCGGTGCACCGTATTCGCAGTACATAAATGCTTCTGCATAGCGAATTTTACTGCCGCGCTCCTCGCCGTATTTTGCAATCAGCTCTTTTCTGAAGCGCGATGCTACCTTTGCAAAACGAACGGCATAGCCGCGCGTTTTAGACGCAAGCTCTTCATCGCTGTTCCAGCGACTTGTATCCATGCCTTTGAGCCACTCATAGCGTTCCTCTGCACCCTCCGGTACTTCTTCCCCCTTCGTAAACGGAAGCCATTCATATACCTGCGATACGTTGAGGTCTGCAATCTTCAGCTTTGTTTCCAATTCATCATCAATGTCAATCACAACATCCGCTTCAAACGGCGGATACTTAAAGCTGTCTACATTATACATAATCAGCGGCTCTTTTGCCATTGCCGGCACTTCCGGACAAAAATGCGGTACAATTAAGAGGTATGCCGCATCCAACACAAGCTGACCTGCCGCACGGTGGTCGGCATGATAGTCATTCGGGCGATGTGTAATAATCATGTCCGGATTATATTCTCTGATATAACGTGTCAAACGCTTGCGTGTTTCCAGATTTACCTCAAGCTCGCAGTCCTCCTGGTCATACCACACATCGTAGGTAACGCCCAAAAGCTCTGCAACTGCCGCAGATTCCTTTGCACGGCGCGCTGTTGTCTCCTCCGGTGTCATAAGATGATGTCCGCCGCTGCCGTTACACATACTTAAAAAGCGTACATCATGTCCCTGCTGCACATACTTATGTGCAAGTCCACCACAGCGAAACTCGTTATCGTCCTGATGTGCACCAATCATTAAAATTTTCATAATTCTTCTCCTCCATTTTTCCGGTCAAGCTTATTGCTTAATCTCGCCTGCCGTTGACTTTTTAACACACATAGTATAATATATATATACAAATTTGTCTTTAGCAGGTTGAACGGCAAATTTAACATTTTGTCCGGAGGTTTAATATGCCCAGTTCCCTTAAGCACCCTATTCAATATATCAAAAACGAAATCAGAATTCAAGCGTTTTACTCAATTTATTACTTCGAACACGGAAAAAATTTCTTTCACGAACCTGAGAAGCACAATACCTGGGAAATGGTATATGCAGATCGTGGGCAAATTGTAGCAATTACCGACGGCGTCGGCTGTGCACTTGATGAAGGTCAGGCAATCTTTCACGAGCCGAATGAGGTGCACGCCCACATCTCCAATGGGGAGCATTCCAACAACATGCTGGTTATTTCCTTTATTTCGGACAGCCCTGCCATGAGCTATTTTAAAAAGAAGACCTTTACTTTAGACAAAGCGTCGAAAACACTGCTGAACTTATTTATGCAGGAGACAAAAAACGAGCTCGGTGCAATTCAAGGTGATTATATAAATCGAAAACCCTTAACATTTAACTATTCTACCTTCGGCGCAACACAGCTGATGGCAAGTTATTTCGAGGAATTTTTAATTAAGCTTACGCGCCTCGGCGGTGAACGAATTCACGCAGACAACAAGTCCCGAATGATTGCAAAGAATTCAACCGTCGAATTGGTTGAGGACTACCTAAAGAAAAACCTGCACAGCACATTGCATCTGCCGGTGCTCTGCGCACACTTCCACATCAGCAAATCGCAGCTAAGCCAGATTTTCAAAGAATGCACGGGCAAAAGCATAATGCAGTATTTCACAGATTTAAAGTTAAGCGCGGCAAAAAATCTTCTGCGGGAAACAAATCTCTCCGTCGGTGAAATTGCAGAAAAGCTCGGCTATACGAGTATCCACAGCTTCTCGCGCGCCTTCAAAAATGCAACGGGCTTCTCCCCACTCGGCTATAAGAGCAGTATATTATAAGCAAAAAACGGTTGAGCACTTTCTTTTTGGTGCCCAACCGTTTTTTTAAACTGTAATAATCTTACGGATATGCTTTTTTAAGCTAACCAACTCTTCGTTGTTACAAGAACCTTCCTCCGTAATCAGATAATCTGCGCCGGCAGCATCAGCAATATTTACAAATGCCGTCCTGCCGATTTTGGATGCATCTGCAACAACAATCTTTTTTTTCGACTGTAAAAGCATCAATCTTGCAAGCTCAGCTTCACGGTCATAATACGTTGTCATACCCGCCTGCGCCGTAATACCGTCCACAGATAAAAACAGCTTATCAGCGTGATAATTTTTCAGTTGCGTTGCTGCATCGTCGCCATACACAAATTGATATTTTGCATTAATAAAGCCACCCAGCAGTACCACATTAAAGTTCGGATTCCCACCTGCCTCTAAGGCGATGCTGATGGAATTGGTTACAATATTAATCTTCAGCTGCGGCGGAATTGCCCGAAACACCGAAAGCGTCGTCGTACCGGAATTCATCATAACGGTATCGTGATCCCGAATCATCTCCACTGCCGTTTTGGATATCAGCTGCTTTGCCTTCTGGTTAGTACTAAGGCGCTGTTTTAAGTCCATATCACAGTAGGATTTATAGGAGTTAATCGCACCGCCATGCGTACGAAAAAGAAGTCCTTGTTCTTCCAAATCTGCCAAATCCGAACGGATGGTTATGCTGGAAATACCAAACAATTTGCTCAACTCACTCACTTTAACCTGTCCGTGCAAATTCAGCAATTCAAGAATTTTTTCTCTTCTCTGTCGAATATCCATTTCATCACTTCCGTTCTGCAATTCCTGCATTGCTTTTATTGTAAAATACGGGACAAAAACCTTTGATTTTTGCCCCGTTTATTCCATTTACGATTATCTCTGCTGCTGGAGTGTATAGTGAACATCGTAAGCCTTTTCTTCTTCTGTGTACTTACGCTTGGTATCAATTACTTCACCGTTGTTCCACTTTCTGTCCTCTACGTCCTCACCGATACCCATAACAGTTACGTTTACCTGTCTGCGACGTGCACGAACGTGATCCCAGTCTACAAAGTAAACATGTGCAAATTCACCGCCGTCAAGCTCGCCATCCTTAATGGTCATGGTTTCGCTTCTGCCGAAGAACACACTGCGCAGATGACCGTCAGTGTTCATGCTTGTGTAGTCGCCCGGCTCGTTTACATATCTGCCGAACTGTGCATGGATCGGGCCCGGATGACGATAGTCACCTTCATCTGTGAAGTCCGGAATCATCTTGCGCATGATATCGAGCAGGTCATGCTGGAGATACTCTAAATCGAAAGAATCGATATCGTGGGAGCATTCCTGAACCATAACAGAGCAAGTTGTATGGTGGGAAGCAATTGTTACGGTACCGTTCTTAACGCCGGATGCCTTTACAATTTCAATAATCTCCTTAGAGATGTCGTGGAAGGTCGGAATCCAGCCTCTCGACTGCAATTCTAATTCCTTTTGAAAAAACTTAAATTCCATTTTCTTTTCCTCCTGTAATGCAATTATTTTTTATTCAATCTCTCGCCCACTGCACCACCCGGATGAATGAGCGCAAATTGTTCGTTTACATAGCCCGTCTCTTCAATGAGGGCTGTCTGAAGTGCATGAAACAGTACGCAAAGCACCGTAGATGAGGTTGTCCCCTGTGCATTGTACTTGTCTGTTTCACGGTTAACATACATTTTAATGGCAACGTCTGCTTCCTTAGCGAGCACGGACTCCATATCCTCCGTGATTGAAATCACCTTCACACCTTTTACCTTGCAAATTTCAAGCATCGGTAAAAGTTCCTTGGTTTTTCCGCCACGGGATGCAAACAGCATAACATCGCCTGCCTGTAAAAAGCCCATACCACCATGTACCGCCTCTGCCGGCGAAATGAATTTGGCCGGTTGTTCGATACAGCACATCAAATGCGCGAAATGCTGACACATAATACCGCTGTGTCCGCAACCTGCCGCACCGATACGCTCTGCCTGCGCAAGCAAATCCACTGCCTTGGAAAATGCTTCTTCATCAAAATATGTCGCAAGCGTTTCAATACATTCACTTTCAATCTGATAGGCTTGCTTTGCCATTTTTAAAGCTTCGCTGTTCATTTATTTCACCTCAACCGTTGCATTCATCCCAAGCCTTACGCAGGTTGTAGAGCATTTCCTCGACCATTGCATACGGATCTGCAGCCTTAATGATACCGCTGGTCGAACCCGTTGCCTGCGCACCAAGCTTGATGGTATTGTATACATCCTGTCCATTCGAAATACCGGCACCCTGCAGCACCATAATTTCCGGATTGATTTCACGCACCTGACGGATGGTTTCAATCACATAGTTCGAATCGCTTGTTGTGCCCGTACCGATAAGTTCTGTCGGCTCTGCGACAAGCAGATTCGGCGAAAGCTTTGCAATTGCAACAAGCTCTTCTACTGTATCGGCACAAACGATGGTTGCAAGACCAACTTCGTCTGCACGCGCAATCGTCTTTTCCACTTCTTCAAGTGTCAGTTTCTTTTCAGCATGGTTGAGCATTACGCCGACTGCACCGGCTGCCTTTACTGCCTCCGGCAGGACTGAGCCTAAGCCTCTGCCAACCGGCAGAGAATCCATATGCTGTGCAAATACCAGAATTCTTTCCGTATTATTTGCAAGCAGGCTGATATCCGTATACTGCGGTGTAACGATAACATCTACATCGTATTTCATCGCAACCTTGTCAATCACCTTTGCAAGCTTGAGCATTCCCTCTCCATAAAGATATGCTTTCGGACCGATTTCAAAAAACGGCGGTTTGATATTAAAGTTCTTTAACATAGCTTTGTTTTTCCTTTCGTTTTACTTTCGTTTCCGTTTATAATTATATAACCTTTTTTTCAGCTTGTCAATTCTTTTTGTTGAATTTTACACAGAAAACAAAAAGCCGATGCGACGCATCAGCTTTTTTGTTTCTATTAATAACCAACCTTTTCCCAGCACTCAAACGGAGCAGCAAGCTCTTCGCTGATGTAAACCTGGGTCTTCTTTGTCTGCAGCATTGTGCTCGGCAGATACGGTGTAATCGGGCCGTGTGTGCACAGACGGCTTGTCATTCTCTGCCAGGAAGAGAATGTGCCGCAGGTTGCGAGTGCATGCACTTCGATTCTTTCCTTAGCGCGCATTACATCGAGCGGACCGATGGTTGCTGCACACGGCGGAACGTTTGCGATATCACCGGACTGACCAAATGTACCGTTCAGGGAGTTCTGCATGATGGTCATCGGATGCAGCTTAACGATCTGCGCCGGCTGATTGAGCCATTCTTCGATGTCACCGCTACCGATGAATTCCGGAATCGGATCAACGAAAGCCATGTGACCTGCCCAACCCGGGGATGTGGAGGCGATATCAGCACCTGTACCCTCTGTAATATCGTCGATAATCTTGGAATAATCCTTAATGTTTGCGTTTGTCGGGAAATGAACATTTTCCATCGGCATACGGAGCTTTTCATCAATCTGATTGTAAAGATACTTAATCATTGAATGTGCAAAACCTGCTTCGTATGTAATAGGAGCGATGTTACCATTTTCATCTGCCCATTCATCCTCTGCTACGAGGTGCACCTTGCTGCAGTCAACACCGAAGTAGTTAATCAGCTGTGCCAGCGGAATGTAGGTATCCGGTTCCGGATTACCGAGAATCATTGTGAAGCTC
>JAZSGM010000026.1:0-5402 GCA_045532715.1 Clostridia bacterium
TTCTCGGGGCCAACGCGTAAAGGATGTGTGAAATGATGAATTATACAAAAAGAGAAGATGCCGTCACGGGTGAAATTGTCTGCAGCGGTGTGCATAAAAGTGGTGCACGTGTGTTTGTTATGCCGAAACCCGGCTTTCGTAAGTGCATGGCAATGTTTGCAACGGCTTACGGCAGTATTGATACAACCTACCGAACAAATGGGGAGACAAAGGCGATTCCGGACGGAACGGCGCACTTTTTAGAGCACAAGCTTTTCGAAGAGGAAAACGGAAACGTATTTGACCGCTTCAGTATGCTCGGCGCAAACGCCAATGCATTTACAAGCTTCGGAACAACGGCGTATTATTTTAGTAGCACGGATCATTTTTATGAGAATCTTGAAACACTGATTTCCTTTGTGCAAACACCGTATTTTACGCAGGAAAGTATTGCGAAAGAGCAGGGAATTATCGGACAGGAAATTAAAATGTATGAAGACGATCCGAGCTGGCAGGTATATTACAAGGGTATTGAAGGACTTTATCATAATCATCCGGTGAAAATTGACATCGCCGGTACGGTAGACACCATTGCACAGATATCGGAAAAGTCACTCTATGATATATATAATATGTATTACCACCCGTCGAATATGGTCCTCTTTATTGCGGGTGACGTGGATGTCGACAAGGTTTTTGCTTTGGCGGATGAAACACTCAGGGATATACCGCCACGAACGGAAAAAATCGAACGCAAGCTGCCGGAGGAGCCGCAAAGTGTTGTTTGCGAAAAAGTGGAGAAACAGCTTGATGTGGCAATGCCGATGTTTCAGATTGCATTTAAAGACAATGACACGCATTTGCGCGGCAAGGAATTGCTGAAAAAGGAAATATTGACTGAAATGCTGATGGAGCTGATGTTTGGTAAGAGCTCGCAGATTTATAAAGAGCTCTATAATGCCGGATTGATTAACAAAAGCTTTTCTGCTGAATACAGCGGGCACCGCGATTATGCGTTTGCAACGGTAGGCGCTGACTCCAAGCAACCATATGCTGCATATGAACGTCTGTTGGAGATGCTGGAGACTGCACAGGTGACGGAAGAAGATTTTGTGCGTGCAAAAAAATGTGCATGGGGCGATTATATCGATATGTTCGATTCGACGGAATCGGTAGTATACAGCTTTGCGCTTCATCAACTTATTGACGTGGATATGTTTGATTTTAAAGAGGTCTACGATACAATCAGCTATGAAGATTTATGCGTAAGACGTAAGGCACTCTTGCGAAAGGAAAACAGTTGCCTTTCCGTGATTGTGCCAAAGGGGTGATTGCGTAAATGATTAGTGAAAATTTGATTTCTTTTCCGAAGCTTGGACTGGAAATAGCGGTGAAAACCGGATTTGCAATTCCCGGAACAGAAATTGTTATTCGTTGGTATGCGGTAATTATTGCAATCGGGTTTGTGCTTGGCGTGCTTTATGCCGGATACCGTGCAAAGAAGGTTGGGCTTACGGAAGATACCGTGCTTGATTTGGCAATTCTCGGTATGCCGCTTGCCATTATATTTGCCAGGGCGTTTTATGTGTTGGGTGATTTGGATGCTTATCGCGATAATTTTTGGAATGTCTTTGCCATATGGCAAGGCGGCATTTCGATTTTGGGCGCTTTGATTGGATGCATGCTGACCGGTGTTATATACAGTGCAGTCAAGAAAGTGCATCTCGGCAGACTTTGTGATCTGGCAGCGCCATCTTTAATGATTGGACAAATCATCGGCAGATGGGGGAACTTTGTAAACGGTGAGGTTTACGGTGTTGCAACGGAACTGCCGTGGGGGATGATGATTGGTGGAAAAACGCTTGCACCGGTGCATCCGCTGTTTCTCTATGAATCCATTTGGATGCTTTTGGGCTTCGTCATCGTTTTGATGTATCAGGACAGAAAGCGTCGCTACGGCGAGGTGTTTTGTCTGTATTTAATCTGGTATAGCATAGGCCGTGCGGTTATGGAAACGATGCGTGACAGCGAATTTGTATTGGGAAACGGCAGCGTTTATATGTCGTTTTGGACGGTTGTTTTCTTTGCATTCGCCGCAATTGCTGTTTTGGTGCTTCTGTATAAGAAAGGAAAGCCCGTCAATTTGAAAAAAGATGTGCTCAGCGCACAAATGGAGGAAAAGAGAAAAGTGCTGGATACGCTTTTGGAAAAAGAAGCGGGTGAGGCAGAGGTTCTTGCAGCTTCACAAGCGCTGGATGACGCGATTGCGGAATATATGAAACTGTAAATATAAAAGCGGAACGAGTGGATTTACCATCTGTTCCGCTTTTTAATCTTTCATATAAAAATCATGCAACTTTTTTAATATCTTTTTCTCAAGTCTGGAAACATACATTTGTGAAACATGCATTTTCTCGGCAATTTGCTGCTGCGTCATTGCTTCATAATAGCGAGCGACAACAAAGGTGTGCTCTTCGCCGGTTAAAGATTGCAGGCATTGAGAGATAAAGTTCTTATCCTCCACAAGCAGATAGTTATCATCCGTCTGACCGAGCAGGCTTTCTGCAGGTAAGTCATTGCTTTCACCGAGTGCTTGTTCATAGGAAACGACGTGCAAGGGGAGGGTGTCTACATTAGATTCCGCTTTGGAAAAAGCTTCATACATTCTTCTGGGAATTTTTATAAAATGTCCTGTATCGCGGAAGTGCTTTTTGATTTCACCCGAAATCATTGCGGATGCATAGGTGGTGAATTTAACATTGAAGCTTGGATCGAAACGGTCAATTGCAAATAATAGACCAATGCTTGCCACTTGGTATAAATCGTCATACTCAATGCCACGCCCGGTGTAGCGCTTCGCCAGAATTTCGGCAATGGAAGCGCAACGCAATGCGATTTGCTCCCGAAGCTGCATATTGCCGGTTTCGCGGTAAAGTGCAAGCTGCTGCTCAATGGTTAGTGTGCCTGTGTTTTCCGGGGTATTATTTTTCATAAATGACCTTCTCCGGGATGTAGCTACCACCGCTTAAAATGTGCTGCGCCATTTCCAAACCGTTCTTGTGTAAGTTCTTTTTGTAGTCAGAGGTATCAACTGTTTCGCGAACCGGGCGTACCAGCATATACATTTCGCTCGGATCCACACCTTCCATCGTTGTAAAAATCGGATTTTGCGACATGGAAACCGCATATACACCGCCGGCTTTGTTACGTTTAACAAGAGTTTCATCAATATTGAATTTTTCTACATAAGCACTTAAATCTTCCATCTCGTCTGGCGGAAAACGGCCAAGTAAATATTCGCTGGCGAAGAAGACGGTTGATTCTCCGGCAATCAGTTCGGAATCAAGCACAACGCCCATTGCAGATTCAACAGAGGCTGCTTCCTCAGTCGGAATGTAGATTACAGTGGATTTTACATTGTATTCACCGTTGCCGTCAACATCTGAAGTGTATTCCTTCCATTGGTCCTCTAAGGTATAGCCTTCAACAGAACCCATGCCGGCGTGGTTTCCTGCATACATAAATGCAAAGTCCGGTGTCGGCTTGCCAAATACATCTGCGATGAGTATTGCAACAGCGATTATAACGAGACCGATAAGAATGGTATGCCATTTGTAGTAATACCAGTAGTTTTCCCACCATTCCTTGGTGAACGGTTTTATGTATGTTTCCGATGTTTTCAATTTGTGCATCTCCTTTGAAATTTTCTGTTTTCATTATACTATAACCTAAAATTATCGTCAAGTTAATTTGCTTGTGTTCATGGGTTATTAACAAAAATTTAAAGAGTAAGGCTATGCCTTACTCTTCGAAATTCTGTATTTGTAATACTTGTCTTTGCGACTTCAATGGGTCTGCACAGTCGAGTACGGAGTCTTTACCGCTGATCTGCAGTGCGAAGTCTTTTAAGAGGTGTGCTTCTGTCGAGGGACAGGGGAGAACCTCTGCAGTTATTGTGAACAAAAGCAAATCTGAGGATGCATAATTGAATCTGAGCATGCCTTTTTTGCCCCAGAATGTAAACTCCCAATAAGTCGGTAAAATCTCGTTGCATTTCGGTGCAGCGTAGGAAACGTCTGCCATGACGGAAACGCTTTCAAATTCTGCTATGAATTGTCCGCAATCTTTAAAATTCGGCGCATGTTCGGCAAATGCGTTCCATGTGTGCGCATAGTTGATTTTTGTTAGATTCTTATTTGTCAGATATCGTATTAAATCAACGCCATGGATAGCGATGTCATTGATTGTGCCGCCGTGCTTGCCTTCTTCAAAGTACCAACCGGGGCGGTTGCCATAATCTAAACAGTGCTGACCGGTAAATGACACATTTACAATTTCACCGATTTTGTCATCGGCAATCAGCCTTTTTGCCGTTTTGATTTGTGGCATATAGCGCAAGTCAAGCATACAGCAAACCTTCAGACCGGTTTTGTTGACGAGTGTTTCAATTTCGTCCAGCTCTTTTAAAGAAGTACAAATCGGTTTGTCACAAATGACGTGCTTGCCGGCTTTGAGTGCGGCAATGACCATTTGTCCGCGCTTTGCATAATAATCGCCGATGGCAACAGCTTCAACTTGTGCGTCATTTAATACTTCTTCATAAGAAGCATAAGTCAGTGAAACTGCATCTGTCATAATGCTTTCAGTAGGCGCTTCCTCGAAGCATCCGAGGATGTTTACATTTTCATCCTTTACTGCTTCATTGTATAAACTTAGTATATGACTGTGCCGGAAACCGGCAAATGCTAAATTTATCATTGCCTGTTCACCTTTTCTTCCTTGCCGCTCTTTAATGCTTTATCCAGCGCATTGATGATAAATACCGGTGCGATAAAATCCTCGGTGCTTTCCGGCTGGTCTTTGCCTAAAAGCAAATCATAAAACTCTTCAAACTCTATCTTAAAGCAACCTTCCAGAGAAAGCTTTTCAATCGGGAAGCCATCCTTGCAACTGATGGCTGCATAGTAGTCATAGCTTTCAGAGCTGTAGATGAGGTTTACATCGCAAGCATCATAGCGGACAGTACAGTTAACGGTTCCGTTTAATTCGTGCGCAATGACGCTGTTTGGATAAAAGCCGAACAGCTCACACATCATGGCTACAAGGTGCTGCGAATAGAAGAAGAAATCACCATATGGATTTTTGAGATTGATTGGTGCACGTAAAACAGCACCGTATAAATTGCCATAGGTCTTCTCGGCAACAGCTATTTTAAGCTTTTGCAGCTGTGCAGGGAACTTTAATACAGAGCCGCCGCAGAGACGTACATTATGCTTTGCGGCGAGCGCCTTTAATTCAAGTGCATCTGCCTCTGTGCAGGTGATCGGCTTGTCGATAAACATCGGAATGCCGCTTTCGAAATACGGCATTGCGTATTTTAAGTGGTTGTCACCGTGACGCGCAGTTATAACGATGCCGTCAAC
>JAZSGM010000067.1:0-3335 GCA_045532715.1 Clostridia bacterium
TTCTGTCCCATAATAATCGGCACCGCAGCACCGTAGGAAACCTGCCCCGTTACGGAAAGCGCCTGTAAAACACCGACCGAAGCAGAGCTCGACTGAATAATCGCCGTTAAAACTGCACCGACCAAAACACCGAGAATCGGGTTTTTAAACATAAGGAACATATTCTGGAACGCAGGTACATCCGCAAGACCGCCCACAGCATCCGACATCGTATCCATACCGAACATCAGGGTTGCAAAGCCCAAAAGAATCGTTCCGGTGTCCTTTTTCTTACTTGTTTTTCCGAACATCACCAACGCCGTACCGATCAGAGCAAGAATCGGCGTAAAGGAGGTCGGCTTTAACAGCTGAATCACAAGGTTATCGCTGCTGATGCCGCCAAGACTCAATACCCACGCCGTTACGGTTGTACCAATATTGGCACCCATAATCACGCCAATGGACTGCTTCAGCGACATAATGCCTGAGTTTACAAAACCGACAACCATAACCGTTGTCGCAGAAGAGCTCTGAATCACAGCCGTGACACCAAGCCCCGTCAGAAAGCCGGCAAGCTTGTTTTGCGTCAGCTTACCGAGCAGATTGCGCAATCCGCCGCCTGCGCGTCGTTCAAGCGCATCGCCCATCACGTTCATACCGAACAGGAACAGGCAAAGTCCACCAATCAATGTCAACACATCAAATAAATCCATTTTCTCACCTCATAATGCGTGTCCGTTTCCACTAAACCACCGCCGGCGGCTATCGGACACCACTTCTTTCTATGTATTTTTTTCTACATTATGAGTTTATCATGGATTCAGTTAAGATGCAGTTAAGATTCGCTTTTTTCGTTTTGGCTGTCGAGCTGCAAACGGCTCCGGATGGCATCCATGCGCGCGTCCAGCTCTGCGCTCAGCTTTGCACACGCCAGAAGTTCTTCTGCCATGTCCTGCGTAAATTCCAATTCCTTTTTGTAGCGAAGCTGATGTTCCAGACTTGCCCAGAAATCCATCGCAATTGTCCGAAGTTGGATTTCCACGCGCATTTCACGCTTTTCATGCGCTAAAAATATTGGCACAGTCACAATCAGATGCAAGCTGCGATAGCCGTTCGGCTTCGGATTCTGAATATAATCCTTGCGTTCAATCAGACGAATATCATCCTGCTTTAAAAGCGCATCTGCCAGCATATACACATCCTCCGGAAAGGAGCAAACTACACGCACACCGGCAATATCGTGCAGATTTTCCTCCATCGCCTTCAATGTAAACGGCAGTCCGCGTCCTTCCAATTTTTGCTTGATGCTGAACATACTTTTAATTCTGCTTTTGATATCGCTGATGGGATTTCTGTCCAGGCGCAGGGAAAACTCCTCGTTGAGAACATTAAATTTTGTTTCAATTTCCATCATGGCACAGCGGTAATACGACATCATTTTCGTAAAGCTTTGCGCCGCCGCATGTGCTTCTTCTATAAAATTTTGCCCAAAATAACCTTCAATATGCTTTTGAAACGCGTCTGCATCCTTAAAGGCTTCTCTGTTTTTCATTTACATAACCCCACAATCTTTATTTTGAGTTCATTGTACTATAATCCGACATATTTTGCAATGAACAATGTTTAAACAATCTGTAAAAAAAGCCGCCTCCGTTGGGCACGGAAGCGGCAATATGCACATTTCTTATCCACTAAAATCTTTTATAGCCCGTACGCAGCTTAGAGTCAGAGCTACGGCGCAGTGCCTGCATTTTCTCATCGCTGTCCGACTTAAACTTCGACAGCAAATCCTCAAAGGACATGTCACCCTGGCTGCTTCTTAAAGAATCCACATCTGCAGGACGCACACTGCCGCTGCTCTTCGGTGCCTGCGAACGGCTTCTGCGGTTGTTTTTCTGCTCATCCAGCATACGCTTTTTAATTGAAAGGCTGACCTTACCGTTTTCGTCAATCTTAACGACCTTCGCGCGCACAGAATCACCAACCTTCAAATGGTCGGCAACCGCCTGCACATACTCAGTCGAAATCTCCGAAATATGTACCAAACCGTTTACGCCGCCTTCTAACTCAACAAAAGCGCCAAACGGCATCACGCTGACAACCTTTCCTTCAACTATGCTACCAACCTCAACAGCCATAAACTACGCGTCCTCCTTTGTGGATGTACCTCTAAACCGGGTTTTGTTATTCACCCGAAACATCAATAAACACCTTTTCGTTTTCCTCTACAAGCCCCAGGCGCTCTTTCGCAAACAGCTTCTGATACTCCTCCGTCTTATACAAATCCGTCAAACTGTCATAATGCTCCTTTTCTGCAGCTTGCTGCTCAATTTGTGCTTCCAGCTGTGCAATCTGCGCATCCAGCTGCGCATTCATTTTTGCCTGCCGGTAAAATTTCACACCGACAAACGCACACAGCGCAAGCGCAAGCCCCACCACCAGAAGCAACCGAAACTGCCCGGCATTTTTCGCGCGACGGATTTCTCTTGATGCCTTCTTTTCCTCTAATCTATTCAAAGAAAACCGCCTCCTTCTGCACATAAATACCGTTACTTTTTCTTTAAAACAAGACGCATACCACGAAGCCCGCGTTTCACACCCGCCCCCGCACGCCGTGTCAAGTGCACAAACGGCGCAAACAGACGCAAGGCAAACGAAAGTATACCACATATTATTTTATACAAAAATGCGGCTATAGTCAATACTATTTTCAAAATTAGAAGCAGGATTTTCTTGGAAACGCTGAAAACCCAGCCTAAAATAAGCCGTACGGCACGGCTCATTGTCAAAAAATACAAAGTCGCACCTAAAAGAATGGCGCAAAAACTGAACCAACGCAGCTCACCGTTGTTTACACGCATATTCAAAAGAAAAATTCCTGCGGCAAGCAACGCCCAAAGCGCAAGATCAACCAGCCCGGTCGTAATGCGTCGGCGCCCCAGCTGCATACGCAAAATCATGCACACATCGGACAAAAGTCCGCTTGCCGCACCGCCGAGCAGCATCGCAAAAAACACATAAAGCTGACTGTTTACGGAAACCTCCATTTTCGTTTACCCGAACAGGCGCCCGAGCAAACCTTTTTTCCCGCCCTGTGCGTCGCTGTACACCAACTCGTCAATTTCGCCCTCAATCACCAATTCACCGCTGTCCACATTGTATTTCTGAATGTGTAGTCCGCTTCCCTGGACAAGCACCGTTCCCATATTGGTTTCAATGACCATACTCTCCTCGTCAAAGCTTTCCACATCCTCCACCCCTGTCAGATACAGGTGTTCGCGTTCCTCCAGTCTGACCGAATGCGACTGCGTGCGTCTATCCTCCATTGGCATAAAAAAACCCCTTTCATATACTTT
>JAZSGM010000116.1:0-21010 GCA_045532715.1 Clostridia bacterium
GGTCTTTGTGTATGTGATATTAGTTTTCGTTAAATGTATCCGGAAGCGCTGCTGCAGCAACTGCAAGCCTTGCGGCAAAAATCGGCAAAGATTCAATATACGCAAATTCTTCTAAGGTATGAATACCGCCGCCGCGGATGCCTAAATTATCCGCTGTCGGAATACCGGCTGCGCTGATGTATGCCACATCCGAGCCGCCAAAGCGCATTACCGGCTCGCAAACCGGCAGCTTTGCCTCACGCCAATAGGTATTGAGCGCTTGCACAAGTGCAACATTTGTATCCTTAACCGGCATGGAAATGCGGCTGCTTAAGAGCGACGCGGTTGCGGAAGTACCTTCCACAAAAGAGGTTTCCGTAATTTTGCGGACAATGGAATCGACCTCTTTCATTTGCGTATCGTTTGCAAAGCGTGTGTCGACCGTAAAGGTGCAGTGCTCCGGCACAGTGTTTTCTGCGCTGCCGCCCGAAATGATGCCGCAGCTCATTGTGATGCCGTCCGGATCCTGATTTTTTTCGAGCGCAATGATTTTCATCGCCGCTTCACGAATCGCGCTGATGCCTTCCGTGCATACGGATGCGTGGCAAGCCTTACCGGTGATTTCGATTTTATACTTGGCGATACCTTTTCTGGCGACACAAGCGTTATCGTAACGCTTGTTGCCTTCTAAGTTCAGGAAAGCGACACAGCCCTTTGCCTGCTCAATCATATAGTAGATGGTTGTTTTGTTGCTGGTACGGCTGCTGTTTTCCTCGTCGCTTTGCAGAATCAGCTTCACCGGACGATCCTGGAAACCACACTCGTCGAGCGCGTGCATAGCCATAAACGCTGTTACAGCGCCACCCTTGCAGTCTGTTACGCCCGGACCGATAAGCTTGTCGCCTTCAATGTGTGCCGCCGGTGTACCGAAACTGCCGAGCGGATGCACGGTATCCAAATGTGCAGACAGACAAAACGGCTTGCCCTTTGCATCCGGATTTAAGGTGATGCAAACGGCATCGCCGGATACCGGCTGCTTTTGTACATCCACCGTCCAGCCGCGCGCTACAGCTTTGTCGATAAACAGCTTGCTGCAGGCATCTACGCCTGACTTAAAATCCGTCGGGCTTTCACAGTTGACGGTGTCTATCCAGAACTGTAGATATTCTTCTTTCAGAGCTTCCACTTTTGCAACAATTTTTTCGAAATCCATTTGAATGCCTCCATAGGAAAAAGGGCGAAGCAAACCTCGCCCTTCAATTTTTAATATTCGATTGTACCCTCGAATACGAGTTCTGCATTACCTGTAAGGTATACAGCTTTGTCTGTGTAGCGAACAATCAGCTCGCCGCCTTTGACGCGAACAACGATATCCTCGTCCTTTAAGCAGTAGCCGTTTTCAACGGCTGCGACAACTGCAGCACAAGCACCTGTACCGCATGCCGGCGTTTCGCCGTTACCGCGCTCCCAAACGCGCATACGGATGGTCTTCGGATCTACAACACGAACGAATTCTGTATTGATTCTTTCCGGGAAGAGCTCTGCATTGTTTTCAAAGAGCGGACCTACACCTGCTACATCAAAGTTATCTACACGGTCGCAGAATACAACGCAGTGCGGGTTACCCATTGATACGCAGGTGATGTTATATTCCTTGCCGCCGATGGTAATCGGCTCGTTGATAATTTTTTCTTTACGGATGTTTGCCGGTAATTTTTCCGGAGCAAACTCTGCCTTGCCCATATTTACGCATGCGCTGCGCACCTGACCGTTGTAAAGGTATACTCTGACTTCCTTGATACCGCTCGGGGTTTCGATGGTCATCTTTTCCTTCTTTACAAAGTCATTGTCGTACAGATACTTTGCAACGCAGCGGATGGAGTTGCCTGCCATCTGGCCTTCACTGCCGTCCGAGTTAAACATACGCATCTTCATATCGGCAATCGATGACTTTTCAATCAGCACCATGCCGTCGCCGCCGATGCCGTAATGACGGTCGGTCAGATTGATTGCAAGCGGTTCCGGACAGGTGATTTTGCCTTTGTAGTTGTCAAAGAAGATGTAGTCATCGCCGGTACCCTGCATCTTTAAGAACTTGAGCTTCTGCTTGTTGCTTCTCAGTGCTGTGATATTTACAAGCTCAGTATTCTGCTGGTTAAAGCGGCTTAAAATAATGTCTGCAAGGGCATTTGCCGTATCCGGGCTTGTAAGACATGCCACGGAGAGGCGCAGCGCCTGCATATGCAGTTTGATGTAAGCCTCGATTTCCTCCGGCTTGCCACCGTTGGTGTATACGATGTAATCAAACATCTTATTTTCGAGCATCGGGCTGACATCCTCGTCTTTTACGGCGATGACGTCAATGCCGAGTGCTTCAATCAGCTCTGCACAAGCCGGGGATGCGTAAATCTTAATCTTTGCATCGTCAAACTTTTTGGCAAGCTGCAATACTTCATAGCGGTCCTTCATGTGCATGTTGATATACACACCGTTTCTGCCCTGCAGATTAAAGCCGGCGGAAACCAAACCCTTAAAGAGTGCTTCGTTTAAGGTTCTGCCGATGCCGAGCACTTCACCGGTGGACTTCATTTCAGGTCCTAAGATGGAGTTGATACCGGAGAGCTTTTCAAACGAGAATACCGGCACCTTTACGGTAAAGTACGGCGAGGATTTATACAAACCTGTGCCGTAGCCGAGCGATTTTAACGGCTCTCCCTGCATTACGCGTGTTGCAAGATCTACCATCGGCACGCCTGTTACCTTACTGATGTACGGTACGGTTCTCGATGCACGCGGGTTTACCTCGATAACATACAGCTCGTTTTGGTAAATGAGGTACTGAATGTTAATCAGGCCATGTGTCTTTAACGAAAGTGCGAGCTTTTCAGAGCAGGAGATGATTTTTTCGAGCATAATATCGCTTACGCTGAACGGTGGATATACAGCAATGGAGTCACCGCTGTGTACGCCAGCACGCTCTACGTGCTCCATGATACCCGGAATGAGTACGTCTTCGCCGTCGGAGATAACGTCTACTTCCAACTCCTTACCCATCATATATTTGTCGATGAGCACCGGATTTTCAATCTTCTGCGCCAGAATCATATTCATATAGCGCTCAACGTCTTCGTTGGTATGTGCGATGGTCATATCCTGACCGCCGATAACGTAGGACGGACGCAGTAGTACCGGGAAGCCCAAGCTGTTTGCAGCTTCGATGGCACCTGCCATATCCATAGCAGTCAGCGCCTGCGGACGCTTAATGGAGAAACGCTCCAAAAGTGCGTCGAACTGTTCGCGGTCTTCTGCCATATCAATGCTTTCGGCAGATGTACCCAAAATTTTAATGCCGCTTTCCGACAGGAATTTTACCAGCTTAATTGCGGTCTGACCGCCAAAGGCAACAACGACACCGCTCGGTTTTTCAACCTCGATTACGTTCATAACGTCTTCCGGCGTGAGCGGCTCGAAGTAGAGTCGGTCTGCCGTGTCAAAGTCCGTGGAAACGGTTTCCGGATTGTTGTTGATAATTACAACATCGTAACCCATTTTTTTGAGTGTCCATACGCAGTGAACGGAGGAATAGTCAAACTCGATACCCTGACCGATACGAATCGGACCGGAGCCGAGTACGATAATCTTTTCACCGTCGGATTGCACTTCGCGCGCTTCGCAGTGCTCGTCATAGCTGGAGTAGAAATACGGTGTCTGTGCTTTGAATTCGCCACCGCAGGTATCTACCATTTTGTAGACACAGCTTTTGTGCATCGGCACCTTACAGCCGGAAAGTCGTTCCAAAGCTGCATCCGGATAGCCGAGCTTTTTACCCTCGAGGTACTTTTCTTCATCCAAATTACCCGGCAGGGAATTTTCGAAGTTTACGAGGTTTAAGAGCTTGGACAAGAACCATTTATCGATTCTTGTGATTTCATTAATTCTGTCCGGTGTTACGCCACGGCGCAGTGCTTCATAAACGGCAAAGATTCTCTGGTCATCCATGCGTGCCATTGCCGCTTCAATGTCTTCTTCTTCCTGCATTTTGCGAAGCTGCAGTGTATCAAGACCGATTTCGGCGCCACGCACTGCTTTCATAATTGCCATTTCAAAGGTCGGACCGATGGACATAACCTCACCGGTTGCTTTCATAGCCGTACCAAGCTTGCGCTGTGCGTATACGAACTTATCAAACGGCCATTTCGGGAATTTAACAACAATATAGTCTACGGCAGGTTCAAAGCATGCCCATGTGCTGCCGGTGACGTCGTTTTTGATTTCGTCTAAGGTATAGCCAAGTGCAATTTTGGTGGTTACTTTGGCAATCGGATAGCCCGTTGCCTTACTTGCAAGTGCACTCGAACGCGATACTCTCGGGTTTACCTCAATAACAGCGTAGTCAAAGCTGTTCGGGTCGAGCGCAAACTGTACGTTACAGCCACCCTCAATTTTAAGTGCGGTAATAATGTCGAGCGCTGCTTTGCTGAGCATGGAGTATTCCTTGTTGGAAAGTGTTACTGCCGGTGCAACAACGATAGAGTCGCCTGTATGTACGCCGACCGGGTCGAAGTTTTCCATCGAGCAGATGGTAATTGCGTTGCCTGCAGCATCGCGCATAACTTCGAACTCGACTTCCTTCCAGCCGTAGATGTATTTTTCTACGAGAATCTGGGTAATCGGGGAGAGAAGAAGACCGTTCGCCGCAATCTTGCGGAATTCATCTTCGTTATAGGCAACACCGCCGCCTGCTCCGCCCAATGTAAATGCCGGACGGATAATGACCGGATAGCCGATTTTTGCTGCAATTTCGGTTGCGGTCTCCAGATCGGTTGCAATATCAGACGGGATACACGGTTGACCGAGCTCAAGCATTGTCTGCTTAAACAAATCACGGTCCTCCGCTTTGATAATTGCTTCTTCATTCGTACCGATGAGCTTTACACCCATACGGTCTAAAAAGCCTTCCTCGGAAAGCTGCATCGCAATGGTCAGACCGGTCTGACCGCCAAGCGAAGCAAGCAAGCTGTCCGGGCGCTCTTTTTCAATAATACGTTTGATGGTTTCCGGCGTGAGCGGTTCTAAGTAGATTTCGTCCGCCATAGCCTTATCTGTCATAATGGTTGCCGGATTGGAGTTTACGAGCACAATATCCAGACCTGCATCTTTTAAAACACGGCATGCCTGTGTGCCGGCATAGTCGAATTCAGCCGCCTGACCGATGACAATCGGACCGGAGCCGATAACGAGTACTTTTTTAATATTCGGATTTAACGGCATATCATTCACCTACCATTTCAATAAATTTGTCAAACAAAAATGCTGTGCGTTCCGGCTGGAACTGTACAGAGAAGGCTTTCTTGCCTTCATATTCTATACCTTCGCAGGTTTTATCGTTCGCATTTACAAAACAAAGCTTTGCAAATTCCGGCAGCGTTTCGCAGTTTACGGTGTAACCGTGATTCTGCGCCGTGATATACACTCTGCCACTCTTTTCATCACGTACCGGTACATTTGCGCCGCGGTGACCCACCTTCATTTTTTCTGTTTTGCCGCCGGCAGCGAGGGCTAAAATCTGATGGCCAAGTCCAATGCCGAAAATCGGTTTTTTGCCGAACACTTCGGCAACGGTTTCGATAACGGCTTTGTTTTCTGCCGGATCACCCGGACCTGCGGACAGAACAATTGCATCGTACGTCAAAAGCTTGTCCGCGGCTGTGTCGTACGGCAACGCACAGACATTACAGCCGCGCTTTACAAGCGCATCCGCAAGTCCTTGTGTTGCACCTAAGTTCAGAACCGCCACATTATATTTTGCATTATCTGCCTTGTATTCTTTCGTTTTACCCGTTGCCACGGCCTTTACCGCATCGCAAATCGCATAGGTCATTTCTGCGTTTTCCGGCTTTTCGGAAACGATTTTTGCCGTCATTGTGCCGTTTTCGCGAATGATGCGCGTCAGCTCACGCGTATCTACACCGTAGATACCGGTGATTCCCTGTGCTTTTAAAAAGCTGTTTAAATCCCCTTCACAGCGGAAGTTGGAAGGCGCTTCGCACAGGTCACGAATCACATAGCCTGCCACATGCACTTTGTCGCTTTGAATGTCTTTGGTTACAATGCCGTAGTTACCGATGAGCGGGAAGGTTTGCAGTACAATCTGCCCGTGGTAGCAAGGGTCGGTCAGTGTTTCCATATAGCTGCCCATCGTTGTGGTAAACACCAGCTCGCCGATAGCATCTGCTTCGGCACCAAAGCGTTTGCCCTCAAAAATTTGTCCGTTTTCCAATACAATATATGCTCTCATACTCAATCTCCCATGCACTTCACTAACACGGCTTTCTGCGCGTGCAGTCTGTTTTCTGCCTCATCGAAAATCTCGTTTGCATGTGCCTCAAACACATCTGCGGTGATTTCCTCGCCGCGGTGTGCCGGCAGACAGTGCAGTACCATTGCATCCGGCTTTGCAACTGTCATTACGTTGTCATTAATCTGATAATCTTTAAAGATTTTCTTTCTTTCGTTGGCTTCCGCTTCCTGCCCCATGGACGCCCATACGTCTGTATAGAGTACATCGGCATCCTTTGCAGCCTCCAAAATGGATTCTGTGCAGGTAAACTTGCCGTTCTCACTTGCCCATTTCATGAGTTCTGCATCCGGTTTATAGCCGGCTGGGCAGGCAATGGCAACTTCCATGCCCATTTTGATACCGCCGACAATTAAGGAGTTTGCCATATTGTTGCCGTCACCGATGAAGCACAGCTTTAAGCCCTCTAAAAGTGTCTTGTGCTCGCGGATGGTCATTAAGTCTGCAAGCACCTGGCACGGATGTGCGTAGTCGGTAAGACCGTTGATGACCGGAATAGAGCCATAGCTTGCTAAATCCTCTACCTCTTTTTG
Source organism: Clostridia bacterium (assembly GCA_045532715.1). Taxonomy (GTDB): domain Bacteria; phylum Bacillota; class Clostridia; order UBA1381; family UMGS1253; genus RGIG2041. Next base: position 6,871 of record JAZSGM010000116.1, read on the forward strand.
CGTATAGGTACGAATCATAATGCCGTCGATAAATCTGGAAAGCACTCTTGCGGTATCTTCTACCGGCTCACCTCTGCCGATTTGCAGGTCGTTTGAGCTTAAGAACAGTGGATGACCGCCGAGCTCGTACATTCCCACTTCGAAAGAAACACGGGTTCTTGTGGATGATTTTTCAAAAATCATACCAAGGGTTTTCCCCTCTAAATGCTTGTGGGCAATGCCGTTTTTCTTTTCGTATTTGAGTTGATCTGCAAGGTTGAGCGTTTCGGTGATGTCCTGTGTGGACCAATCGGAAAGCTTTAACAAATGCTTCATGCTTCTATCACTCCTTTTAAGATTTCAAGACCTTTGTCTAATTCTGCATAAGATATATTCAGTGCCGGCAAAAGGCGAACCTTTGTCTTTGCCGTCAGCACAAGTAAACCTTTTTCCATGCAGGCCTTTACGATGTTGCCTGCTGCTTTTTCCGTTTCAATGCCGAGCATGAAGCCCTTGCCCGATACGGATTTTACGCCGCGGATTTTCAAAAGCTTTTCTTGGATATAAGTGCTCTTTTCTCGGACTTCCTTTAAAAGTGCATCGTCGATACGTTCCAGAATACTCAGCGCACCTGCGCAGCATACCGGGTTGCCGCCAAAGGTGGAGCCGTGTGTGCTCGGGGGCAGGATGTCTTTGAGTTTTTCATTAAACATAGTTGCGCCGAGCGGCAGACCGCCTGCTAAACCCTTTGCGGTGGATACGATGTCCGGTGTAAGGCAGGTGCCCATATAGGAGTAAAGGTGTCCGGTTCTGCCGTTACCGGTCTGCACCTCATCTATAATAAGAAGAATGTCATTTTCTGTGGTGATTTTTTCGATGCATGCCATAAATTCTTCGGAAAGCGGCATCACACCGCCTTCGCCCTGCACAGTTTCCACCATAATGGCTGCCGTGCGCGGACCTATTTTTTCAAGCAGTGCTTCGCAGTCGTTTGCCGGGGAATAAACAAAGCCTTCCGTAAACGGCGTGAAGCTTTTATGGAATACATCCTGTCCTGTTGCAGATAACGTAGTTATCGTTCTGCCGTGGAAGCTGTTGACGAGCGTGATAATCTCGTTTTTGTTTTCGTCCTTGTCCGTGCCGTACTTACGTGCCGCCTTGATGGCACACTCGTTTGCCTCAGCGCCGGAGTTGGAGAAAAACACCTTTGCCATACCGGTCTTTTGGCAGAGCATTTCGGCTAAGTTTGCACACGGCTCTGTATAATACAGATTGGAGGTGTGCGCAAGCTTTGCAATTTGCGCCGTAACTGCCGCATTCCACTTTTCGTCGCTTACACCGAAGGTGTTTACGGCAATGCCCGTGCCGAAGTCAATGTATTCTTTACCGTTTTCATCTGTAAGTGTCGAGCCTTTACCGCTTACCAGGCATAAATCAAAACGACCGTATGTATGCATGATATACTGATTATCTTTTTCAAATGTTGTCATATAATATCACCAGAATTTCTCTATTTTAATGTCTGATGGTCATTTTGTTGTATGGCTTTGTTGTGTGCATATGCATATACAAGAGTATTATGCATATGCAGCCGCCTAGCCCTACAAGCAAAATGCCGCATCAGAAGCTGATTGTAATTTTGTATGCATGAAATGGTCATTTTGTTGTATGGCTTTGTTGTGTGCATATGCATATATAAGAGTATTATGCACATGCAGCCACCTAACCCTACAAGCAAAATGCCACATCAGAAGCTGATTGCAGCTTTGTATGTCACAACCGTTTTAACGCGGAAATTTGGATGCAAGACGAGGCAGAAGCGCAGCGCTATACACCTGTATGCGAGAGCATTCTAACGAAGTATTGCACCAAATTTACCATTAAAAGAACATTGTACCGATACCCTCATCGGTAAGTACTTCAATAAGAATTGAGTGCGGCACGCGTCCGTCTATAATAAACACACGTTTTACGCCCTGTCGGATTGCTTCGATACAGCATTCCACCTTCGGAATCATACCGCCCGAAATTACGCCCTGGCTTACAAGCTGTGGCGCTTCGCTCACATTTACCTTGCGAATCAAGGTGGATTCATCATCCTTATCCATCAGAAGGCCGGGGATGTCCGTCATAGAGATAAAGCCTTCTGCCTGCAGTGCACCTGCAATCTTTGCAGCGGCAGTATCTGCGTTGATGTTATAGATATTTCCTTCTTTGTCACAACCCACAGTGGAAATCACCGGGATATAGCCTGCGTCAAGCACATCTAAAATCGGCTGTGTGTTGATGGCTGTGATTTCACCGACAAAGCCAAGACGCGGATCCTTTACCTTTGCTTCAATCATATGTCCGTCGGTGCCGCAAAGGCCGATGGCTTTGCCGCCCTTCATATGCATAAGGTTTACAAGCCCCTTGTTTAACTTGCCGGAAAGCACCATTTGCACAATGTCTACGGTTTCTTCGTCTGTAACTCTGAGGCCGTCCACAAATTTGCTTTCCTTGCCGATTTTATTGAGCATCTGCGAAATTTCCGGACCGCCGCCGTGTACGAGCACGACCTTGATGCCGATTAAGGACAAAAGTACAATGTCACCCATTACGGCTTCTTTTAATTCGTCGTTAATCATGGCATTGCCGCCGTATTTTACGACGAGAATTTTGTTGTTGTATTTTTGTATGTACGGCAGCGCCTCTGTTAAGATTTGCGCGCGATCATTCATAGATAAATTCATTTTCTTTTCCACCTTTCGATATATGTAGGGAAAAAATCAGGTTCTGTAATCGCCGTTGATTTTTACGTAATCGTAGGTTAAATCACAGCCCCAGGCGTCTGCACATGCTTCGCCGTCACCCAGGGTGATGTTGATGTCGATTTCTTTTTCGGAGAGGACTTCCTTTGCTTTTTCTTCCGAGAAGTCTACGCCGCTGCCGTTTTGACATACGAGAATTTCACCCTTGGAGGATGCAAGCGATACGGCAACCTTATTTACATCCGTGTCCGCACCGCTGTAACCGATGGCACATAAAATTCTGCCCCAGTTTGCGTCTGCACCGAACATTGCCGCTTTAAACAGGGAAGAGCAGATAACGCTCTTTGCAACGGTTCTTGCATTCTGCTTGTCCTTTGCGCCCTTGACGTGGCACTCGAGTAGCTTCGTTGCGCCTTCGCCATCTTTTGTGATGGAACGGCAAAGGTATACGGTTACGGCTGCAAGTGCTTTTTTAAAGGCATTAAAGTCCGCGCCTTCAGCGACAATCTGTTCATTGCCTGCCATACCGTTTGCCATAATACAAACCGTATCGTTTGTGGAGGTGTCACCGTCCACGCTAATCATATTAAAGGAATCGAGGATGTCCTCGGAAAGTGCCTTTTGTAAAAGTGCCGGCGCAATCGCCACATCTGTGGTGATAAACACGAGCATAGTTGCCATATTTGGGTGAATCATACCCGAGCCCTTGGCAATACCGCCGATTTTACATTCTTTGCCGCAAACCGTGAAGGAAACTGCGATTTCCTTTTTGGCAAGGTCGGTTGTCATAATGCCTTCTGCGGCGGCATCACTGCCATCGCAGGAGAGTGCAGCTTTCAGCGCCGGCATTGCGTTTTCAATCGGGGTAATGTCGAGGGGCTGACCGATTACACCGGTCGAAGCAACGATAACGTCGCTTGCCTTGATGCCGACCGTATCTTCTACGAGCGCGCACATCTTTTCAGCAATCTCAATACCGTTTGCGTTACAGGTGTTTGCATTACCGCTGTTACAAATCACAGCCTGCGCATAACCGTCAGCAATGTTTTTCTGCGTCACATAAATCGGTGCACCCTTTACAAGATTTTGTGTATATACACCTGCTGTTGCTGCGCGCACTTCGCTGACGATTAAGGATAAATCTTTCTTTGTTTTATTTTTGCGGATGCCTGCGTGCACGCCCGATGCTTTAAAGCCCTGCGGTGCGCAAACGCCGCCTTCAATTCTTTTACACATAATTTAAACCTCCAATCCGGTTTCCGGTGCAAGGCCGAGCATGATGTTCATACACTCAACGGCTGCGCCGGAGCTGCCCTTGCCTAAGTTGTCAAACCTAGAAATCAGCACGGTCTGTGTATCGTGACCGCAAACGAAAATTTCTAAATTGTCCTTGGAATCCAAGGTGTTGGACGCAATAAAGCCTTCCTCGTAGTTTTCCGCGAACGGGTGCACTGTAATCAGCTTGCTGCCTTTATAAAAGTCAGAAAGCTTTGCGTGGATTTCCTCTGCACGCTTGACATTCAACAGACTGTTGTGCAGCGGAACGGTAGTCACCATACCGCAGTAGTAATCCGCCACAATCGGATTAAACACCGGTGCAAAATCAAGTCCGGGAATTGCCTGCATTTCCGGCAGATGCTTGTGCTTCTGTCCAAGACCGTATTGACGCGGACTGGAGAAGGTAAGCGGGCGATTTTCGTCGCCGTATGCTGCAATCATTGACTTGCCGCCGCCGGAAAAGCCCGTTACGGAGTGGCAGGTGAACGGATAATCCTTGTTTGCGATGCCACATTGAATCAGCGGATATACCAGCATCACAAAGCCGGTCGCGTGGCAGCCCGGTACCGCAACGCGGTTCGAGCGTGCAATCTTTTCTTCCTGCGCTTTTCCGAGCTCCGGCATACCGTATGCCCAGTCGGGAAGGGTTCTGTGTGCGGTGGAGGTATCAATCAGGCGTGCGCTCTGCGGCGCAGCAGCAGCAAGCTCTTTGGATGCCGCATCCGGTAAACACATAAATGTGATGTCTGCTTTATTTACCATTTCCAGACGCGCATCCAGATCCTTGCGCTTTGCCTCGTCGATTTTTAAAACCTCAATATCTTCTCTTTTTGCCAAACGGTCAAAAATCTTTAAACCGGTTGTGCCGTTTTGTCCGTCAACGAAAATTTTGTACTTCATTTTAAAACTCCTCTATTATAAAGATAGGGCATCATACAATGCTTCTTTATAATTATACGCGTTTTTGCATAAAAGTCAAGTAAAAACTGCATATTCTTGCGAAATATATTTATAATTATGCATAAAATATGATTTTTTCATGTATAAATGCATAAAAATGACCCTATTGACTTCATTATATCTAATCGATTATACCATAAAACGGAGCTTCGTGCAACGAAAAGTGTGCAGAAAATGCAAAAAAATTTCAACAAAAAAACTTCCCGAAAGAAAAATCCTTTTGGGAAGTTTTTAACGTTTATATGCAAAACAAGCGATTACGCCTCAGCATTTTTGGATTGGATATGCTCAAATAAGATTTCCGGATGATTTATCGTAAGACCATCTGTTCCGATATCATACATATTGCAGATGACCTCCGGGTCGCCCATCGTTGCCCAGCCGCGCACATCAAAGCCCATGCGGTGCAATTGTTTTACGCGCTCCGGCGTTAAATTCTTTGCCATCGGGTATATCCCTTCGATACCGAGCTCGAGCAGCTCTGCAAGCAGCGCATCATCCACATCTTTTGTCAGACAACCCGTGCGCAGAATCGGCGCATGTGCGCGCACATCCTTAAGGTTTTCTAAGCTGCCGGTTACAATCGTCTTGGCACCGATATCATATTTTAAAATCATATCTGCAATCTCTTTACCGATGCCCTTCTGCTTTACCTCAATTGCAAAGGTTAAATCGCGCCAGCCGAATGCCTTTATAAAGTCCTCCAGCGTCGGGATTTTATCCTCCATACCATGCTGCTTTACGGTGAATGCACAAAGCTCTTCGTAGGTATAATCCGAGATGCTGCCTTCTTCGCCCGTCAGGCGCTCCAGCGTGCTGTCGTGAAACAGCACCAAAACGCCGTCCTTTGTCTTCTTTACATCGGTTTCAATACCGTTTACGCCCATGCGCACGGCGTTGTAAAATGCCATCATCGTATTTTCCGGCGCGTGTCCACAGGCCCCCTTGTGTGCATAGATTACAAATTGTGTGCGGCATTCATTTTCGATAATCTTATCCATGCTTTCTCTGCATCTTTCCAGAAACGGCAGCCATTCCGTCGGATCCACAAACGGATTTTTATCTGTTTTTCGAAGAAGCTCTGCCTTTTCGCGCGTATGATTCTGCCAGGAATGATTGCCGATAAAAATATCCACGTGCTCCGACTTCAATCTTTCAATGGAGTTATAGAACTGTCCGCGCAAAAGATACGAGCGGTTTTCTGCAAAGTGGTTGCGGTAATAGTCTTTTTTGAGCTGATTTGCGCTTGCGCCGCCAAATGTGCCGACACGGTAGATTTTCCCGTCCTCTTCTACATTGAAAAAGAAGGAATAGGTACCCTCCGTATGACCCGGTGTATGCAAACATAAAATCTCGGTTTCGCCGATTCTGATGACGTCGCCATTTGTATAGTATACATCCGGTATAAAGCCTTTGATGTACTTTACATCCTCTTTGCCGAGGTAGGTTTTTGCGCCCGTCAGCCGCACAAGCTCTGCCGTAGCATCCGTATGGTCGCCATGCCCGTGCGAATGCAGAATGTGCTTTACATCCTTTAAATCAAAGCCGAGCGCTTCAATGCCCTCTTTGATGCTTTCTGCATTATAATCATAACCTGTATCCATCAGCACAAGTCCCTCGCTTGTCACTAAAAGATGCGAAGAAGCCTTGTACGTGCCAACAAAATAGAGATTCCCTGCCAGTTTAAATGGTGCAATATCCGAAATCATAGTTCAGCTCCCCAACTGTTTTGCTTTCATTACAAAGTATAGAATAAAAAGAACGTATTGTCAACAGACCAACAACGAAACTGTTTCGGAAAAGCGCAGTGGAAAATTCCACTGCGCTTTTTAAAATCAATCTAATTTTAGCGTCTCACCGGCTTTGATACAAAGAATGTCTTTTTTATCCTTATATACCCAGACATCCATTGCAGTCGGATTAAAGAACACTTTTTCGTCCGCGGAGATTTTGAGCTGCTTTTGCGCCTGTACATAATCGTAAATGTCGATGTTGGTTGCATACCAGACATTGTCGTGGCCAGCAAGCTGCGACACAATGCTTTCCATATATGCCCAGTCTTCCTCTGTGCGGAATTCATAGCTGTGCCCCCAGATGTAAAACAGCGGTGAATAGCCCGGCACTCTATCTAAGCTTTTCAAAAAGGCTGTCGTTCTGTCAGCGGCATCTCTGTGGTGACACGTCGGGTGCCACGCCATAAAATCCTCCGGCATACCAAATTTCTGCGTATTTTTAGTGGTGCGGCTGTAAACGATGCCGCAGGCGCGCATTGCGGATATGACTTCCGCATTGTAATCGCCGTACGGATAAGACATACCCACCACCGGATAACCCGCGATGTGCTCTAACACCTTTCTGTCCTCAAAGGTCTCGGCAGCAACAGACTGCACCGGCATATAACTCGGCCAACCGTGTTGCTGTGTATGGCAGGAGATTTCGTGGTTTTTATAAAGCGCACGAATGTCGGCAAGCTCTTCTTCGGACATTTCCAGATATTTTTTACTGTTTAAATGAAATGTGCCCTTGACATTATATTTGTCAAACAGCGCTATCAAGCGCCCGTCGTTTTCGGGACCGTCGTCGTAGCTAAAGGTTACAACGCGTGCGGTACCACCCGGAAAAACAGAATATTCAATCATAGTTTTCGCCTCCATAATTAAGTTGCCTTCATTATAGCACCGGTACAAAATGATTGCAAGTTGCTTTATCCGAAAATTTATGCTATACTGATAAAAAAATTATAGGAGAAGCAAGCTATGAAGAAAATTCGTTTGGGTAAAACCGATTTATATGTAACGAAAAACGGCTTCGGTGCATTGCCGATTCAGCGCGTAGACTATGATACAGCCGTGCGTATTTTGCGCAAGGCATACGAAGGCGGCATCAATTATTTTGATACGGCTAATTTTTATACGGACAGTGAAGAAAAAATGGGACTTGCGCTTGCTGATGTACGCGACAACATCATTATTTCTTCTAAAACTATGGGCAAAACACCCGAGGATTTTTGGGCGCATCTTGAAAATAGTCTAAAGATGCTTAGAACGGATTATATTGATATTTATCAGTTCCACAATCCGTCCTATTGTCCGAAGCCGGGTGACGGTACGGGAATGTATGAAGCAATGCTGGAAGCAAAAGCACAGGGAAAAATTCGCCATATCGGTATTTCCAGCCACCGACTTACGGTTGCACAAGAGGCGGTTGAGAGCGGGTTTTATGAAACGCTGCAGTTTCCGTTTTCATATCTGGCGAGCGAAAAGGAAGAAGCCCTGGTGCGCTTGTGTGAAAAGCACGATGTCGGATTTATCTGCATGAAGGCGCTTTCCGGCGGATTGATTACGCATTCTGCCATTGCGTATGCCTTTTTAGATCAGTATCCGGTTGTGCCGATCTGGGGCATCCAGAAAGAAAGCGAATTGGATGAATTTTTAAGCTATACTGAGGCAAATGCACCGGTGCTGACTAAGGAAATGGAGGATTTCATCGAAGAGGAACGCAAGGCACTCTCCGGTGAATTCTGTCGCGGTTGCGGTTACTGTTCGCCGTGTCCTGCCGGCATCGAAATTCACGCCTGCGCCCGAATGAGTCTGATGCTGCGCCGTGCGCCGCTTTCGGTATATTTAACGGATGAAAACACAAAAATGATGCAAAAAATTGAAGGGTGTACGCATTGCGGGCAATGTAAAACCCGTTGTCCGTATGGACTGGATATTCCGAATTTGCTTGTGAAGAACTATGAGGATTACAAAACTTTCCTATAATGTAAAACGGGAGTGAGGGCATGCATAAAAGAATATATAAATCGATGCGCTTGCTTGCAATCGTTGTGCTGCTTCTGGCAACCGTTTTGACCTATTTTGTTGCAAGTGGTATGCTGACAAGCAGAGCCGGGGATCGAATTGCCTCCGAAGCGCAGCTGCTGGCCGCATCGTTGAAAACGGAGAATGCAGTTGAAATTCTGGCAGGACTTTCGGCTACGGATAAATATATTGCTTTGCTGTCGCAGGAAGGCGATGTGCTTTATGCGCATTCGGAAAATGTCGGAAAGGATGACGCCTATTATGTAACCGCCTCGCTGGGGGACGGCACCGTGCTTTGCTACGGTTGTCCGCGTTATGAACTGTATGCAGGTGCAATATGGCTGCTGCTGCCGACGGTATTTGTTTTGCTTTTGGGCTATATTGTTATTGTGGTGCTTGCACTGCGTTTTTCCGATGCCATTGTAGAACCGATTATCAAAATTGATCCGATTGAGATTCATAGCGATACGGCGTATCCCGAGATTGCACCGCTGCTTCGCCGTGTCAGTGCACAGCGCAAGGAAATTCAAAGACAGGCGGATCGGATGGAGAGGCAGAATTTGCGTTTTCGTGCAATTGGTGAGCAGATGACGGACGGACTGGTTTTGCTTGGTCGCTCCAGAAAAATCAATATGGTCAATGCAGCGGCACTGGATGCATTTGGCGCAAAGGAGACGGATGTGCTCGGACAGAGCTTTATGCACCTTTGCCGTGATGCGGAGCTGTGTGACAGGCTGGAACAAGCCTGGGAAGGGCACCGTTTTCAGACAGAGAAGACATTTTGCGGAAAGTTTTATCAGCTGTATTGCAGTCCGATTTTGCAGGAAGACGTGGTTACAGGTGTGCTTCTGATGCTTTTTGATATCAGTGAAAAGCGTGAAGCGGAACAAATGCGTCGCGAATTTACCGCGAATGTATCGCATGAATTAAAATCACCGCTCACAAGTGTGCTTGGGTATGCACAGCTGATGCGTGGCGGCTTGGCGGCAGCGGAGGATATAGCGACCTTTTCCGGTAAAATCGAAAAAGAGGCGATGCGTCTTTTGAGCTTGATTGATGATATTATTGAGCTGTCCAAGCTTGATGAAATGCAGGAGCCGCCGACAAAAACAGCATTGTCACTGGAGGCGGTGGTGCTGGATGTGACAGATTCACTTGCTGATAAAGCAGCAGCACGCGGAATTTCCGTAACGGTTACCGGTGACGATACGCAGATTGAAGGCAATCCGCTCCAGATCACCGAGCTGGTATATAACCTTTGTGAAAATGCAATTAAGTACAATAAGGATAACGGCAGTGTAAATATAGAGCTTTCAGAAAAGACACTGTGTGTATCCGACACAGGCATCGGTATTGCGTCGCAATATACGGAGCGTATCTTTGAGCGGTTCTTCCGTGTGGATAAAATACATTCAAGAACGGCAGGCGGAACGGGGCTGGGGCTTTCTATTGTAAAGCACATTGCGCAGGTGCACGGTGCACAGATTTCCGTAAAGAGCAAGCCGGGTGAGGGAACAAGCTTTACAGTTAAATTTGAAAGATAGGAGAAGAGCTTCTGTGCGTTGGATGCGTGTTCCTTAGGACACTTGTCAAATGCGCAGAAGCTCATTATGTATTTTCTTTTCGGTACAGCTTTGGTGAAACGCCGACTTGCTTTTTAAAGCAGCGTGAGAAATAATACGGATCCGCAAAACCGCATAAGGACGCAATTTCGCTTACGGTGTAACTCGGATTTTGAATTAAATATCGCTTTGCCTGTGAGATGCGCAGCTGTGTTAAATATTCAAGCGGCGTCAAGCCGGTATCTGCCTTAAAACAATGCCGGAGATAGTCGCTGCTGATATTTAATGTTGCAATGACATTTTTAATCTGAAAGTTTGTATCGGACAAATGCAGCGCCAAAATGCTTTTCAGTCTGTCAACAAAATCATATTGATTTTTGCTGGTTTGCAGCTTTCGAATGAATTCACAAATGACCTCGAGCAGGTTGTTGCAGATTTGCTGATAGTTTTCCTCTTTCTGCACCCAAACGGTGTAGAGTGTGCGCATCAGCGGTTCAATGATACCGCTTTCGTCTTTAAGAATGCTCGGGTGTTCAGCACATAGCTCCAATGTGTCGCATCTGACATAAAAATCGCTGTAGCGTAGACCATTTTGCAAATGGTGGTCTGTATTAGGCGGCACCAATGCAATGTGCCCGCGTTCGGCAATGTACGTTTCGGTGCCGTAGGTTGCGTGTGCGCTGCCGGAGACGGTTAAAATGATTTCGTATTGGGCGTGGGCGTGCCTGGAATATGTGCTTAAATTGTTGCCGTTGCCGGAAAAAAGTACTTGCATCGAATGCACCGCCTTTCCATTTTGGTATTGTATCAAGAATGCGAAACTCCCTTTTGGATATGTTTATTTTCCGTCCCATAAATATTGATTCAAATTCACTTTCCCATCCGTAAATTGAATACCTTCTGCTTTGAGTAAATGCATCTGTGCGTTTTCGCCGCCGAAGGCGAATGCGCGCGATACCTCGCCGAAGCGGTTGACCACGCGAAAGCAGGGAATGTTTTGAGGGTCCGGGTTTACGTGCAGTGCATAGCCGACCACCTGCGACCAATGCGGATTGCCTGCCAGTCGCGCAATCTGCCCATAGGTTGCCACGCGCCCGTACGGAATCCGGCGCACGACATCATATATGCGCTCGAATGTGTTTTGCTTTTGCATGCTATCGCCTCGCTTTCTGCATATATTATAGCACAGTTTCCAAAGACTATGCAACGAACAAAGCCTCCGTTTTAAAAAAACGGAGGCTTTGAAATTTTGCTTTAGATTTGCGGAATTTCAACCTCAACTTCCATACCGAGTTCTGCCGACTTGCAGATGCTGTCGATGATGGCCTGGTTGTAGAGAATTTCGGAAGACGGTACCGGTGCGCTGCCGCCGTTTTTGATGGCGTCGACAAATGAGCGGATTTTACCGTCCCAGATATATTCGTAGCGTGGCTTATCGTAGGTAATCAGCGGCACGGTTGTCTGTGTCGGTCTGCCGCCGACATCGTGGTAAATTGTCATTGCACCGCCCGGTGCGCCGTTCCAGCAGTCCGTCGACGGAATGCGCAAAGAACCTTTTTTACCCATAATAATGGTGTCGCCCGGGGTGTCTAAATGCATTGCCCAAGCAATTCTGAAGTCTAAGATGATGCCGCCCTCCAAGCGGATGAATGCAGCGGCAAAATCGTCTACACCGAACTTTTCGGACATATCGGCTTTGTCGTGACCTGTATAGTAGTCCGGGTTTGTGCCAAAGAAGTTGGATTTATAACCCGTTACGCGCAGCGGCTTCGGATAGCCGATTGCATTTAAAACCATATCGAGCGAGTAGCAGCCGATGTCACCAACTGCACCGAGCGCTGCTGTATCCTCGCGCACAAAGGTGTCCTTCGGGGTTTCGAGTGTGCCGACCGGGATGCCGCAGCGTCTGCCGCCACCGGTCTGAATGTAGTATATCTCACCGAGCTCGCCGGACTGCACGATTTTTTTGATCATCTGCATATTCGGCTCAAAGCGCGGCTGGAAGCCTAAGCTGAGTAGCTTGCCGCTTTTCTTTTCTGCGCGAATCATCTCCACCGCTTCCTCGGTGGTTACGCTCATCGGCTTTTCCAAAAGCACGTGAATGCCCTTTTCGAGTGCCGCAATCGTACATTCCGCATGTGTGCAGTTGTAGGTACAAATCGAAACTGCATCGAGCTTCAAATCCTCGTCTGCGAGCATTTCTGCGTGGCTGTTATAGCATTTTGCGCCCTCAATGCCGAGGTTTTCAAAAAACTTTGCTGCCTTACCTTCTACGAGGTCGGCGCCTGCAACAATTTCCACATCCGGCTGGCGCAGGTACGCCTTTGCGTGCGAATTGGCAATGCCGCCACAGCCGATAATACCGACTCTGATTTTTCTGTCCATGGAAGCTCCTCCTTTATAATTCACAAAGATAAACACAAGCAGGTCTGTCTGTGTTGCCTGCTGCAAAAGTAATTCCATCAGGTGGACCGGACGAGAGAAAAGTATAAAGCTTGCGCACAATCCTCCACTGTAGCCCAGCACCTGTACCGGGCCCCTGTTTTTAATTGAATTATAAACAAAAATGACTAAGAATGGAATGTTATCTACAGTCAAAAATTTGTTAAAAACACGCATTATATACTTTTAAGGAATTCTCTTTGTGCATAGCATATCACAGAATAAGGCTTATTTCAAGAAGTGTTTTACCAAATCAAAAAGTCGCTGTTTTTTAATTTTGCAATTGCTTCCACTAAGAAGAAATCTGCGTAAATTAAGTGCAGCTGTTTGCCTCTGCCGTAGGATTCCATACCTTTTTGGAGAATGGATTGGCTGGAGTCGTCAAAGATGCAATCCTCCTCGAGTGCTCTCAAAATCCGGATTGCGCCGGTTAAATACTTTTCCTCGAGGGTGGTTTTATAAAGCTCAACAAGGCCGCAGGCAGCGCAGGTGCCGGCGGAATTGTCGATATAAACCGGTTCCGGTGGAGCGTTAAAATCTGTCGGGGTTTTATAATTTGTTTTTTCGGCGTGTTCCAAAAAGTAGTCGGCAACCTTTTTGCAGGTGGACAGGTACGCTTCGTTTTTCGTGTGGATATAGCTTAAGATAAAGCCGTAGAGCGCCCACGCCTGACCGCGGCTCCAAGCCGAGCCGACGGCGTAGCCCTGACCTGCACGGGTTTCAATAACGCGGTCATTGAGGTCGTCGTGCAAAGCCTCGTGTGCAACACTGCCGTCCGGGCGCACGTGCTCGCGCATAGTCATATCTGCCTGCATTTCTGCAATGAAGCGGAAACGGTCATCTCCCACCTCGCGCGATGCCCAATAAAGTAACGGCAGGTTCATCATCGTGTCGATGATGGAAAGATTTAATTTGTCCCAGGCGCGGATATATTTTCCGCGAATGTTCACGCGCCCTGCCAGTATGTTTGCGGCGTGCAGCGCGCGAACGCGGGATTTCGGATTGCCGTCCAGCGCATAGTGTGCCTTCGACAAAAGATTCCACTGAAAGCCGACATCGTGATGCAAGCCGTCATAAATCTGAAAAGCCTCGTCCATCATAAGCTCCTGATGCTCGGCACAGGCTTTGTATACCGCTTTGCCGGTCATGTGATACATCAGCCACAGCATACCGCCGTAAAAGCCGTTGGTCCACCAAACCGGGCCTTCCTTCGGCGGCTCAACATAGATGCCCTCTTTTGTTGTGTACGGGATAAAATCAAACACATCCACTGCGGTTTTGGAAAGCTTGCGGTCAAGCTTTGCCCAAATACCATCTACCCATTTTTTGTCCAAGTCGGATCGTAGCCATGTCGTTCTGTGAGCCA
>JAZSGM010000253.1:0-4017 GCA_045532715.1 Clostridia bacterium
CAAAATATTGCTTTTTAAGGCGTTTAATCCCTAAGAGAAGACGCCCAAAGGCTTCTTTTTTATTATTTTACAATTTCAAACTGCTGCTCCGGCTTCAGATCCACAACCGGACAATCCTTTGCATAGGTGCATTCCGGCAGGATGATTATTGCCGTTAAGCTGTCGTTATTTGCCGGCAGCGGAGCAAGATGCCAAATGGCAGCATTCATCTTTACCAGCGTGTGCTTCGGCACGATAAACGCCTGCACATGATCTGTAACTACTGCGCCACCCGATGCCGGTGCACAGTGCAAAATCATATCGTCATCCAGCGGCAGAATCATCTCCCATGTCGATACGTGATATTCCTGCTGCGTAATAATCATCTTCTCCGGCTTTTTTACCACAATCGGCGAATAACCCACTCTGCCGTTACAATCTGCTACAAGTCTGTCCGGGAAAAACTTATGAATCTCACCACAAAGCGGATATCCCTCCGGCTTGTCCATTGTATAAAACTGCCCGAACGGTGCAAAATTTTCCTTCGTAATCGGTTGCGCTTTTACCTGCTTCATAAAATTCTCTCCTTTTATGTATTTTTCAATACTTATATTAATTTTATCACGTTCCCATAAAAAAGGCAACCTGAAAATCAGGTCGCCCTTCTCTTATTTACACAATTTTATGTTTGCCCGGATAGAAGCTTGCTTTCACAATTGCATTGGTGCTTCTGCCGCGCACAGCGATGTCGAATACGAGGTTGACGGTCGGAGACGTAATCCACTCCGGCACAAATTCAATTTCAAACTCTGTCTTTTCGCCGTAGCTGCTGCGCAGCGGCGCGGATAAGTAATTGCCGCACGCAAGTGCGATGCCGTCATCGGTATAAATGTGCACATCCGCCCACTGTCCCGGCAAGGAAAATCTGCCCGCATCCCACAAAATCAGCTTGATTTTTTTGCTTTCGCCGACAGCGATAAACGGAGCTTCACAGTAATCCACAATCACGCCCAGCGAACCAAAGTCATAGCGCACGCCGTACGGGGCAAGCTTTAAAAGCTGCTGAATCGGCAGCTTTTTGCTCTTGCCGTGTCCGGCAATGCCCTTATAGTACACATATTCCGGCGGACAGAACAAATCCGCTACAGCTTCTACACCGATGCCTTCCCCCTCCAGAGTGTAGCATCTTCTGTCGAGCATTTTCGGAAGGCATTTAAGAACACGCTCTGTCAATTCATAAATATTCTTCGGAATCGGGAATTTGCCCGTTTTGTCGATGCAGACCGTATTGATGACACCGTCAATCGGCTTTACCCATTTCTCCGGCAAAGCGGCATTTCCATAGAGAATGCCGTAAATGGCGCCGACCGTGCCCGCCGTACAGTCCGTATCCTCGCCACAGTTGGTTGCCGTGCAGATGCTTTTGCCGAAGTCGCCTTCACCGTACAAAAGCCCCAGCACAATGATGCCAATAGAATTCGGCGCATCCATACCGTTTTGCGGCACCGGAATGCCGTCATCCGGAATTTTTTCTATCGGGTCAAAGGTCACCCCAAAGGAGCCCGGATGCACAGAAAACAAATCCATTCTCGCCTGCTTCCAATCCTTCCCTGCCGCATACGCCTCGCGCACAATGCGCACCGCATCACAGACACGGCAGTCTGCCGGAATATAGGAAAGCGCAATGTCAATCAGCTTATTTACATCTGACTCCACAAAAGCCGCACTTTCAATCACCGCACAAAATGCCGTGGCATATACACCCTCGTGTGCGTGATCGACAATGGCATCTTCATAGGCAAAGCGTACCGCCAGCTCCGGATTGCCCGGCGCAAGGCACGCCCAAAGCTCTGTGCGAATCCACGCGCCGTTCGAATCCTTGTACGGATTCTCCACCCCGCCCGAAAGCGGCGGCAGCAGACCTGCGCGCAAATTCCGCTTTCCGTTGCCGTATTCCGACCAGTTCGGTATGATAAACTGCGTCCAATACTCCGCTAAAATGTGCGCATTCAGCTTTGCACCGTACTGCTCTGCCGCATGCAGAAACACGAGCTGCAAATCCAGATCGTCATTTGGCGGCGGATTGCCCTCGAAATCCTGATCATAAAACGTAACATCGTGCGTCCCGCGGACACAGCACTCATACGGTGCCCCCAAAACGCCGCCGATATTTTTTCCGTTCCAGCAACCGAGTATTTTATCTTTTAATACAGGAAATGAAATCTGCATATAAAATACCTCCTTCATCAGCTTATGCTTGCATTATACCAGATTATAAGGTATAATCTAAGTAAAATCCAATCATTATTATGGTAAAACAACATCAATTTTTGAAAGTGAGTACCTAACATGAATAAAGCCCACTGGAGCAACGCAGATTTTTTTACAAAGCAAAATCCGGTTCACGCCTATATACATAAAAACTGGGGTGCATCTGTCCCATTGCACTCGCATGAGTTTTATGAGCTCAACATCGTCTTAAACGGCAGCGGAACCCACACCCTCGGTGACAGCTGTATCAGCACACGTCCGGGCGATGTGTTTGTCATTCCGCCGGGCGTGAAGCATACCTATGCCCCCGACGAAACCCTCGATATCTATCACGTGCTGATGCAAACCGAATTTCTTTTGCGCTATTTCGACGATTTAAATGCACTTTCAGGCTTTAAAACGCTCTTTGAAATTGAGCCAACTCTGCGCGAAGCGACCGGCAGCAGTTATTTTCTGCACCTGACCAAAGAAGATCTTTGCGAAATCCGATCGGATATGGATAAAATAGCCAGGGCACAGGCGCAAGGCGAATACGGCTATCAGAACCTGACCACACTGCATCTGATTTGTACACTGAGTATGAAAATGCACCTGCGCAGCAGCACGGAGAAAACAAACAGCCTCACAGCACTCACCGTAATGCACACGATTGAATATATCCAAAACCACCTTGACCAAAAGCTGAGTATCTGTCAGCTTGCAGCCTTATCTGCTATGTCACAGGCAACCTACAACCGTCACTTCAAAAAGCTGTTGCGTATGCCGCCGGCGGAGTACATTCAAAAATGCCGTGTTGAAAAGGCAAAAAAACTCTTAGCGGAAGACAAACTGACCAAAACAGAAATTGCCGCGCAGTGCGGCTTTTACGATATTTCACATATGAACAAATACCTGTGAGGAGTTTATAAATATGACCTATTACGATAAAAACGCACTCAAGCTGTCCCACGCGCATCTGCGTGCGCATATTCAACCCGGCAGCACCGTCATCGATGCAACCGCGGGCAAGGGCAGAGATACCCTTCTTTTATCCGAGCTGGTCGGCGATGGTGGACACGTCTATGCCTTTGACATTCAAAAAGCCGCCATAAAGCAGACAGCACAGCTTTTAGAAGCGCACGAAAGAAAAAATGTAACCCTCCTTCTGGAAAGTCACGACAAAATGCGCGATTATGTACAAAAAGCGGATGCCGTTGTGTTCAACTTCGGCTTTTTGCCCGGCGGCGATCACAGCGTGTTCTCCCATAGTGAGACCAGCATAAACGCAATAAAAGCCGCACTCGATATTCTCACCGAGAACGGCTTCGTGTCCCTTTGCATCTATTACGGCGGCGATACGGGCTTCGAAGAGCGCGACGGCATACTCGAATTCTTGCAGTCCTTGGATCAAAAGCACTATACCGTTATGCTCCAGAGCTTTTACAACCGGAAAAACTGCCCGCCGCTCTTTGCTGTCATTGAAAAAAATAGATAAAAAAGACGCCCGAAAGGCGCCTTCACTTAGGGAAAAATCGGTTTTAGTCGGTAATTTACCGAAAATAGTTCACAAAAAATCAGCATTATACGCAAGTATGATGCTGATTTTTATGTTCCTCTTTCCGACAAAATTCCTCGTCTAAAACTGCCACAGGCACCTTAAAAGGTAATAGTTTGGATAAAGAGCAAGGCAAAAACGACCGACATCCTTGCGGATTTCGGTCGTTTTTAACACAGCTATTTGCCAAAATATTGCTTTTTAAGGCGTTTTATCCCTAACTGAAGACGCCT
>JAZSGM010000322.1:0-1671 GCA_045532715.1 Clostridia bacterium
GACGCGTCTCGTCTTGCATCCAAATTCCCACTTTAAAAAATGCAGGTGAATTTGGCGAATGCTTCGTAGCGCTCGCAGGCCCGTACCAACGTACTGTGCCATCGGACGCGCCTCGTCTTGCATCCAAATTCCCACTTTAAAATATGCAGGTGAATTTGGCGAATGCTTCGTAGCGCTCGCAGACCCGTACCAACGTACTGTGTCATCGGACGCGTCTCGTTTTGCATCCAAATTCCCACTTTAAAATGTGCAGGTGAATTTGGCGAATGCTTCGTAGCGCTCGCAGACCCGTACCAACGTACTGTGTTATCGGACGCGTCTCGTCTTGCATCCAAATTCCCACTTTAAAAAATGCAGGTGAATTTGGCGAATGCTTCGTAGCGCTCGCAGGCCCGTACCAACGTACTGTGCCATCGGACGCGCCTCGTCTTACATCCAAATTCCCACTTTAAAATATGCAGGTGAATTTGGCGAATGCACCTGCCAACAGATTTAGCATAAAAGGAACAAAAAACTATGCATGCACCAACAATTGAAAAGTTAATAGAACAGTTTGAAAAGCTGCCGGGCATCGGCAGAAAAAGCGCGGAGCGCATTGCGTTTCACGTGTTGCAGATGCCGAAAAAGTATGCAGAGGATATGTGCACGGCAATTGCCGAGGCGAAGGAAAGGGTTGTCTTTTGCGATTGCTGTCAGAATCTGACGGACCGCTCACCTTGTGAAATCTGTGCCGACGGTGCGCGCGACACAAGTGTGATTTGCGTTGTAGAGACACCGAAGGACGTTGCAGCTATGGAGAAAATGCGCGAATATAAGGGGTTGTATCATGTGCTGCACGGCGCGCTTTCGCCGATGGATGGCGTCGGACCGGACGATTTGAAAATCGCGCCGCTGCTTGCCAGATTGGCAGGGGACACTGTGCGCGAGGTCATTATGGCGACCAACCCGACTGTGCAGGGAGAGGCGACAGCGATGTATCTTTGTAAGCTTTTAAAGCCGCTTGGCGTGAAGGTCACGCGCATTGCACACGGTATACCGGTCGGCGGTGATCTGGAATATGCAGATGAAGTGACGTTGCTGCGCGCAATGGAAGGCAGACGCGAAATGTGAGGAAGCTTATGAAACAAAGGAAGAACAAACGACTTTTAATCCTGATGCTGATTGCGCTTGCAGCGGTGCTGCTTTTGCGCATGGGCGTGCTGGCGGCAGACGTGCTCGGTGTGCTGCAAAAGAGCGGACCGTACACCATTTCGCTTTCGCAGGCAGATGCAAATGCCGAGCGTGTTGGTGTGATTTTGAAAGAAGCAAAGGTGATTCAAAGTCCGTTTTTGTTTCGAACGGTAGCAAAGCTCAAGGGCGTGGACGACCGGTTTTACGGTGCAACCTTTACGTTTGACCGGGGAAGCGGCTATAATGCGATTATCAATACGCTGACGTATGACAGCGGCTACCGCACAACAGACATTACCATTCCGGAAGGCTCTACGTTAAAGGATATTGTTCGTATTGTATCCGAAACCGGGTATGTGACTGCTTCGGAGCTTGAAGAAGCTTTGCAAAAAAAGTATGACTATCCGTTTTTAAAAGAAATCACGCGCGAGCATCCGCTGGAAGGGTATCTGTTTCCGGATACGTACAATATATCCAACACAATGGAAGCAGAGGAAATTA
>JAZSGM010000304.1:0-3394 GCA_045532715.1 Clostridia bacterium
CCCTTTACACAAGGGAGCCTTTGAAAGGTTTGCATCTAAACCTTATGCCTCGCAATTAAGAAGTGTTGGATTTTGGAAAATTAAATAAAACATTTCCCTTGAGAGGAAGGTGTCAGCGATAGCTGACGGATGAGGTGGAAAAAGTAATGATTGCTTTCGCAATTTAAACCCACCACCGCCTATGGCTGAAAGTAGCCAGGGTAATAATTGGGGCATTAATAGGATTTCATTAAATCAAGAAAGAGGGATTGCTATGAAAATGACATTTTACACACCTGCGTATGGAAGGGTAGACGGCTTCGGTGCAGCCAGCTTTGGATTTGCAGGTGCAGAGGACGAAAAGGCTTTAAATAAAATAGAGTGTCCGTTTGAAATTGAAGGTGTATTGCTGACAGGTACCTATGCAGAGTGCCTGGATAAGCTTCCGGCAGGGAATTGGCAGGCGGGAATTGTTTTGCTCGGCAATGCCGGAAATGAAAATGAATTTATAAAAGCGCTGGCCGAAAAAACAGGTGTGCCGCTGGTCGGTGGTGCAGCGGCAATTCATCCGCTTACCGGAGAAAAGGGAATGATTACCGATGGCGGTGAGGCTGCAGTTTTTTTGATAGATGATGATCGGTATGATTTCGAGGTTGTTGGGGAGAACATACATACAGAGCTTAGTGTACATAAGCTTTCCTATACCGACAGATGGCTTGATGAAATTGACGGTGTAGAGGCAAAGCAATGGCTGGCGGAACAGAAGAAAAAATTCGGAATTTCCGAAACTGATTTTGAACATTTAACCTTTTCGGATTTATACGGTATCAATGCGCATTTGTCAGAGGTAGATGGAAAAATTTTCTCGGGACGAGATTTGGAAGAAACGATGTATTTAAGATATGTTGCACACGAGGATGTACAAAGCAAAATTCAGAAATTTTATGACGATAAGGATGCGGTGGTTTTTGGCTGTGCCGGTCTGAAAGGTATACTTGATTTCGGATTGCGATGTCCGGGAACCGGATTGTTTATGTTTGGTGAGGTTTGTACGGTCGGTGGACATAGCGATTTCGGTAATTTAATGCTGTCTAAATTAAGAATCATTAAGAAATGATCAGTTGCAGAATCTGAAAGTGATTTTAATTTTCAGCTCAAGATAACAAAAAGCCTTGGATTTTTATCCAAGGCTTATAAATTACATTTGTCTGAATACACCGACAACCTTACCTAAAATCATAACCTCGTTTACGATAATCGGTTCCATAGACGAGTTTTCCGGCTGCAGGCGGAAATGTCCGTTTTCTTTGTAGAAGGTTTTGACCGTGGCGGAATCCTCTACAAGTGCAACAACGATATCGCCGTTGTTTGCAGTTTGCTGGCGCTCTACGATGACGTAGTCACCGTCTAAGATTGCCGCTTCAATCATAGATTCGCCGGAAACTGTGAGCATAAACAAATCTTTATTTCTTGCAAAGCTCATCGGCAGGGGAAAGCTTTCCGTTGCTTCTTCTACGGCTAAAATCGGCTGGCCTGCCGCTACACGACCGAGCACCGGTACCTGTAAAAACTCGGATTGTACCTTTTCGTAGAAGCGGTCAAAGGCAGACTGTGAAAGCATATCGCTGTTGTCAGTGCCTTTCTCATAGGTGTCATAGTATTTATTCGTCAGCTTTAATGCACGGGTTTTGTCATTGTCCTTTTCAAGAAAGCCTATATCACGCAGCTTTTTGAGCTGTGCGTGTACGGTGGAAGTAGAGCTTAAGCCCACGGCGTTGCCGATTTCGCGTACCGAAGGGGGATAGCCCTTTGTACGGGTTTGTTCGGCAATGAATTGTAAGATTTTTTCACCTTTGTCAGAAGTTCTTGGCAAAGTAAACGCCTCCTTATAATTTTTCGATATGTTTAAGTAAGCTCTTGCAGTATTATTCTATTTCTGTTATACTAATAACAGAACATATGTGCCTAAATATATTGTAGCACATGTTTTTGCAAAAAGCAAACAAATGTTTTGAAAAAACACAAAAAATTTAAAAAAAGGGTGAAAAAAGATGAAAAAATGTATATATGAGGATATAAACTGCACAAATTGCGGTGATTGCATTTGTGAATTAGATCCAAATAAGATTTGTGACAATTGCGAAAAGTGTTTAAACAAAACGGATGCGGAATATTATGAAATTTTGATTGATGAAATTATGAAGGGTGAAGAATAAAATAACAGAGGGGTGTTGCCCCTCTGTTATTTTATTCTATAGGTTTTGTCTGTTATGTTAAAATCTGTCAGCGTTGTATGGATGGCTTTGTCTTTGGTTTGTATCAAAACATCGAAGCCTTCGGTTCTGGCAATGTGGATGGCTTCTTCAGGCGTACACATAAATAAATACGTCGAATATGCATCTGCCGTCATAGAGCTTTCGCCGATGACTGTAACACTTTCAATTTCACCGTTATGCGGATAACCGGTTGCAGGATTGATAATGTGATGATACAACTGTCCGTCTTTCTCGAAATTGCGCTCATATGCGCCGGAGGTCACAACGGTGGTGGTTTTCTCTGTCGGTGCCTTTATGATTGCTGTATGCGCACCGGGCGCACCGAACGGTGTCTGAATCCCGATTTTCCAATCACCCTTGTGCTTGCCGAGTACAATGACATTACCACCCAAATCGACAGTTGCACCGTACGCATTTTTTAAGTGAGCAGCAACTTTGTCGGCAACATAGCCTTTGGCGATGCCGCCTAAGTCAATCTGCATATTGTCTGCAAGAAAGGTTACCGTTTTTGACTGCGCATCCAACTTAAGCTTTCGATAGTCAACAAAGCTTCGCGCCAGTGCAATTTCTGCCTCGCTCGGTACACGTGGATTTTCGGTAATACTCCACAAATCAAGCACCGGCTTTATGGTGATGTCGAATTTTCCCTGCGTTTTTTCGCAAAGCACCAAAGCGTTTTCCAAAACCGTAAACATTTCATTGGATACAGGATAGGGAACACCTGTTTTGTGCGCTGTGTTTAATACGGAAAGTTCGCTGTCGGGCAGATGTGCACTAAAAATCTTTTCTGCGTCTGTAACTATACTGATGGCATCCTGCGCCATGGCTTCGGCATGTGTACCGTAGACGGTGACGGAGATGTATGTATTTAATACAAATACGTTTTTCGTGTGTGCATCCGGCTTGCTTATATTATAAGCAATTATAAGGATAATGAGGATGCCTATCGCAAGCAACGATAGGCATTTTGGTAAATATTTATAACGCATTACAGTGTGCCGAACAGTCTGTCGCCCGCGTCACCGAGACCCGGAACGATGTATTTGTTTTCGTTTAACTTTTCGTCAAGTGCACCAACGTAGATTTCTACATCCGGATGTGCTTTTGCTACAGCTTCAACACCCTCCGGTGCAGCAATG
>JAZSGM010000020.1:0-17489 GCA_045532715.1 Clostridia bacterium
CTACTTTTCAAAAGCTGCTGCTCCGCTTCAAAGGCGCGAAAGTCGTTTTCAAGCGCATAAAGCAGCGTTTCTTTTGTCATTGTCCATTCCTCATAAATGTGCTTTTTAATCGCCGCCAGTGCATCGGCAGCATTGGCAATACCCGCCCCGTGACAGCCGAAATTGTTGTACTTCGCACCGCCGCACCAAAGGTCGGTTAAGCTTTCGATGCAGCCCGCCACAAATACAGATGCAAGCGGCTGCACGGGTTCGTTTCTGCGCTTGCCGTGCTCGACAAATGCATCGCAGGCAAATGCCACGCTTTTTTCCACCTGCGCCATCAATGCCTCAAATGTAGCGCACGAAAGCAAATGCGCCTCTACCGTATCGCGTACCAAGCGCGGAAAGTCCATCGTCCGAAGGTTCGGGATATCTGCGCCGCAGCCCGGCACAATGTACTCCCAGCAAGCCGCAACAACATAGTTTTGCGCATCCTCGGGCGCATAGCCCAATTTGATTAAGCCCGGCACAACAACATCATCGTTGCAGTATTGCGGAAAGCCGAGGCCTTGCTTTGTTAAAAGTGTTGCAAACTTATAAATCTCATCCGGCGTATTTTTACCGACGCGAAGATTGATTTTCGGGTCAATAAGCGAAAGCTCCAGGGAGGCCCGCATGCACATTTTTGAAAGCGCGTTGTATTGGCTCTTCCCTTCTGCATCAAAGCCGCCGAGCACCATGCTCTGCCCGTTGTCGCCCTGCTGAATCCCCGTATATAAATCCGTATCGTAATTGACGGAGATAAAAAATGCTTCCAGCGTTTCAAATATCTCATCGTCGCTGATGCCGCGCGCCTTATCCTTTAAATAATACGGATACATATATTGGTCAAAGCGCCCGAAGCCCACATGGCACACAAAACCGAAGCGCAGACAGTACGCGCAGAATTTCAGGAAAACGCACGCCTCATAAAAGGTGGTTGCCCCTTTGTGCGGCACGCGCGAAAGCGCGTTATACAGCCTTGTGTTTCCGCTTATGCTTGCCGCCGCGCGGTAGCGGTCTGCGCTTGCAAGGCATAGGTCGATACACTCCGCCATGGCTTTGCCGTAGGCAAGCTTTTCTGCATCGTCCGTCCTTTGCATATTTTCTTCAATCTGTACTTTGAGCGCATCAAAGCCCATGGAAAGCACGCGCGGATAGTCCGGCGTAAAATTGCCGCCGGTCGTCGTCATTCTGCGCGCTGTACTGCAGTTAAAGCCGAACATATCCTCCGAAAACAGCACCGGCGCTTCTGCCTCCATGATGCTGCGGAAAGCATCGACATACTCCGCCGCCGTTGCACCCTTGGCAAGCGTGATGCTCTCCGCCGGTGTACGCTGTGCTTTATAGTCTTTATCCTTGAATGCCTGCAGCATCATTTCAATTTTTGGTGTCATATCGCATCTCCCCTATAATACTTTAATTTCTATTCCGTATGTATCAAAGATTTCGCCGCGCACCCGCACCGCCTGCGTCTCGTCAAAACCCGGTGTGTATGTGCGCCCGACCAGCTTATACTTGCCGCCCGCCATTTTGTTGTACGGTAAAAGCTCGACATACTGCACGTCGTTTCCCCTTAAAAGCTTTGCAATCGAGGACAGATTTTCTTCTGTGTCCGTCACGGTCGGAATCAGCGGCACGCGAATGATAAAAGATTTTTTACTTTGCGCAAGCGCTTTGAAATTTTTCAAAATCGGCACATTATCGACGCCCGTGTATTTCTGATGCAGCTTCCCGTCGATGAGCTTTAAATCATATAAAAAGAAATCCGCCCGTTGAAGCGCTGCTTCAAACACGCGCTCGCTGCAATAGCCGCTCGTCTGTATTGCCGTGTGCAGTCTGCCCTTCAGTCGCTCAAGACATTCAAATACAAATGCACTCTGCGCAAGCGGCTCACCACCCGAAAATGTGACACCGCCACCGTTTTTTAAGATGCGCTCATTTTTCAAAAGCGTTTCGCACAGAGCGGCACTTTCATAAAACGCACCGCAAACGCGCAATAGCTGCATTGGACATTTTTTAATACTCTCCTGCGTATAGACAATATCGTTTCCGTTGTGCTCGGCATTTTGAATACACGCACCGCAACCAATGCAGCCGTTCGGACTTTTCACAATCTGCACATGCTTCTGTTGCCCCTCCGGATTGTGACACCAGCTGCACCGAAGTGGACAGCCTTTTAAAAACACACTTGTTCGTATGCCCGGTCCGTCATAGACGGAAAACTCCTCTATCGAAAATACACATCCACGCATACAAATCACCTCAAATTCACCTTACCACCCCTTAGCTTGACAGCACAAGAAATATGTTATAGAATTATAGAAAAAAGTTAAGTTTTGAGGTGAAGCTATGCTGCATCAGCTGCAAAATTCCCTGGGCAATTTTACCTATAACGCGTTTGTTTACAACAACCGCGCTTGGGACGCGCACTTTCACGCCAACTACGAGCTGATTTACGCCTGCGTCGGCACGGCGGACATCACCGTAAACAATGACCGCTACCTTTTACGGGCAGGCGAATTTCTGCTTATTCCGCCGTACGCCGTACACGCAATTTACATAAGCAAAACCGCAAGAGTATGGATCGGCGTATTTTCCGCAGACTTTATTTACGACTTTGCCAAAACAAACAGCAGCGTGCGTTATCAGCCGTTTTCCTGCAGCGCATCCGTAGAAAGCTTTGCGCGCGAGCACTTGCTTTTTGAAGGCACGCCGCAGCGGTATATGGCCATTGCTTGCTTAAACGCCGTGTGCGGCGAATGCAGCGCGCGCGCCCAAAAATGCGATGATGCACGAAACAACAAATTTATCGGGCAGGTAACAGACTACATCAGTACGCATTTAACCGAAGAAATTACGTTAAAGGCCATCGCCGGCGCGCTCGGCTATGAATACCACTATTTTTCCGCCCTGTTTCACAAAAGCTTTGCCATTCATTTCAAAAGCTTTATTAACCTTTTCCGCTTTTCGCACGCCTGCGAGCTGCTTTCCGATACGACAAAAAGCATCACCGCCGTTTGCTTTGAGTGCGGCTTTGACACGGTGCGTAATTTTAATCGTGTATTTAAAGAGCACAGCGGCAACACCTCGAGCGAATACAGAAAAAGCTTATAGGTTGTGCATTTTCACTAAAACACACAGCCTTTTTTATGCAAAGTGCCAAAACATATTCATATTTGACAACTCTTTGGTACTTTTATGCTAAAAATTGCTATGGAATTTTTAATTATGTATGCTATAATAAATATATATAGTAAAATATGGGAGGACTTTTTATGAAAAAGCTATTAAGCATTACGCTTGTACTTTCTATGCTGATGATGCTTGTTAGCGGACTAAGCGTATCTGCCGCAGACGCGGCGGAAAAAGTGCCACTGATCCCGGGGCCGGGCGACAGACCGATTGCCATTATCAAGGCAGACGATTTAACCCCCGCCACCTTCGACAAGTTCCAGCTTCTGTACGATGTATTTACAAAGATTGGCGTTGTCGGCAGCTTTGGCGCCATCACCCACAGATGTGAAGGCTTTACGGACGCGCAATGGGCCGCGGTGGAAGGCTGGGTAGAAAACGGTTTTGAAATCTGGCACCACGGCTACGACCACGACGGCGTGTACATCGACGGAAAGTTCCAAAACGATGCCGACTTTATCGGCAGAAGCGCCGATAAAATGGAAATGTATATCAATCACGGCATTGATTTGTTTGCCGCACACGGCATCAAGGTGCAGAGCGTCGGTGTGCCGTACAATATTTTTGATGAGACCTTTTTAACACTCTTAAACGAAAAATTCGACGGCAAAATCACGTCTGTGCTCAACGCAAAAAAGCCGGCGTTTATGACAGAAAAGAATTTAAGCTTCGACTGCTATCAGCTTGGCAACCGCATAGATTTAGAAGACGGCAGTATGACGGCGCTTGAAGCCGCCAAGGACGACTACCAAAAAGCGCCGAACAGACCGTACTACGTGGTGCAAATGCACGCGGCCGTGCAGGCAAAGGATCCCGCTGCACTCGAAGAAGCCATTCTCTACCTCAAAAACGAGGTTGGCTGCGTATTTATGACGCCGAGCCAGTACCTCGAATACTGCATTGCGGAAGCAAACAGAGTAGACATCATTGAAGTGGTGGACGAAACTGCCGTTGGCGGCAAAATCCGCGTTGTATACAACGGGGCAGAAATCGACTTTGAAAAGTATGACGGCGTTTATCCGGTGATTGAAAACGGCAGAACGCTCATCCCGATTCGCGCGCTTGCCGAAACCATCGGTGCAAAGGTGGATTGGCTCGAAGCAACAAAGAAAATCACCATCACCAAACAAGGGTCGCGCATTATTATGTTTTTGGATAAAACAACTGCGACCATCAACGGACAATCCACGACGCTTGACGTTGCGCCGACAACCATCAACGACCGCACAATGGTACCGCTTCGTTTTGCAAGCGAAGCTTTAAATCTGGAAGTAAAGTATACGCAAAAATAAAAGAGGATGTGCATTTTCACCAAAATGCACATCTTTTTTTGTTCAAAGTGACAACTTATGTTCAAAAGATGCACCTTTTTGTTGTTTTCGTGCTAAAAAAACTCTACCCATTCCTCTTTCGTTATGCTATAATCAAAACATACAGTAAATGATTGTTAGGAGGATTTTTATGAAAAAGATTTTTAGCATCCTGCTCGTTTTGTCGATACTGCTTTCCGTATTCGGCACAATCAGCGTATCGGCAGCGACGCTTCCGTTCGCGCTCGATTTCAATGCCTTCGCAGAAAATGCGACCATCACCGCTACCAACAGCGGCATGAAGCTGGTACCGGGGCAAACAACCGTCAACGGCGCAAACGTACAGAAAACAAAATTCATTGCTGTAACGGACAATGGCTCCCCGGCAATGCAAATTGCGCTCAATTCCGCCTCCGGCGTATCCAGCGCATCTGCCCGTTTTGAAATTCAAAACATCGACACCTCCAACCTGCGCGATTTGACCTTGTCTTTTGACTACAAATCCATCGGCGGTGCGAAGCTGAATTTGTACATCTCCACGACCTCGGACTTACAGAGTATATTAGAGGCAGACGATGCCGCATGGGCAAGCTATACATTTGCCTTCGACTTTGAAAAGGTGGAAGCAGAGCTTTTCAAAAACGGCGCGTCCGTCAGCACCTTTGCGCTGACAGATATGAAGCGTGCAAGCGACTTTACCATTCGCTTTTCCACAAGTGTAAACGCGACAAAATCGCATATGTTTGACAACATTTCCGTAACCACCTCGGGCGATACCTACAGCCAGGAACGCGCAGATGCATACAATGCAGGAAAAGTAACCAAGGCACCGTATGTTGCAGGTCCTGACGGAAAACCGGTTGTCATCATCAAGGCAGACGATTTAACACCTAAGACCGTAAACTCCTTCAATCAGCTCTATACATTATTTTCCGAGTTGGGCGTTGTCGGCGGCTTCGGTGCCATCACCCACAGATGCGAAGAATTCACGGCTGAACAGTGGGCAACCGTAAAAGGCTGGGTGGATGACGGCTTTGAAATCTGGCACCACGGCTATGACCACGACGGTGTGTACGTTGACGAAGTATTCCAAAATGACGCAGACTTCATCGGCAGAAGTAGCGAAAAAATGGAGTTTTATTTAAACTACGGTATTGATTTGTTTGCCGAGCACGGCATTAAAATCCAGAGTGTCGGCGCACCGTACAACAGGACAGACGCGACCTTCATCGACACGATCAACACACGTTTCCCATCCCGCATTACATCGGTAATGAACAACAGTGCTTCCAATGCAGATTGCTACTGCCTGCAAAACCGCCTCGATGCAGAGGTTGATAACAAAACAGCGCTTGAAGCGATTCAGGCTGCCTATGCAGCAAAGCCGGACCGCCCGTACTACGTGATGCAGATGCACGCATCGGTGCAGGTAAAGGACCTCGATTCGCTCGAAGCGGCAATTCTTTACCTCAGAGATGAAGTCGGTTGTGTATTTATGACACCGAGTCAGTATCTTGCATATATCGAAGCTGAAGCAAACAAGGACAAGCCGGAAATCACGGGCATCACCTTTGAGGATGCAACGGTTGTTTATGACGGCACTGCAAAGAAAATCGAAATTACAGGCACGTTGCCGGAGGGCGCAACGCTCGCCTATACCAATGCTGAAAATACCGAAATCGGCACACATCATGCGCGTGCACTCATCAAAAAAGCAGGTTATAAAGATTTGGTTTTAACCGCCGACCTCACCATTGAAGCACCGGTGGTTGCAGAGCCGATTGCCGATTTGCAAATCTCTGCAGACGGCACAACAGTTACCTACAGCGCAAATTCCAATGCAAACGGCAGTTATTTCGTGCTCTCGCTCTACGATGCGGAAGATAAGCCGTGCGGCACAAAAATCGCAGCCGTAAACGGTCCGGTTTCCGGCACGGTAACAGCATCGAAAGCACCGGCAAGCTATAAGGTATTTATTTTAAAGAGCTTTATTACGATGCAAATCGGCTCTGATGTAATTACAGGCACGCTGTAAACAGAGTTGCGCAAGCTGTGCATTTTCTACAAAATGCACAGCTTTTTTTTGTTCACTAATTCCAAAATGCAAAAACAGACAAAAAACTTGATGTTTTATTTTTCCTACTATGTTAAAATAAAAGCAAAGGGAGGTTTTACCTATGAAAAGAATTTTAAGTATTACACTTGCAATGCTGATGCTTGTATCGCTGTTTGGCGGCATCAGCGTATCAGCAGCGGAAACCGTACTGTTTGAAGATGACTTTGAAAGTTACGAAGAAGGCACGGTCCTCGACACAAAAAACAGCAAATATGATGCCGTAACCAAAAACGACGATAAAGAAGCCTGGGGCATCGTAGAATCGGATGATACCGACAACAAGATGCTCAAATTCACCATCACGGCAGACGGCAAAACCGGTCCGCGCGTGGTAAAGTACATCGACATCACCGGCTTAAAGGATTTGACCATTACCGCAAAGGCAAAGACCTCGGGCGGTGCATCGTGCTCGATTCAGCTCTATACCGACGGCGCACTCAATGCCACCTTAGTTGGCGGCAACAAAGCCGACTGGTGCGAGGTAAAGCACGAGCTCAATTTTGAAACGCTCACCTTCGTAAGCTACAAGGACGGCAAGGAAGCGGCCAAGGGTGAATTAAAGCCGATTACGGACACCACCAAGCTGGACATCCGCTTTTTCCAGACCATCGACAACACAAAATGCACCTACTGGGATGATATCGTAATTTCCACCTCTGGCGAAAAGTTAGACGAAAATGCAACACCTGCACCGAAGCCGGAAGAGCCAAAGCCGGAAGAACCGAAACCGGAAACACCCGCAATCGCACCTTCTACAGCCCAAAAGGCACCGCTGATTGCAGGGCCGAACGGTGAAAAGGTTGTTATTTTGAAATTCGACGACCTCGGCACAAGCGGCTACGAGGGCTTTAAGACTGTATATGAATACTGCAAAGCAAACGGCATACACATCGCATTTGGCGCAATCGGCGACTCCAGCGAAGGCTTATCTGCAGAGCAGTGGGCAGAAATCAAAGCCTGGACGGAAAACGGCGTTGAAGTCTGGCACCACGGTGCATACCACTCCATCAACAGAAATGTAGACCCATATGTGGCTGATTTTCAGGGTAAGACTGCAGAAGATTACATTAAAAATGTAAAATCCGTTATTGATCTCTATGCTGCGCACGGCATCGAAATCACCTCCGTCGGCGCACCGTACAACTTAAATGACGACCTGTTTTTAGACACGCTAAACAAGGAATTCCCGAATATCACCTCCGTGATGTACGGCAAAGACGCAAAAAAGATATTCAACGGCTATATCTTAGGCAACCGTATTAACATCGAAAGCGGCACAGGCACGCCGAGCTTAGACACACTCAAAACCTCGTATGCGAAAACCACAAATTACAATTACATGGTTATCCAGATGCATCCGGGTAGCTATACAGACGAAGCAAAGTTGTCGGAAATGGTTGCCTCTATCGAATACTTAAAGGAACAGGGCTGCATCTTTATGACACCGACCGAGTATGTAAACTACTGTATTGAGGCGGCAAACAAGCCGGCAGAAAAGAAGGTCATCGAGGTCATCGACGAAACTGCAATTGGCGGCAAAATCCGCGTCGTATACGATGGCAAGGACATCGACTTTACCGCCTATGACAGCGTATATCCGGTGATTGAAAACGGCAGAACCTTAATCCCGATTCGCGCCCTGTCCGAGACAATCGGCGCAACCGTCGGCTGGGAAGATGCAACGCAGCAAATCACCATTACCGAAGGCGAAACGAAGATTGTAATGTATTTAGACAATCCGAACGCAACCGTAAACGGTGAAACCGTTGTATTAGATGTCCCGCCGGCAACAAGAAGCGACCGCACGATGGTGCCGCTGCGCTTTGCAAGCGAAAGTCTTGGACTTGAGGTAAAGTGGACACAAAAGTAATATAAAAAGGTAATTTTAGCGCATAGCTTTGTTAAAGGCGTTGACCCGTACGCGAGTACTGTGTCAACGCCTTTGCCTTGCTCTGCATCTAAAATTCCGCTTTTTATGCTGATTTTACTTTTTATTTCTTCACGAATCGCCCGCAAGAAAAAAAGGCTGAACAATGTTCAGCCTTTTTCATTTCTCTATTTACATTCAATCGGCACCTTGATTGTTCGTGTCACATGGTAGCTGTCAATTCGAATCACAAGCTCGGTTTTGCCCGGCTTTAAAAGTGTCACATTGCCGTTTGCACCGACGCTTGCAACGCTCGGATCCGTTACGCTGAAAGCGATGTTGATGCTTGCATCCAGTTCTGCAATATTGCCTGCATCGTCATAGTTGTGCATCGCAACCAGACAGGAATCCCCCGCCTTACCGGAAATGATTTCCGTAAAGTAATACGGCCAGAGTGCCTTATCTGCATTTTGCTGTGCCTCAGTTTCATAGAAGCGCACCTCTGCCCAGGTGTTCCATCCCGTTTTGGTCGTACCCTTGGCATTCATACGCACATAGCGTGCCTGCACATCGCCCATCGGCAGAATCACCATGATATCATCGTTGCGCTTTGCACCGTACGCCTCTACCGTCGTCCAGTTTTCACCGTCGGCAGAAACCTCTACCTCAAACAGATAGTCGCGGTCGGTCATATACACGCCCGCAAAGCCCATGGAGTGCAGGTTCTTTACACTGCCGAAATCCATCTGTATCCAGCCGCCGGTGCCGTTCATTGCCCAGCGGTTGAAGATTTCTTCGTTGATAACACCGTCCACGATACCACGCTTCGGATAGGTCGCCCAGTTTGTGGAATCTACCAAATCCTCAACATAGATATAAGTAATCTCATCCGGCAGCTTTTCAGCATGCAATGTCGGCTGAATACGGTTTAAGGACTTTAATCCAATCATATCCTTGTAGCCGTCCTTTTGCATATGGAAGGTGTAGGTCTTACTTACGCCGTTTGCCGTAATCTGTACGGTTGCAACCTCACCGACCGCATTTGCCTGCGTTACGCTGACGATTTCATCCCCTATCGTAGAAACACTGATTTGCGGTACGGGTGCACCTTCTAAAACAGCGATGGTATATGCGCTTCGGCTTAGCTCGAACCAAGCCATATCCTTGCCGTCAATCTGCACACGCACATTCATTTCGTGCACCATCTTATCCATCGCTTCTGCGCTGTACGGTGTCGGGTCTGCGCTGATGACAATCAGGCCACGGTCATCCCAGAACACGTTTTTACCAAGTGCTTCGGCAAGTGCGCGCAGCGGAATGAGCGTTCTGCCCTCCACGGTCTGCGCCGGTACATCCAGCACAACGGTTTCGCCATTCATTTTCATTTCATTCGAACCGATGACAAGCGAAATGTTCTTGTCGTCGAGCGTTACGCTGACCGCCTGCGTCGCATCGTCCCAGCCGACCTGTGCACCGAAGGATTCGGAAATGAATCTCACCGGCACAAGGGTTCTTCCGTTTTGCGTAAACGGAACAACGCTCATGTTCGTCGTATCTACAAAGGTCTTTTCGCCGTTTGCAATCGCATTCGGGCTATCGAGCTTGAGCACGGTCGCATCGTACGCCTCGCGCGTTGCGCTCTTGCCCGTATCTTCTGCGCTCCACTTATCCATCGGTACATACACAGACGGTGCTGGAATACCTTCGCCGTCCTCTAAACCAACGTATTCTACAGCAAGATTGAAATTCTGCACATCCTCCGCCTGAATCACAAGCTTGATACCGTCATCGTGCCCCTTAATGGTAAACACTTCATCAAACAAGCTGTCGCGCCCCATAATGGAAAGCTTTGCATTCTCAGGGCCTTCGATAATGCGCACAAGCATACGCTCGCCGTCAAGCTCCATCAATGCACTCTTGCCGTCCCTGGCAAGCGACACGTTCGCCGATGTGTGTGCAAACCAGTAAAAATCAGACGGTGCCTTTGCCACAACCTCATCCTGAATAATGATGCGGTTACGGTTATCTGTCAGCATCATGCCGCGCTTTGCGGAAATGTAGTCCGCATTCGTGCTTGTCATATCCATGACACCGAACGCCGTTGTATCGCTTGCGCCGCTCGCAATCGTCTGCGCAAAGCCCTTCGGCTCCTGGTCTTTTTCCGCGGTCGGATTCATCGTAAGACAGTTGTTGCCCTCCGCACGCTTGTAGTAATACTGCTTCACGCTCGAGCCTGCGCCTGCCTCGGCATAGCTGAAGCCTGTAATCTGACTTACAAAACGCTTATGGTGATAGTCGATAACATAAGTACCGAGCGTCGGGTACATGTGGCTTGCATCGGCATAGCCGCCCTGCATCGCCCCGAAGAGCGCGTTATCACTTTCAAAGCTTGAGCGCATTGCAAAGCCGTTAAACCCATCCTCTGCGATATAGAATTTATCGAGCGGGAACGGATTTCGATTTGCCGTCGTGTTCGTCGGATCATAGTGTACAATCGCAAACACCGGGCAATATACAAAATAGCTTTGCATCCAATCATCTAATTTTCTCGACATCTTATTATGATACGATGCGTACTCCGGTCTGTCATAGCGGTTTGCCGCGTAGTAATACGTTGCACCGGTACAGAAGCCCGAAGAACAATCACCGTATTCAAAGCGCCCGGTCGGACCGGTGAAGAAAATCGGCTGGTCGCACGTTTCGCTCATGCCCTGTGCCTCGGAAATATACCAATGTGACGGAAGTCTGTAGCCCGGCGCAAAGGAATTATCAAGCATATCGGCGTAAATGGTCAGCATTTCGTTGACCTTCGACCAATACATCAGTCCCGATGCATTCGCTCCCTGCGGGTAGAAACGCTCCGGCATAATATGGCAGATTTCCGGAATCTGCTCGATGAAGTATTCCGCGATTTCCGGCTCTTCATCGGCAATAGCAATCGCCATACCCAAAATGTTGGTGTTACAAGATACCATCCAGCCCTCCGGCGAAACCGTGTAGTCCGTCGAGGTCTGAATGCCCTCGTAGTTGTAGATAAAGTCAGGCATCGCCTGCTTTTTCATCACATCAATGATATTTTTTCTCTGCTCCGGCGTTAAGTCGTAGTAGAGCCAGTCATACGCACAAGCTACACCGTACACGGTCTCCGTCGTCGGCAAGCTCGATACAAAGCCCGACCAGTTCGGCCATGTGCCGGAATAGATTATATCATTATAGCACTTTTCCAGATAGCGGCGGTCTCCCGTGATGTTATAGGTAAATGCAAGTGCAATACAGCGGTTTAAAAGCTCTCTGCCGGCATCCAAGATGTTGCCGGTATCCTTTAAAGCATATTCCACAGGGCCGCGCAAAAGCGCCGCATCTGCGCGCTGTTTGATGCTTGCATACCACTTCTGCGCTTCATAGCTGTTTTCAATATTTTTCTTCACCTGCGCCCAATCTGTGACCATCAGTCTCGGATGGGCACGCAGATTTTTAACATAGCTGTCCGCCGAAATCGGCTTTTCCGGCTTTACATATTCCCAGACAATCTCCTGATTGCCCTTGAGCGGCGAGGTGTATTCGCGATCCTCCATCGTGTAGAGCATGAAGTTGTCGAAATACATATCGCTGTCTTTAATGTTGGTTTGTATACGCAGCTGTAAGGTGTTCAGGTTTGTAATCTTTTTGATGTCAGAAGAAGAAACCAACTGCGCATTGACATAACAGCTTGCCTTCAGCGCGTTTAAATCCACATCAATTTTCACATGATTCCATTTATCCTTTAAGATGTTGCGTCTGTCGGCAGAGATGTTGAAGCTTACCTTAGTCGCTCTGTCCGCATAAAGCGATACCGTGTTTGTCCACTCGCCCGGCATCAAGGAGTACTCCAGCGTGAAGGTTTTTACATTTAAAACATAAACCCAAACGCTCGGTCCGTGCGAAATACCGTCATCGCCGTAAAAGCGAAGCACCTTATTGCCGTTTATTGCTTTAATATCGGCATATTTCGATGCCTTATCGAACAGATAACAGTTCATCGCCTGATCCGTGATGCCGTTTTCCATATCCGTCTGCCATACAATTTCAGCGCCGGCCGGTGCCTTGATTTCGTGTGGCTTGTCAGACGCATACGCCGCACCCGGGCCGGCAATAATATCGTCTTCGCCCAGCTCCACACCGGAGATAACCACATCGTCTAAATAGGCACCCTGATCCGGCTGCACTGCCGCAACAAAGCGCACCTCCGCCGTGGCTAAATCCGGCAGTGTAAACGGCTTGTCCTCTTCAACGCACTTTCTGTTTACATACACGTCGGCGGTTTCTTTTACAAGGTCAATTTCAATGCGGTATGTCTTCCAGTCCGTGTCTGTAACCTGAAAAAGCTTATTGTCCGGCACGCCGCCCTTGCCGCTGAAATTGATGTTCAGTGCCGCGCCGCCGCTCTTTGCTCTAAACTCAACCATCAGCTTTGCATAGTTTCTTAAATCGATGCGCTTGGCAATACGCGGTGAGCCGTTTTGTCCGCCTTCCTCGCCGTGGATATACAAAGCCATATTGCCTTCGTCCTCCGCACCGCTGACCACGAGCTTCTTCTCCGCATTTTCCACAATCTGCGTCCATTGTGCATCTGCATTGCCGCAGACGGGCTTAGAACCATCCTTCAGCGCGGAAAAGTCGTCCGCGAAGAGCAAAAGAGCCTCAGCATCGCTCTTTACCGCAAACACAGCTCCGCCCGCCGAAGAACAAAGCAGAACTGTCGCAAGCAGCATTGCTATATATTTTTTCATAAAGCCACACTCCTTTGCACCCGATTATTTTACAAGCTTTTTATATCTTTCGTAAGCCGTATTGTGCAAATCCACAACCTCATCGCAACCGAATTCCTTCAGTTGCGCCAGATATTCATCCCACGTTGCCTCTACATCAACATTGCCCAGAATTACATTTTGCTGATACTCATCGATATAGGTTTTGCAATCTGTCCATTTTTTATCGTATACCTTTTGCTCGTCCACCGTGAAGTTTACAAGCGGCACCAAGTCGCAGGTACGAATGTCGTTTTGATACATCTTCAGTGCAGCTGCGCCGCTCTCCTCCATACCGGCATCAAGCCACTTTTGACGCATGTAATAACCGATTTCATGACAACCGATAGTGCGCACATACGCTGCTGCGCCGCCGTCGTAGGTCATAGCAAGCTCTGTGTACTGCTCGTTGCCGTTTTCATCATAGTAAAAATCTCTGCCCTCTACGCCCATAGCATTTAATAAAGAGCCTGCCTCCGAATACCAGAAATCGAAGTACTTGAGTGTCTCTGCTATGTGCTGATTGTCCTTTGAAATACCCCAGCCAACCGTTGTCACCGTTGAGCCCGGCGTATGGCAATACATATCGCCGTTGATATTTTCCGGCGGAGCAATGACATCCACGCGGAAGCCCGGAATGTTTTTGATGTTTTGGTTATACGACATCGTCGATGCAACCCAGTTGACGGTCATCGCACCGGTATTTGTACCCCAAAGCTCCGTTTTCGGGTCTTTTCTTGTGTAAATTTCCTGGTCAATGTATCCCTTTTTGTACCAATCTGCTATGGTGATAAGCGCCTGCTTATAGGCATCGCTTGTCACCGGCGTATAAAACTTATCCTCTGCGTTTACATCGAAGTAGCGGAAGCCGTTTAAGCCGAACAGATAGAACAAATGCTCCAGCTTGCCAAAATACGCACATTCATCCTTTTTGCCGTTACCGTTCGGATCGCCGTTGCGAATGGCATCCATTGTAGCAACAAATTCATCAAAGTTGGTCGGATTCTTTAAACCGAGCTTTTTTTGCCAGTCTGTTCGTACAAACCAAACCTGTGTCGGACCCGGCTCTCGAATTTTCGGGCAGTAGTACACGTGTCCGTCTGCCGCGGTGATGGCCGCAAGGTATTCCGGATGTTCTTTATAAATCTTTGCAAGGTTCGGCATAATTTCCTCGTTGGTCACATAATCCTCAATCGGAATCAGTATACCTTCGTTCATACCGGCATCATTTAATGTCGCGCCACTCGTATGGAAGATAATATCCGGTAACGTCTCCTCCAGCAGCATCAAATTGTATGCCATTGCACCATCTGACACAGAAGTCGACACCGTGCCGGTCAGCGAGATATTTGTTCTTTTTGCCGCATCGTGATAGATGGTCCATTTTTCATTGTCAAATGCACCGAATCCGCCGTTGTGCATATGAATTGTCAGATTGAGCGGCTCTTTTGCGCAAAGCTCGCCTTCCAAGTCCTCAACCGCACTCAGGTCAATGCCGATTTCCGCTTTTTCCTCCGTTGTACAAGCGGAAAGGACACCAAGCAAAAGCACCCCCGTTAACAGGATTGAAATCATTTTTTTACACATCTTTTTTCCTCCTTAAACTCTATTTTTATATTCTTTTTCTGAATAAAAAAACCTTCCTTTTGCTATTTCTTTTGTCTCTATTTTTATGTCATAATGGAAACTTTTTCACAAAATAAATACCCATAAAAACATTTACACTTATGTTATAATGTGCTATTGTATAGATATAGAAGCACACACAAAAGAGGTGAGTGAAAATGTCTTTGCCGATGGTCAACAAGCACTTTAAAGATTTAAACCCGCGTCTGCTCGGCTGGTATGACTGCGAGCCACACCATACCTTTGGGCCAACCAAACGCGAATACTATGTGATTCACTATGTACGTTCAGGCAAAGGCACGCTCGAAACCGATTATGGCACCTTTCATATCGGCGCAGGCGAAATCTTTTTCAATAAGCCGCACGAAACCATCCACTATTATGCAGATGACGATGACCCGTGGAGCTACATTTGGGTTGGCTTTGACGGCGAATTCTGTGCAAAGCTCGATAAGCTCGACGGCTGGGTATATCCCTTCCCCGAAGACACCTTCCTGCAGTTTTTGCGTGCGGAAGATATGACGAACACACGTGAAGAATACGTTGCCGGCGTGCTGCATCTCATTTTTTCACATCTATTGGCAGATATGCAGCAGCCGCCGAGCTATGCTCGCCGCGCTGCCGACTATATCTCCTCCAACTATACGCATAACATCAAAATCGAGGAGCTTGCAAACACCCTGGGCATCACTCGCCGGTACCTTACGCGCGTTTTCAAGGCTGAATACGGCGTGACCGTGCAGGAATTTTTAATCCGCACCCGATTAAAGTATGCCGCCACGCTCTTAGAAGAGGGTGAAGCCGTCACGAATGCCGCACTCTACTCCGGTTATGATGACACTTTTAATTTTTCAAAAATCTTTAAAAGCCGCTACGGACTCTCTCCGAAGGACTATAAAAAATCCATACAAAAACCCGATTTCAAAGTGCCGGAATAATTACTTTCCGGTGCTTTTCTTTTCTTTGACAAAGACACACAGCTTTTCAAACAGCAAAAGGTGCTGTCTGTAAATCTCATCCTCTGTAAAGGGCGGATTTTCCATCCCTTCCAGCCCCTGATTCGTTTCATAAGTGACACAAGGTGCACCGCACAGGTGCGCTAAAGCAGACGTTAAGTTAAACGGTGCAGGCACTGCCTCATTTTCGCCGCAGTCCACAGTCCGCACTTCAAACCGCAGCCCCCTCCGGGTACACTCTGCTTCAAAACGCTCCTCAAACTCCATGATCGTCTTTTTCACACACAGCGGTGCATACGCAGGCTTTAAAAAATAATTTGCTTCACAATTATCTCCGCCGTGTAACAGCACGGTAAAATCAGGCGCGTATTCTTCCGTTAATCGGTAGAGGATTTTCGTTTCCTCCGCCATCGGCAAAAAGGAATTATCGTGCATTAAGTTGATACCGTCATCGTTGAAATAACCGCCCAGAAAATCTGCCGCACCTTTAATCGGATGCGCTGCCTTACAGTCCGGCCAGCCGCAAAGCGCACCGTTTTCCTTCCATGTCCCCTGGTCGTAGTAGCGCAAATCCTTTAAGCTTTTTCCGGCCATACTTTCAAACGGCACACGCGCGCGTCCGTCCGGATTACAAAACGGCACAAGCATAAGGTTCACTTCCTCCGCCACCGCCTGCAAATCTGTATGCGGCATGCCTGCAAAATCCGTTCCCGTCTCCATAATTTTAATGAAATTAAGCACTGCCATACTACCTTCAAACTCAGCCCCGTGTATCCCGCCCGCCAAAAAGACGGTCGGTCTGTAGTCTTCTGCGGCTTTATCTGCATAAAAAGCAGGATTTCGTGCCCCGAGTGCGCTGGAAAGATTCGCCGTTCTGCCGAGCTCGTTTTTTTTGCCGTAGAAAAACATATAAATATTTCTGCCGCCCGCCGACTGTCCGAGCATAAATACCTCTGCTTTCGTCGCCGTCTTGGCAAGCGCCTCTGCATCTGCAAGGCTTGATTTCCAATATGGTTGCATAGCTTCACCCGATTCTCTGAACATATCTTTATTTAATTATACCACGCTTTTACACAAAATCCATGTATGGAAGGTACAACTTTTTTTCTTAAAATATACCATTATAACAAAAAAGGCTTTTGCCACATAACGTGTAAAATTCTTGACAAGCCTGCTTTTTTTTAGTAGTATAAAAGCAGTATGAGCGCAGAAAGGAAGACGAACGATGTACAATGCAGAGAGCTTAAAAAAAGCAGTTATGGAAAACGAAGCGATTTTTGCTGAGCTTTACGGTAAAGACAATGTAAATTCACAGCAGGAACGATACATAAAAGCCATTGACCGTTTTGTCGAAATCTACGGTGAGAAGGACGAAATGTATATTTTCTCCGCACCGGGCAGAACGGAGATTCCCGGCAACCACCCCGACCACAACCACGGCTGCGTTATGGCGGGCAGCGTAAATTTAGACGTGATCGCCATTGCCGCACCGACCAAGGACGGCATCATCCGTGTGCAGTCGGAGGGCTACCGCATGGATTTGGTCGACACGCGTGAGCTTGCGCCGAAGGAGAAGGAAATCAATAAATCCATTTCCCTCATCCGTGGTACGGC
>JAZSGM010000233.1:0-6227 GCA_045532715.1 Clostridia bacterium
GCAAGCTTATTTGCTGCTTCCGTATCGTCGCTGTATACGCCGACAAACTCAATGTCGGTGTATGCTTTATCCTTGATTACAAGCTTCAAAAATTGATTTGCATGTGAATTTTCACAGCCTAAAATTGCTACTTTAAACATAGAATCAGTCCTCCGTATAAATAAGCGGCAGCGGATTTGCTGCGTGTACTTCTTCAATGACGCTGATTACCATAGCAGCGTGCTTTGGTGTCACGGTCATCGGCGTGCCGTTCACGATGCGTTCATACACCATTTCATAAAAACTTTCTTTGCCGGTATCGAATGCGGTGCCGGCATGTTCGCCTTTTTCCTCGTGCTTGATAAAATTCTCTTTGCAGTAGATCGGGTAGCCGTTTTCGTCCTGGAGCGGTTCCAAAACCAGCGGCTGCGGCGGATTTTCGCCGTCTACGATATATTTTAATTCGTATTCGGTCGGTGTGGAGTGGTATGTACCCTTCGAGCCGAGAATTTTGATGTGCTTTGCAGGGAAGGCATCGATACTGGTAACTTCAACATCAATGAGTGGCTTGCCCGGTGCAGTCAGGATGATTTTTGCATAATCGTCCGAGTCGCCGCTGTTTAAGCAGCGGTCCAGCTTGGAATATACGATTTTATAATCCTCGGCAAAATCCAAAAATCCTAACGCAAAGCCAATCGGGTGCGGGCCGGTATTGTAGATGTTACCGCCCATTTTTACCTGTGTGGTCTGCCAATCCCAACGTCTGGCAAATCCGTTGAAGGTGATGTCGATTTGCTTGATGTCGCCAAGTGTTCCGTTTTCGATAAGCTCTTTTGCGTACATATAGTACGGCGCGAGGAAGGACTGCTGGAATACTGCGAGCACTAAACCTTTGTCTTCTGCAAGCTTGATTAACGTATCGCATTCGTAGCGGCTTCTTGCAAACGGTTTTTCAACCACAACGTTAAAGCCGTGCTCGAGCAAATCCTTTGTGACCTGATAGTGGTCGTTTGAAAAGGTAGAGTTTACGACAAGATCAATATCCTCTCTGCCGTACAGCTCGGCATGCGCTGCGTGCACGCTGCAACCCGGATATTCTTCGAGTGCGCGGTTTCTTCTTCTTTCGTCGTAGTCTACAACGGCAACTACATTATATAAGGTGTTTTTCTCACCTTTGAAATAAGCGCCGTGGATGTCTCTGCCGCTTCGGCCTTGACCGATGATGGCAACATTTAATTTTTTCATGGAACAAACCTCCTGAATTATTTTGTCTGTACACATCATATATCATATTTTTTAAAATGAAAATAGTAAAAAATACAATTTTATATTGCAAAAAGTGTAATGTTTGTGTATAATGTAGCCAAATCAATGTTGGAAGTGATTGAATGGGCTTAATATCCAAATATATAAATCGGGAGCAGAGTATCGTCTGCAATCATATCGTGATTGATGTGCCGCAGGACGCAAACTTTCATATGCATGTGCACGATGTTTGCGAAATGATTTATCTGGTCAGCGGCGATATATCCGCCATTATTGGAGAAAAGACGTATAAGTTGCCGAAAAACAGTGTTGTATTTTTCAGGGCTAATGTGCCGCACCGCATCCGTATCGACTCAAATGACGAACCGTATGAACGTTATGATATCGTTTTTGATGAAAATCTGCTTGCAAATCGTATCTTTTTTGAGATTCCGCACAGCATTGATGTAATTGATTATACAGGCGAGCGGCGAATTACAGATTTGTTGAAAAAAATGGATTTTTATCCGCAGCATTTTGACGGGAAAAATTTGCATTCGTTAATTATGGGTATTGTGGAGGAGCTTTTATTTAATCTGTACCTGATGCCGAAGGATACCATAGATGAGAATTTGCTGACTGTGCACCCGCTCATTGGAGAGGCAGTTTCCTATATAAATGCACATTATGCCGAGCCGATTACCGTGGAGGATATCTGCAGGCATCTGAATATCACAAAAAGCTATCTGCACCGTCTGTTCGTAGAGGAGATGGGCATTAGTCCGAAAAAGTATGTCAATGTCCGCCGGCTTGCCAAAGCGCAAAGGCTGATTCGCAGAGGGAAGCGCCCCAGTCATATTTATGAAGAGTGCGGCTTTTCGGAGTATGCAACCTTTTTCAGAAATTACGCAGAATATTTTGGCTATACGCCTTCGCGAGAAAATCATATTGAGATTGAACGTAAAATCAAATCGTAGATTTTTTGCAATGAAATCCGGCATTTTCTACAATTTACATTTCGGAAAATATGTTTTATGATAGGCTCAAACAAAGGAGGTCATAAGACATGTATGCAGATAAGTTAGAAGTAAAGGTATTTGAAACGAGAGACGAAATGGGAAAAGCGGCAGCGGAAGATATTGCAGCGGCAATTAAAGAAATGCTTGCAGAAAAGGCTGAAATCAATATGATTTTTGCAGCAGCACCGTCGCAGAATGATATGCTGTTCCACCTTTGTGCAAAGACAGACATCGAGTGGGAGAGAATCAATGCCTTCCATATGGACGAGTATATCGGACTTGCGCCGGATGCGCCGCAGTGCTTCAGCAACTTTTTAAAGCGTGGCATTTTCGATTTAAAGCCGTTTAAGAGCGTAAATCTGATTAACGCGGGCGCTACTGATGCACAGGCGGAAGCGGACAGATATACGAAGCTTTTAAAGGAAAATCCGGTGGACATCGTGTGCATGGGCATCGGCGAAAACGGTCATATTGCGTTTAATGATCCGCACGTTGCGGATTTTAACGATAATCAAACTGTAAAAATTGTTGAATTGGACGAGGTTTGCAGACAGCAGCAGGTCAACGATGGCTGTTTTGCAAAGCTTGATGACGTACCGAAGCAGGCACTCACGCTGACGATTCCGACATTGGTTTCTTCCAAGTACAACTTCTGCGTTGTACCGGCACCGACCAAGGCTAATGCAGTAAAGAACACTGTGTTCGGTGAAATCGGTGAAGCTTGCCCGGCAACGATTCTCAGAAGAAAAGACAATGCAATTCTGTACTGCGATGCAGACAGCAGTGCATTGATTAAAGGGATGATTTGATGAGAACAAAAATTTACGGCGGCAAGGTAATTACTGACAGAAAAATTGAAGAGAAAAATGTATATTTTGAGGACGGTAA
The DNA here is from genome assembly GCA_045532715.1 of Clostridia bacterium. GTDB lineage: Bacteria > Bacillota > Clostridia > UBA1381 > UMGS1253 > RGIG2041. The sequence goes on from JAZSGM010000233.1 coordinate 3,132, forward strand.
AATTCTTGCTGTAACGGATGCAGAGCTTGCGCATGACACAAGTATTGACGCAAAGGGGATGTATGTTGCTCCGGCGTTCGTGGATATTCATACGCACGGTGCGGCAGGACACGACTTTTTGGACAATACAGAGGAAGCGTATTTTGCAATTGCAAAAGCGCACTCCACGCACGGTGCGGGCACGATTTTGCCGACGGTGACTTCGGCAGGCAGACAAAGAACGCTTGATTGTATCAAAACCTTTGAACGCATTCGCGGAAAGGCGCATGACGGTGCAAATATGCCGGGTCTGCATCTGGAAGGACCGTACTTTTCGCCTGCGCAGGCAGGGGCACAGGATCCGGATAAGATCCGAAGTTTTGATGCAGAAGAATATATGGAAATCCTAAACACCTCTGATGCGATTTTGCGTTGGACGGGCGCACCGGAACTTGACGGTAGCGCAGAATTTGCAAAAGCGCTCGCCGAAAGAGGTGTGCTTCCGTGCATTGGACACAGTGATGCGGACGGTGAATGCGTGAAAGAGGCTTTTAAAAACGGGTTTACGCACGTAACACACCTTTACTCGGCAACGAGCACGGTACACAGAAAGAACGCGTACCGTCATATCGGTATTGTGGAATGTGCGTATTTAATCGATGATATGAGCGTCGAAATCATTGCGGACGGTAAGCATTTGCCGGCAGATTTGCTGAAGTTTATTGTGAAGTTTAAGGACATCGACAAGATTTGTCTGATTACAGACTCTATGCGCGGTGCAGGTATGCCGGAGGGAACGGAAACCATCCTGGGCGGCAAGGAAGACGGACTTCGTTGTATCATTGATGATAGCGTGGCAAAGCTGCCGGATTGCAGTGCGTTTGCCGGTAGTGTGTCTTACTGTGATCGCCTTGTGCGCACAATGGTTAATTTCGCTGAAGTACCAATAGAGGATGCGGTGTATATGCTTACGCAGACACCTGCAAGCTTTGTGCATCTGGACACAAAGGGCAGGCTTGCCGAAGGTATGGATGCAGATATTGTGCTTTTTGATACGGATGTAAATATCGCAAAGACGATTGTTGGCGGCAGAACCGTTTATGAAAAATAAATATAAAAGCCTTGCAGGCGTTAACCTGCAAGGCTTTTTGTTGCTAATTAGTCAAGTGGCTTCATTGTCGGGAACAGAAGTACGTCGCGGATGGAGTAGGAGTCGGTTAAGAACATAACCAGACGGTCGATACCCATACCCATACCACCGGTCGGCGGCATACCGTACTCGAGTGCATTGAGGAAATCGTCATCGATCATATTCGCTTCCTCATCACCGGCTGCGCGCAGCTCCATCTGGCGCATAAAGCGTTCTCTCTGGTCAATCGGGTCATTTAACTCGGAATATGCATTTGCAAGCTCGCGGCCGTATAAGAACAGCTCAAAACGCTCGGTCAGCTCCGGTCTGGACGGCTTTTTCTTTGTCAGCGGGGAAACCTCTACCGGATAGTCCATAATGAAGGTCGGCTGAATGAGCTTGTCCTCAACTCTTTCTTCGAAAGCAAGGTTTAACAGCTCGCCCCAGCTCGGGTTGCCTTCTACTTCAATACCAAGCCCCTTCACAGCAGCAAGTGCCTCTTCATCGGACTTGAGGGTATCAAAGTCAACGTCTGTATACTTCTTAACAGCGTCAATCATGGTCAGTCTTTCAAACGGGGCAGAGAGGTTTAATTCCGTGCCCTGGTAGGTGATGGTTTCTGTGCCGCGTACGTTGCGTGCAACGGTAGAAATCATCTGCTCGGTGATATCCATCATGCCGTGGTAATCGGTGAATGCTTCGTAAAGCTCGATGGTTGTGAATTCCGGATTGTGCTTGATATCCATACCTTCATTTCTGAAGATTCTGCCGATTTCATACACCTTCTCTAAACCGCCAACGATGAGGCGCTTTAAGTGCAGCTCGGTCGCGATACGCAGATACATATCGATATCGAGCGTGTTGTGGTGTGTGATAAACGGTCTTGCAGCAGCACCGCCCGGGATGTTATTGAGAATCGGAGTTTCAACCTCGATGTACCCGCGCTTGTCCATAAATCTGCGGATTTCTGTTACAACACGGCTGCGTGTAATAAAAGTATCCTTCACTTCCGGATTCATAATCAGGTCAACATAACGCTGACGGTAGCGAAGATCCGGGTCAACGAGACCGTGGAACTTCTCCGGAAGCGGCAGAAGCGACTTCGCAAGAAGTGTAACTTCAGAGGCTTTAATGGAAACTTCGCCGGTTTTGGTCTTAAAAACTTCGCCTGCAACGCCGACGATATCGCCGATATCATATTTTTTTACGAGGGCATAGCTGTCCTCGCCGAGTTCGTCTTTTTTGAGGAACAGCTGAATTTTGCCTTCGCGGTCCGCAAGGTCGCAAAACATAACCTTACCCATGCCGCGTTTGGACATCAGTCTGCCGGCAACCTTTACGCTCTGTCCTTCGAATGCATCAAAGTTATCTACGATGGTTGTCGAGCTGTGTGTTCTGTCATACACTGTGATTTCAAACGGATCCATACCGTTTTCCTGCAGCTCAGCAAGCTTATCACGTCTGATCTGCAAAAGCTCGGAAAGCTGCTGCTGGTTTTCTAATTCTGCCATAGTTATCCTCCTGACATGGCTGCACTTGCAGCCGTTTATTGCTATGTAAATATTCGGATTAATATATTATACACTAAAAGTTGCATTATTACAACAATTTTTTAATTTTTATACTTTACTTTTTCGTGACATGTTGCGCTTTTTGAAAAAATGTGATATGCTATAGCAAGATTTGAAATTGAAATGGTGGATATATATGATGCAAAACTGTTTGGGACAATATGATATTGCTGTCATCGGCGCGGGACATGCCGGCTGTGAAGCAGCATTTGCTGCAGCAAGACTCGGGTGCAGTGTCGTGATTTTTGCAACCAATCTGGATGCGGTTGCCAACCTGCCGTGTAATCCGAATGTTGGCGGAACAGCGAAGGGGCATCTTGTGCGTGAAATCGATGCGCTTGGCGGTGAAATGGGTAAGGTGGCAGATGCAACTTTTATCCAGTCGAAGGTGCTCAACCGCGGCAAGGGACCGGCGGT
>JAZSGM010000059.1:0-14019 GCA_045532715.1 Clostridia bacterium
GAGGAAGTGATTGCGAAAATCGAAACCTCCCATGAAACGAAAATGTGGTATGCAAACATCAAGGCGGCAGCAGATAACGCACTGGTGACGCCGCCGCTTGTGCCGGAGTTTAACGGCGGTGCGGAAACGGGCTATATCACCAACACATCGGCAGACAGCGCACGCGACCGTTTGCAGGCGCTCGCCTTTGTTTACAACATTACAAAGGACAAAAAGTACGCCGACCGCGCGTACGAGGAAATGCTTGAATACAGCAAGTGGCCGAACTGGGCAGGTTTTCAGGCAGTGCTCATCACCGCGGAAATGGCGCAGGGGTATGCTTGCTGCTACGACTGGCTTTACGATGTGCTGACGGCGGAGCAGAAGCAAACGATTTTAGATATATTAAAGGATTTAGCGCTTCCTGGATTTTTGTACAACTATGAAGGTGCATACACCTGGAGCTTTGCAACGATTGACATCAACTGGAATCCGGTATGTAACGCATCGGCATTGATGATGGCAACCGCCTTTGCCGATGAAGAACCGAACATGGCGGAGTACCTGTTTGAAAAAGCAATGGAAAGCATCAAGCTGTGCCTGGAGCCGTATGCACCGCAGGGTGCTTATCCGGAGGGCGTATCCTATTGGGATTACGGCACAAGATACCTGATTTACGCGATAGACCTTTTGGAAAATGCTTTTACGGACGGTTTTGAGATACCGAAGGAATATCGGTACAGCGAAGCACCGGGCTTGAGTGAAACGGCGGATTTCCCGATTTATTACGACGGGCCCGCAGGGCGCTTTTCCTATGGTGACTGTGCCGGCGGACATACAAACAGCGATACTTTGTACTGGCTGGCAAACCAATTTAATAAGCCGCATTATGCATGGTGGCAAAACGACATTCAGCAGCAAACCGGCGAGTATTTAAGTGGCTACAAAGCGATGAATGCGCTTGTTTGGTACAATCCGGAGAATGCGTATATGACCGAAGGGGATTTTACGCTCGATAAGTTTTATTCGACGGAGGAATTGAAGGTAAACGGTGTTTCCGTGCGCTCAAGCTGGGAAAACAAAACGGCACTGTTTGCGGCGATGCAGGGCGGCTACAACGATGCAAATCACCAGCACCATTCGCTTGGTACTTTTATCGTTGACTATATGGGTGAGCGCTTTATCGGTTTTACGGGCGGCGCAAACTATTCCGTAGCGCGCTCGTATGACCATAACGAAATTTACTATATGCGCTCGGAGGCGTATAACACCTTAGTTGCGAATCCGAGTATGGATTACAGCCAGAATCCGAAAGCACTTGCCAAGGTTGTGCGTCATGGGACAAGCGAGAACACGGCGTTTGGCATTGTGGACATGACGGATGTCTTTTCCAATGTGACCTATACAGATGCACAAGGCAATACATTGCCAAACATCACCAAAGCACAGCGCGGCCTAATGCTGACGGACAACCGCAGCCGCATTGTGGTGCAAGACGAGGTGGAGGTTGCGCAGCCGACAGACTTTTATTGGTTTGCCAATACGAAAGCCACTATTACCTTTACGCAGGATGCCAAGTGTGCACTTTTGGATTTGAATGGCGTGAAAATGCTTGCACGTATTGTCAGTGCGCCACAGGATGCAAGCTTTGTGACTATGGCGTCACGCTCGGTGGTTGAGGGTGTGGCTGTCAGCACGGCAGAGGTGCCGAAACTGGCGATTTATTTACCGAAGCAGGCAGAAAACTTCACAATTGCGGTTGAGTTTATTCCGCTCGGTGCAGGTGAGGGCATGCCGGCGTCAAACGGTCTTGTGCCGCTTGCGAGCTGGAGTGCAAATGACAACGGAAAAACTGCCCTTGCCGAGGCAGGCAGCGCAACCGTGTTAAAACTCAATACGCCGAACGCAATCGCGAACGGTGCGAAAACCTTTGTAGATACAACCAATACGGATGTAGTTCCGTTTACGGAAAACGGCAGAACGCTTGTGCCGGTGCGCTTTATTTCCGAATCCTTCGGCGCGAAGGTCGGTTGGAATGATACCTCGCAGGCAGTGAGTGTCGATTTAAAGGATAAGCACATTGAGCTCGTGATCGGCTCGAATGAAATGAAAGTTAACGGCGAAACCGTGATGCTGGATGTGCCGGCGAATACGTATAATTCCAGAACACTTATTCCGCTGCGTGCGCTCGTGGAAGCGCTCGGTAAGCATGTGCACTGGGATGACAGAGGCTTAATCATCATTGCAGATGATGCAACGCCGTACAGTGCGGAAGCAGTGAACAAAATGATTGCCGCGCTGAATGTCCGTGTGCAGGCGGACGGCGAGGATATTGCATTCTTTAACACGGACAAAACCGAATATACGCTGGATTTGCCGGCAGACGGACATATTCCGCAAATTACGGCATCTGGTATCGGCACTGAAAACGTAAGCGTAGAGCAGGACGCTGCGACGGCGACGGTTCGCATCGACGGCAAGGCGTATACGTTCAGGATGCAGCCGAGCGCGTTTGCAGGTCTTGCAAGTAACGCAGATGACGGCATAGCCGTGGATATGAAAATCAGCATCGGCAACAAAAAGGTGCCGGATTACAATACGTTTATCTATGTGGAGCGCTTAACCGACTCTACCGGCTTTGCAACCTATCCGGAGCGCGGTGCGGTAGACGGCGTTATCAACGATGCAACGCAAAACCGATGGGCGGCAGACGGTGACGGGCACTGGCTGCAGTTCGATTTCGGCAGTGTGCAGAATGTGCATTCCATGGCATTTGCAGGTGTGAACCAAACGACACGCGCATATTACTTTGACGTGCTTGCGTCCGTGGACGGCGTGAACTGGGAGACAGTGCACACGGGCGGTGCACCGGTATCGCCGGCGTTGATGAGCATTTTGCCGCTCGGTGATGTGCAGGCAAGATACATCAAAATCGTTGCGCATTCCAATTCCAAAAACTCGTGGAACACCTATGCTGAGGTGCGCTTCTACACAAGTGCCGAGCAGGAGGCGGAGGACGCTTTTTACTGGGATGTGTACTTTGCAAAGGACGCATCCGTGCGCGGTAAGGTTGGCGAGAGCGGTCAGCTGTACGCACGCGGTGTCGGGGCAGATGCGCAGATTTTCGAAAACTATAACGCGAGCTTTACCTACGAGGTTTCGGACGAAAGCATTGCCACAGTATCGCCGGACGGCACAATCACGTTCCTTGCGCCGGGCAAAACCAAGGTGACGCTTATCGGGAATCAAAACGGGATGCGCGTTATGTGTAATACGTTTTTGACGGTTGAATAAGTAAATAACGCAATTGCGGCAAGGATTTAATTCCTTGCCGCTTTTTGTTTTAGGCGCAAAATCGTGTTAATTGACGGCAAAATCGTATCTTGCATTTTATTGCGTTTCGCTGTAAAATAAAGCTATAGGCTTTAGTCTCACGGGAGGGAACTGTATGAAAATTGCAAAAAGGATAGTATCGGTACTGCTGGCGGCTGTTTTAGCCGTAAGCTGTATGGCTTTGCCTGCTTTCGCGGCAGAGACGCACGTGCTGTTTGCGGCGGATTTTTCGTCTTTAAAAGCGGGCGAGTCGCCGGTGAAGGGCGCGGGCAACGACCAGTGGTCCTCGATTTTAACCAATGCGGATAAAAAGCTGTATGTGCGCGCCGAAGACGAGGGCGGCAATACGGTTTTGGCGCTCGGATGCGAAAAAGACGGTCAGCGCGGCGGTCCGCGCATACAGCGCAGTGTCGCTTTGACGGGGCTGAAGACAGTGCATGTTCGCTTTCGCGTAAAAGCGGAGGACACAAAGCTTGATGTGCAGCTGATGAGCGACGAGGGCGGCAAGAGCTATACAACCGCGCTTTGGTCCGACACGACGGACGGCTGGGCTGAGGTGCAAATTGAGATTGATTTGAAGAAGAAAACCTTGAAGCAGATTGTGGACGGCACAACGGTCGGCGAAAAGGAAGTGCACAGCATCAACGATTATTCGACAACACAGTTTCGCTTTACGCCAACCCCGGAGCCGGGGCAGAGCGTGTATATTGACGATATTTTAATCACCACGCCGGACACACCGGCTGTGGCAGGTGGTGGCATCCCGAAAACCGGTACGACACCGCCGAAAGCACTTGCACTGCCGAAGGATGCAACCATATTTGTGAAAACAGACTTTTCGGAAAGTGCCCCGGATATTTTAATGAAAAAGACGGGCATCTTCAGCGCGCAGACCTCCTATACGGCAACCTATGACAACGCCGGCAATGTTTGTATGCGCTACTATGCCGATGATGGCTTAGAGCACGGGCCGCGCGTGTCGCAGGAAATTCCGTATGCGGTAAATACCTTCAGTGTCGATTATGCCGTGAAGCCTTCAATGAGCAAGGCGACGCTTGAAATATTATATGATGATGGCAAGAGCAGAGGCAATATCGCGCCGGTAACAGCATCGATTGAAGGCGTTTCGGCAACGGAGTGGAACTATGTGCATGCGGATTTCGATGTGAAAGCGGGCAAGGTGACAGGCACCATCAATGGCAATGCCTTTACGCCGGTCGAGTTTGAACCGGTAAAGGATTTGACGAGCATCAGTGTGCGCCTTGCGTCCAAGCTCGGTGCAAACGATGCAATGTATTATGACAATATTGCCGTGTATACAACGGAAAAGATTGCATTTGACGGACCGCTTCGCGCAAACTACGGCGTGGACTGGAGCTATGTGCATCCGTCTGTGCCGCTTTCCGATAAAAGCTATGTGAGCAATGTTAAAGCATCACATCCGCGCCTTCTGGTGCGTGATTGGGCGGCAATGCGCGAGAAAATCAATACAAGCTACGAAGCAAAGATGATGTATGCAAGCATCAAGAATTTTGCCGACAGCTGTCTTACGAGCGATGTGCCTGAATACAAGCAGGGTGCAACCGGCAATGCCCTCGCGGTTGGCAGAGAGGGTAAAAAGCGCATTATGTGCCTTGCCTTTGTCTATAACATCGAGCAGGATAAGCGTTATCTGGACGATGCATACAACGAAATGCTCTTAATGGGCGAGTGGCAGGATTGGAGCGCGATTAGTGCCTACCTTGCAACGGGCGAAATTATGCTCGGCTTTGCCTGCGCGGTGGATTGGCTCTATGACGGCTTGACGCAGGTGCAGCGCGATACGATTTATAAGATTTTGGAGGAAAAAGCGCTGACGGTTTTAATTCATCATTTTGAAAAACCGGAAGAATCGCCGTTTTATAACGAATATAATTGGAACTCCGTTTGCACCTCGGGCGCACTCGGCGTGGCGCTTACCTATGCAGATGAGCATCCGGAGGTTTGTGAGTACATCATTGAAAACTGCTTGAACTATCTGGAGCTGATTCCGGATTCGTATACCGCTGATGGCGGCTATGCAGAAGGTAATATGTACTGGAATCTTGGTACGGCGCATATGGTCTATGCCATCGATATGCTGGAAAATGCATTTGAAGACGGCTTTAAACTTGATGAAAAATACAATTTCGGTGAAATGGAGTGCTTTAAAAACACGGGCGATTTCCCGATTTATTTCAACGGCGGTGCCGGCAGATTCAATTACGGGGATGCGACGGTTGGCTTTAATGATCCCGGCGTGCTGTACTGGTTGGCAGATCGCTATAACAAGCCGGAATATGCCGCTTACAGAACACGTCAGCAAAAGAATACTGTTTGGGGTTCGCCGAGCCATTATACGTTGCACGGACTGATTGCCTACAATCCGGTGCAGGCGGGCGCAGATGCAACTACATTGCCGCTTGATAAGTTCTTTAAAGGTGAGGGCGACGGCTTTAACGGCATTGCGATGCGTTCTTCCTGGGAAAATGATGTCGCACTGTACGCGGCAATGCAGGGCGGCTACAACGGCATCACGCACGCCTACCTTTCGCTCGGTACCTATGTGGTTGACTATCGCGGCGAGCGCTTTGTAAAGCAGCTCGGTGAATATAACTACAATGTGTCCGGCACGAAGGATACGATTTACTACAAGCGTGCGGAGGGAAACAACTGTCTTGTAATGAATCCGAACGCAGAAAAGGATCAGAACAGAACAAGTGTACCGCTTGTGCGTAGCGGCGCAAGTGACAGTGCGGCGTTCGGTATTCTGGATATGACGAGTGTAAACGATGATTATGTTTCTGCATACCGCGGACTTATGCTGACGGACAACCGCAGACGCGTGCTTGTGCAGGATGAAGTTACGGCAAAAGCACCATCGGAGTTTTATTGGTTTGCAAACACGGACGCCAGTGTTAAATTGTCGGCGGATGGCAAATGTGCATTATTAGAGCTCGGCGGCGAGCGTATGCTTGCGCGCATTGTGCACGGACCTGCGGACGCGAAATTCTCCGCAATGGAGCGCGATTCGGTATGCGACGGCGTACAAAACACAGTGTCCTCCGGGGGCAAGCTGGCGATTCATATGCAGAATGTAACCGACTTAGAGCTTTGCGTGGAATATGTTGGCTTAAAGAGCGGTGAGGGTATGCCTGTGCCGAGCATATATGTGCCGATGGCACAGTGGAGCGCGGAGAACACGGGTAAAACCGCCATGCAGCTTGCCGGTACGGATGTGCTTTTAAAGCTCAATACGCCAAACGCTATCGCAAAGGGCGAAAAGACCTATGTAGATACAGCAAATTATGACGTTGTTCCGTTTACGGAAAACGGCAGAACACTTGTGCCGGTGCGCTTTATCTCCGAATCCTTTGGTGCGAAGGTTGGCTGGGAGGAAGCGACGCAGACGGTCAGTGTAAATTACGATGACAAGGAAATTAAATTGGTTATCGGTTCGAATCAGATGCTTGTAAACGGCAATGCCGTAACGCTCGATGTACCGGCAAATACCTATAATTCCAGAACGCTTATTCCGCTTCGTGCACTTGTGGAAGCGCTCGGAAAATTTGTGTTCTGGGATGAACGGGGACTGATTATTATCAGCGATACACAGACGAGCTACTCCGCAGAAGAAATCCAGCGTTTTATTACGGAACTGAATGTTCGTTTGTTTGCAGACGGACAGGAAATCACATTCTTTGAGACAGACCGCAGAGAATATGCACTCGACGGCGCTGTGCGTCAGATCAGTGCAAGCACGGTCGGCGGAGAAATAATTTCTGTTTCGCAGGCGGGTGAAATTGGCGAAAACGCAATCGTAAGCATTGATGGCAGAAACTACAGCATTACAATGCAGCCGGATGTGTTTTATGGCATCAAGGGTAGTAAGGATGCAGGTGTATTAAACGGTCTGCAGGTGCAGATGACGGCGATGGAAAAGCCGGAGCACAATACGTTTATCTATGTTGAAAGTCTGACGGACTCCACGGGATGGGCAACCTATCCGGAACGCGGCACGGTAGATGGTGTAATCAATGAGCTGGTGGAAAACCGCTGGGCGGTTAACGGTGAAGGCTGGCTGCAGTTTGACTTCGGCAAAGCGTATAACTTAAATTCCATGGCATTTGCCGGTGTGACGCAGACAGAACGTGCGTATAAGTTTGATGTGCTGGTATCTCTTGACGGTGTGAGCTGGACAACGGTACATACCGACGGTGCGCCGACAACTAAGGCGAAAATGTCCATCATTCCGCTTGGCGATGTGCAGGCGAGATATGTTAAAATGATTGGTAAAGGCAATCAGCTCAATACGTGGAATACATGGGCTGAGGTGCGTTTCTATGAAAGCTTGGCACAGCAGCAGGAGGATGTCTATTACTGGCCGGCCTACTTTGCGGACAGCAACATCATCGGCAAAACAGGTGAAACCAAGAAGCTGATTTTGAGAGGTGTAGACGGTGCGGGCGATTTGTTTGATTTGAGTGATGCAGCGATTGTGAAATATGAGGTACAAAATAAGGCGATTGCGACTGTGAATGCTGACGGCAGCATTACCTTCTTAAATCCGGGCAGCACAAATCTTTCCATTATTGCAACGCAGGATGGCTATACAAAACGTACAAGTGTGAATATCACTTGTGAATAATCAAAAAAGATGATGCAAGTTTATACTTGCATCATCTTTTTTTACAGACAAATGAATTTTCCCGGTGTTGCACCCGTCTGCGCTTTGAATTGGCGTATGAAATGACATGTATTTGTATAACCGCACATTTGTGCAACTTGCTCGACGGAATGCTCTCGGCTTAAAAGCATGAACTTTGCATGCTCGATTCTGCAGGAAATCAAATCCTTTTTCGGTGAGGTGCCGAATAGCTGTCGGTAGGTGTCGTGAAAGGCGGAACGGCTCATGCGCGCCAGTTTGGCCATTGTGTCAATTTCCCAATTCTCGGCATAGCGCGATAAAATGGTTTTTCGTACTGATTCTAAAAGTGTACGGGTTTTTGTGTCAATTTGCTTGTCTGGTGGAGATGGGGTGTTGCGCGTCAGTGTAAGCAGAAGTTCTGTAATCTTTGCTTCGTAGTAATCTTCCGGGAAATTGTTCTCCTGCAGGAATTCGCGTTCCATGCCGCGAATGATTTCCGTTACGGAAAAGCTGTCGGTCGGATAATAAACCTGATTGAAGCACAACTCATATTTTTCCATTTTATCCGATAAGTCGCCGGATAAATGAAACCAGTCGTGCAGCAGAATGTTGCCGGGGCTGGAAAAGTGCTGCGAGCTGTGCTTATCGTATAAAATGCATGCGCCCGGCAGTACCGGTATGTCGCAATAACTGCTGTGCAGTAGAGCAGGGGAGAGAAAGTGCAAAAAGATATATTGATTTCCGGTGTCGGGACGTTTTAACGTAAAGCCTCTCTTTTCCGGCCATTGCGCCTTGACTGCTGTGATTTTCATGATACCACCTCAAGATGTATTGTAGCTGATTTTGGATAAAAGGTCAATTCTTTTCCATAAAAAGCTATTTAAATGTTTGAATGTATCTGCTAAACTGAGATTGAAGATAAGGCAAAGGAGCGGATGATATGCAAATTTATAGAACGGAATATCCTGACCCGCAGTTTGAACGCGAGGATTGGATTTGCCTGAACGGTGAATGGGAATTTGAAGTGGATTACAGTAAGTCCGGTATGGACAGGAAGCTCTATACGGCTGAAGCGCTTCAGACGAAAATCAATGTGCCGTTTTGTCCGGAAAGCAAGCTCTCGGGGATAGGATGCACGGATTTTATGGAGTGCGTGTGGTACAGAAGAGGGATTGAAATCCCGGATGACTGGCGTGGGAAAAATATTGTAGTTCACTTCGGCGCAGTGGACTATCACGCAATCGTATTTGTGAACGGAGAGAAGGTCGGAGAGCATAAGGGCGGTTATACCGCATTTTCGTTTGATATCAGCGCATATTTAAAAGAGAGAGATAATGTCATAACACTTTGCGTATACGATGATTTGCGTAGCGGAAATCAGCCGGCCGGCAAACAGTCCTATAAGGCAAATTCCTTTGGCTGCTTTTATACGCGCACAACAGGGATCTGGCAAAGCGTGTGGCTTACTTGTTATGAGAAGGTGCGCGTAAAACGCATAAAAATGTATCCGGATCCGGATGCATGTGCACTGAATACAGAATTGCTTTTAGATGGCGCGGTTACAAATGTAAGTGTAAGGCTTGAGGCGTTTTATGAAGGTAAACAGGTTGGCGTTGCGGTGTCAAAGGTGTCGGATGCAGCAAATCGCATGCTGCATATGGAGCTTTCCGAAAAGCATCTTTGGGAAATCGGACACGGCAGACTCTACGATTTGGTGATTACCGTGGAAAAAGACGGCAAAGTGTGCGATACGGTCAAAAGCTATTTCGGCTTGCGCTGCCTTGGCATGCAGGATAAAATCCTGACGCTCAACGGCAAAAAATACTTTGGGCGTTGGGTGCTCGATCAGGGATTTTATCCGGACGGTATTTACACGGCACCAACGGAGGATGCACTAAAAAAGGATATCCTTTATGCACAGCAGCTCGGCTTCAACGGAGCAAGACTGCATGAGAAAATTTTCGAGCCACGGTATTTGTATTGGGCGGATAAGCTTGGTTTTACCGTTTGGGATGAGCATGCGAACTGGAACTTTAAATTGCGCGATATCGGGCAGCTTCACCGCTTTTTGCCGGAGTGGCTTGAAGCGGTGGAACGCGATTTTAATCATCCGTCTATTGTTGGTTGGTGCCCGTTTAACGAAACATGGGATTGGAGTGAGCATTTCGGTGCGCCGACGGTCGCACCGTGCACGGAGATTTTTACAGCTGTCTATCAGGCGACGAAGCTCTATGATTCCACCCGCCCGTTTATTGATGCGAGCGGTGGCTTTCATGTGATAACAGATATTTATGACCTCCATGACTACGAGCAGGATGTGGACGAGTTTAAGCGTCGCTACGGCGATGGTGATGTATTTTATGAAACATTCCCAAAACGTCAGCAAAGAAACGGAGAACCGTTCTTTATGAGTGAGTACGGCGGTATTAAGTGGGATGCTGTTTCCGGAAATGACCGGACGGTCAGTTGGGGGTATGGTAATGCGCCGAAAACGGAGGAAGAATTTATTGAGCGCTACCGTGGCCTGACAAATGCACTTTTGGACAATCCGTTTCTTCTCGGTTTTTGCTATACACAGTTGTACGATGTTGAGCAGGAGCGAAACGGCTTGATGACTTATGAGCGCAGGTTTAAATTTGATCCGCAGATTTTCTATGAAATCAATACAAGAAAAGCTGCTTGCGAGGACGAAGCGTAATGACAAAAAAGACAATCTCCGGATTGTCTTTTTTTGTTATGTGTGATAGAATAGATTTAACTTAAGTTAAATCTATTCAGCTAAATTCGCCTGATGGCGAGCTAAATGTGCTAAAGCACGCTAAATTACTTCGTAGCTAAATTGACCTTCGGTCAGCTATGAGGCGAATTTAATTTAGCTGTTTTGAAAAAACAATTTAGCTATGGAGCGAAGCGGAATAATTTAGCTTTGCAACTTGTTGCAAAATTTAGCTAAAAATGATTGGATGTGTAGATATGGCAGAAAGCATAATGCTTGATAAAGCAAAAGATTTTGCAGTTGAAATTATAAATATGTGCAAAGACATAAAAGAAACAAAAAGAGAAAGTGTTTTAACAAATCAGCTTATGCGTTCGGGAACATCAATCGGTGCCAATATTCACGAATCTAAATATGCTCACGGAACTGCTGATTTTATATCAAAAATGCAAATAGCTTTAAAAGAGTGTTACGAGTCAGAATATTGGCTGGAACTTCTGAACAGAACAGGATATATAGATGATGAAATATATAAGTCAATAATAAATGCTTGCGGTCAAATTCGCAGAATGTTGATTTCATCAATTAACACAGTAAAAGAAAAAACAAACAATAAGGAGAGATAAATATGGGATTGATTATAGTTTTAGTGCTTGTAGGGTTAGTTATTTCTTATGTATTATCAGAAGAGTTTATGGAAATCGCATCCAAAAAAGGATATTATAATAGAAAATATTTTTGGTATTGTTTTTTGTTTGGAATAGCAGGATACTTAATTGTCATTGCTTTGCCCACTAAAGAGGAAGGCGTTCACAAAAAAGGTTTTAGCGTTGAAAATAATACAATAGATAAACACGAGGATAAAAATGAATGTATCGGAAATTTTCCAAAATTTGATTTTTCGGATGAAGATGGATTAAAACAGTGTCCAAATTGTGGCACGTGTCATGATTCTGCGTATGAAGTTTGTCCAGCATGCAAGTATACATATAATAAGTAAGAGGTTTAACAATCGGCATCTAAATCGTGCACGAATTCTAGAATGATTTCAACGAAGATGAAATCAGCTGAATTCATCTGGCAGCAAAATGTGCTTCGCGCCCGATATGTTGCCTTGCGGCATGAGATTTATGTTATGGGGAAATTCAATCTTCGAATTATACACTGACAAATGAATTTGAAAAGAACATAAACAAAAGAAACTGAAGGAGTGAGGAAAATGTTTGGAAATACAGATAAGCCGGTTGAACGCTTGGAAAATGATACCTTCGGTATAGGAATGTATGTGGACGGACTGTGTAATTTTATTACTCATTGCGATTCACCGATGACGATATCTATTCAAGGAGATTGGGGCAGCGGAAAAACCAGTATGATGAATATGATTAAAGAAAAAATAGTAGACCGCGTGCATCCTATATGGTTTAATACCTGGCAGTTTTCACAATTTCAGATGCAGAATGAACTCACTGTCTCCATGCTTTGTGCCCTTTTAGCGGAACTGGATTGTTCGCAGGAAAAGGTAAAGAAAATTGTGGGTTTTGTGAACGGCGCCGTTAAAACCGCGGCAGGTATTTTCACGGAAATGATTGCCGGAGGCATTGCTGCAGATAAAGTGACAGGTGCTTTTGAGAGCGGAAGTGTGGATTTTGCGGAAAAAATTAAGGGCTTGAAGGAACAATTTCAGGAAGCTGTCAATGAGAAACTGAAAAAAACACAAAAAGACAGAGTTGTTATTTTTGTAGATGACCTGGACAGGCTTCAACCGGAAAAGGCTGTAGAGCTTCTTGAGGTTTTAAAGGTGTTTTTGGATTGCGAGAACTGTGTATATGTGTTGGCGGTTGATTATGAGGTTGTAACACAGGGCATCAGACGGAAATTCGGCGATGCGGTCGGAGAGCAAAAAGGGAAAAGCTTTTTTGATAAAATTATTCAGCTTCCGTTTAAAATGCCTGTGGCGCAGTATGATATTTGCAAATATGTAACTGATCAGCTTGTAAAAATGAATGTAAAAGCGGATGGCGCGGACGTAAAGGATTATGTGGAGCTGATCAGTCGTTCTATTGGCTGTAACCCGAGAAGTATGAAACGTCTGTTTAACACGTATCTTTTGCTGGATATTATACTTCGTGGTGTGTTTTCTGATAAATATCGCGAAAGAGGAAGGAAATTGCTGTTTGCGACAATTTGTATGCAGATGGAGTTTGATAAGCTTTATGAGTACATTGTTGTGAACCGAGATACGTTGGACGGAGAGATGCTTGCGGAGCTGGCGGGCGATATTTTGTCTGACGAGGAACTGAAAGAAAATCTTGGAATTGCGGATGAAGGGGAACTGACAAGAGTTGCGGCGTATATGAAAAAGTTTAACGCAGTATTGCAGCTCGATGATGATGTCGCAATATCGGAAGAAGAAATAGAAAATTTAAAGGAAATTCTTTCGTTTTCAACGGTTACGTCGGTGAATTCGACGCAGGAATCTGTGGCAACAAATGATTTGGATTGGGAATACCGTTACAGAAACAAAGATATTGTAAGAACCGTGAATGCGCTTGTGAACGCTTCAACGGGATTTGAGCTTACAGTATGGCAACCGAGAAAAAACAAAAGCAATCGAAAAATTTCGGATACCTGGGGATGTTTGCCGCTTCAAACCAAGCGCGGTGTGTATTTTGAGCTTGATTATAAATTAAAGACGGATTATACCAATCAAAGCACAACGCTGAGTATGCAGATATATTGCTGCAAGCCTTCACATGAAATTGATTTTTATAAACAGTTTGCAGCATCGCCCTTTGCTTTTGAAGGCACAAGAGGGAATGGTGGATATGTTTATGATCATCTTTTCGTGTTCGAAAAGGGTGAAGAAGGAAATGCGCCGGAGCGAATCAGTGAAATCGTGTGTAGTGCGCTGAAAGTATTAGAGGCATACATAAATGAATAAGCACGAAGAAAAGATTTTTGAAATGTATCGGCAAATCGGCATAGGGAAATCAGAGCTGTGTCAGAATTGCAGAAAATTGAACCGTGATTTATCAATGCCCGTTTCAATATGGCAGGTTGGCGATGCCTATGACGCCAGCCAATACAGAATTTTGTTTGTCGGTAAGGCGGCAAGAGGTGCGCCCGGGAAAATTTGCGGTAATTTTATGGATGCCACCCAAAGAGCGGATGCATTATATCAGGACGCAGGCTGGGCATATTGGAATTATACAAAATGTATTGCAGAGTCGTTGTGCGGCGAAAATGCCTGGGAGAAAATAGCCTTCACCAATATGGTTAAATGTAACAGCTCGGAGACGGTTGATACCTCCACAAATTCAAT
>JAZSGM010000205.1:0-3031 GCA_045532715.1 Clostridia bacterium
CATGGCTCCGATCCGACTTTACATCAATGTAGACGGCGTGAAAATGAGCAAATCCCTCGGTAACTTCTTTACCGTTCGTGATATCATCAAGCATTTTGATTATTCCGTTATCCGTTTCTTTATGCTCTCCGCGCACTACAGAAGTCCGATTAACTTTGCCGATGCACTTCTGCAGCAGGCAAAGGCAGGCTTGGAGAGATTGACAAACTGTGCGGAAAACCTGCGCTTTAAGCTTGCGCATGCGCAGGACGGTGCGCTTGACGATGCGGCGGCAACGCTTGTTGAAAAGCATGTAGCAGACTTTAAGGAAGCGATGGATGATGATTTAAATACTGCAGCAGCCATCGGTGTGATTTTCGAACTTGCAAAAACGGCAAACACGGTTGCGGCAGGCGAAGCAAGCAAGCAGACGCTCTCGTTGCTTTTAAACACACTTGCAGAGCTTTGCGATGTGCTTGGTATTGAAACCGAAAAGGAAGAAGAAACGCTCGATAGCGAAATTGAAGAGCTGATTGCAAAGCGTACCGCAGCAAAGAAGGCAAAGGATTTTGCGACGGCGGATGCAATCCGTGCACAATTGCTTGATATGGGAATCGTTTTGGAGGACACTCGCGAGGGTGTAAAATGGAGTAGAAAGTAATGGCATTTATTCCGGAAATTGAGGTAAAGCAGCCACAGCTCTATGCGCCGCTGACGCTGGCGATTATCGGCGACAGTGTATACGACTTGTATGTGCGTACGCGCTTAAGCGAGGGTGGCTCGCTGCCGACCAATACCATTCATAAAACTGCAATTTCTTATGTGAAGGCCGGCGCGCAGGCAAAAAGCGTGCATGCGATCCTGGACAGCCTTACAGAGGATGAGCTTGCAATTTTCAAACGCGGACGCAATGCACACAGCGCGACCGTGCCGAAAAATGCACGTATTTCGGATTACCGTGCGGCGACGGGCTTTGAGGCACTTTTGGGGTATTTGTATTTGAAAAATGTGCCGGACAGGCTTAGCGAAATCCTGCGTATGGCATTTGATGCGGCGCAGGATGAGGGGTAAGTATTATTTTAGTTTTATATATAAATTCAGGGAGGAAGAGGAATGAAAGCAGAAAGAGTTAAGGAATTGGCGATCATTGCCAACCGCGTGCGTAAAAACGTTTTAACCGGCGTATTCAACGCAAAATGCGGTCATCCGGGCGGCTCGCTGTCTATTACAGATGTGCTGACCGTACTTTATTTTGATGAAATGAACATTGATCCGAAGAATCCGAAGGATCCGAAGCGTGACCGCTTCGTGCTCTCCAAGGGACACTGTGCGCCGGCGCTTTACGGTGTTTTGGCAGAACGCGGTTATTTTGATCCGGCGGAGATCGTAAATCTTCGTAAGTTTGGGCATTTCCTGCAGGGCCACCCGGAAATGAAGGGTGTACCGGGCGTGGATATGTCCACAGGCTCGCTCGGTCAGGGTGTTGCGGCGGCTTGCGGTATGGCAAAGGCTGCAAAGATTGACGGTTCTGATTACCGCGTATATGCAGCGCTCGGTGATGGCGAAATCGAGGAAGGTCAGGTTTGGGAGTCTGCTATGTTTGCAGCACATCATCAGCTCGACAACCTCACTATCTTTATTGATAACAACAACCTGCAGATTGACGGTGATATCCGTACCGTTATGAATCCGCATCCGATTGACGAAAAGTATAAGGCGTTCGGTTTCCACGTGATTTGTATCGACGGTCATGACTATGCAGCGATTGCAGATGCAATTGCGGAAGCGAAGACCGTTAAGGGCAAGCCGACAGCAGTCATCTGCTCCACCGTAAAGGGTAAGGGCGTTTCCTTTATGGAAAACAACTACGGCTGGCACGGCAAGGCGCCGAATGCAGACGAATATGCGCAGGCAATGGCTGATTTAGAAGCCATCGACAAAGAATTGGGGGTGCTCTGATATGGCAGAATTAAAACCGATTGCAACCAGACTTGCGTTTGGTGAAGAGCTTGCCGAAATCGGCGGCAGAGAAGATATTGTTGTTTTGGATGCTGACCTCAGTAAATCCACAATGACCTACATATTTAAAGAAAAGTATCCGGAGCGTTTTGTAAACTGCGGTATCGCAGAGGGCAATATGATGACAACAGCAGCAGGTATTGCGTCTACCGGCAAAAGAGTATTTGCAGCATCCTTTGCAATGTTCTCTTCGGGCAGAGCCTATGAGCAGCTCCGCAACTCCGTTGCCTATCCGGAATTAAACGTTTGCGCAGTTGGTTCGCACGCAGGTCTCACCGTTGGTGAGGACGGTGCATCCCATCAGTGCATTGAAGATGTTGCACTGATGCGCGCAATGCCGAACATGACGGTGATTTCACCGGCAGACGGTACGGAGACAAGAGCGGCTCTGCGCGCAATTGTAGACTACCAGGGTCCGGTTTATCTGCGTGTATGCAGATTGGCTATGCCAATTTTGTTCGATCCGGACGAGTACGGCAAGTTCGAAATCGGTAAGGGCAGAATCCTCAAAGAGGGTAGTGACATTGCGATTATCGGTTCCGGTCTTCTCCTGCACGAGGCTGTGAAGGCTACGGAAGCATTGGAGGCTGCAGGCATCAGCGTAAGACTGGTTGATATTGCAACCATCAAGCCGCTGGATGAAGCGCTGGTGATTGAGTCTGCAAAGAAGTGTGGCGCAGTTTTAGTTTGCGAAGAGCACAACGTCATCGGCGGTCTTGGCGGTGCAGTTGCAGAAACACTTTCCAAGAATTGCCCGACCATTATGGACATTATCGGCGTGAAGGACACCTTCGGTTGCTCCGGCGAGCCGATGCAGCTGTTGGATAAGTATGAAATGAGCGCGCCGTATATTGAAAAAGCGGCAAGGGCACTCATTGCAAAGAAATAAGTCATAAAAGAACAATAAATAAAAAAGGCAGAAACGTGAACAGAACCATTAAAAACGGACAATAGAAAAAAAGCACCTCCTATGGTAGAATAAAAATACCATAGGAGGTTTTGCTATGTCAGGAATTAAAGGAATGAAAAAGTA
>JAZSGM010000060.1:0-7115 GCA_045532715.1 Clostridia bacterium
CGCTTGGCCTCCGACTTCACAGCTTGTCCGCCGCGTCTGACAGGACACACACAGTCTCCGATACTCCCCCGATTTTGCGGATTGCTCCACGATAGACTTCCACCTTTGTAATGCCCATTGCTTCCGCCAGCTTGTCCATTAGTACCCAAGCATAGGCGTTAGCGTCAAGGCTTCGCTTCGGTCTGTACTTTTTAATGGAGACATCCACCGTTTTCCCGTGGAGTTCGTCAAATTCCGCCCGGAAATCGCTGTCAATCTCGATTGTAAGATGTTGCTTGCGATTTCCGGGGGCAGGGGACAGGTTAATCAACCGCCCTGTCATGGCGATTGCGGCGCATTCTGCGCGGCTCTCTGTTGCCTCGCGTAATATTCCCTATTGGCGCATTCTTGGCAGAGGGGACGCCCAAAATCTGCTTTTGTACGCTG
Source organism: Clostridia bacterium (assembly GCA_045532715.1). Lineage (GTDB taxonomy): Bacteria > Bacillota > Clostridia > UBA1381 > UMGS1253 > RGIG2041. The sequence goes on from JAZSGM010000060.1 coordinate 427, forward strand.
TGCAAAGGCGGCTTCGATAGATTTCCCGCACGCGGCGCATTTATTGCCGCTGTCTGAGTTCCCGCCGCCATTGCGCCACTGTTGAGTGACTTCATCCGTGTCGGCGTCTTTTGTATCGTCGATTGCAAAAAGTCCATTCAGGGCGTATTTACGGGCGTATGTGGACGCCGTGCCCGTGACCTGACTGCCATCCATGCCCTTTTTGCCGTCCTCTTCCCGTGCCAACGCTGACTGCCCGTAACTCTCCCCTGTTTCGACGTCAATGACGGTTGCCGTGGCGCGGACATAGAATCTTTCGCCGACTTGCGTCACTTCGTCGCCGAGTGTCAGCAAAAGCCCGTTTTCAATGCAGAGCGGTTTCGCGGCTTCGATGATGTCCTCACAACTCCGGTATTTGTATTTACCAAAAGTGTTGTACTGCCCTTTGGGAGCTTTAAGATTCTTTTGGACATTTGCGAGCCGCATATAAATGCTCATGCCGCTTTTCGATGTAGTTTCTTTCATGATGTTCCTCATTTCATAGTGTTCATTTAATTTGCGCGGACACGGATTCCGCAAGGTGCAGACCGTGGATTTCGACCCCTGTTTTGAGCAACTTTTTCGCCTCCGTTTTGTTGATTTCGGGCGGCTTGTACCTCAGTACGGTGTCGCTGTAACCGCCGTATTGCAGGGACGCAATAGCAAGCGGTTCATTGTCCACCGCCACACTTTCCGATTTTCGGAAAGTCACGGCGGCGCGTGGGGATGTGAATTTCTCTCCGTTCAGCGCGGCGGACAGATACGCTTTTAAGCGCTCAGCCGTCCGCTCTATCGCTTCACGCCGCTTTTTTAACGCGGTTTCTTCGGCTTTTATCGCCGCCGCGTCTGCGGAAACGTTTTTATAGAGACAGGCGACATTTTCAATCTTTTTCGCCCTCTCCATCTCCAACGCCTCCAACGCGTCCACGTTGAGGATTTCCCCCGTTTCGGGGTCAACTTCAAAGGGGAAATCCCTGATTGCGGCGTCAATTTCGTACAGATTCATTTCTTTTCCTCACTTCCCGTTTGTCTCCCATCTGGTATCCCAGCGCATGACGGCTTCCTCTTGCGCTTCCAGTTTCGGACGACCGCCGATTTTGACATAGGGTCCAGACGCCCCACAGCGTCCACATACTACCCGATAGCCACTTTTGCCTTGACGCCGGACGCTCACGCGCCCGTCACAACACGCGCAAAACGGACAAAACGCAATTTTTATGTTGACCACCTCCTTCATCCCGCCGCCCGGTTATGCGCCGGACGGCGGCTATCTCCATCAAGACGCCTTCCGCTTTGTTTACGCCGCCTTGAGATGTACAATAAGTATGCCGCGCCGCGTCTTTTCAACCTTGTTAATAACGCGGGTCTCATACTCTGGATGTTCGGCGACAAGGCATTCATAATCACATTTCGCCTCTTCCAGTGTCCCGTTAGGCGTGATATCTTCCAAGTCTTGCCCTTGTTCCAACATCACGACATCGGGGGAAACCGTGAATACTTCCATAAAATCACGTACTGTCAATCCCATTTTTCGTTGCCTCCTCATTTTTTAGCGTGTTGCCGGGGTTGCGACCGGCTTCCCGCATTACCGCCGCTTTACGCGGCGTCGCTCTGCGTCACGCCGCATTGGTCAGCGTGATTTCCATATTTCCGCTCTCATCTGGTTCGCTGTCGGAGTAAAGCGGGTGGATTTCGCGGTCTTCGCCATACCAGCCAAGCGCGGCGGACAGGCTATCAAAAGTTTCCGTCGTTCCCGCCGCGTCATCATTGATAGTGACGTGGGAAACGTTGCTGTCACACTCTATGTACAAGTCATACAGAGTTTTTACTTTGTTAAACATTTCCGTTCTCCTTTTCTTCCGCTTCCCCGAAAAGGTAGTCAATCGACTTATCAGGGAAAAACATGTTTCTGATTGCGAACGCTTCCGTCAACTTAAAAGGTCTGTGCCCGTTTAGTCGATTTGTAAGCGTTCGGCGGTCAATCGGTAGAGCTTTTTCTATGTCTTTTCTTTTGACGTTCCGCCGTTCCATTTCTTCGCGCAATCGCTTATACAAATTGTTTGCACCTCCTTGAGTGGCTCATAATGGATTTGCAAGGCAAATCCATTCCCCTTGTGGTATTTATACCACAAAATTTTTGCCACTTTTTTGTGCGTGTTGTACAAATCACGCCGTGGGGCGGGACTGGACGGTATCGGCGGGGCGGTTTTGCTTTACCATTAACGCCATGCCCTCACCAAAAGCAAGCAGTCTGTCTTTTTCCTGTTCCGTCATTTGAGGGATTGTGCGCCTAAACGTTTCCATAATCTTTCTCTCTGTGTCAGTCATTCTATCGCCTTCTTTCATCTTGGATTTTCGCCGCCTTTGCCATGTTGCAGACCCGTTAGCGGCTTCCGGCTGTGTTTTCCCTTCAACTGTTTAAGAGTATACATCAAATTTTTAAGATTGTCAATACCTTTTCTTAAATTTTTTAAGATTTTTCTTGCAATCAGATTTCCAGTGTGTTACAATACAAGAAAAGCGCGGATTAAGACCCGCGCAAAATGAAAAGGGGTGGAAAATATGACTATTGGAGAACGTATTAAGAAAATCCGCAAGGCAAGCAAGAAGAATCTGGACGACTTCGGAAAGATGATTGACGTCACCGGACCGATGGTCAGCATGATGGAGAATGGGAAAGCCGCTGTTATTGACCGGACAATCAAATCTATTTGCCGTGAATTTGGAATCCGTGAAGAGTGGTTACGCACAGGCAAGGGGTCTATGAAAGTTGACAAATCCCGTGACGATGAACTCAAGGAAGCAGTGGAGCGGCTTTTGTCCGGCGAAAACTCTGATTTCAAGCGGCGGTTTGTCACTGTCCTGTCTGCGCTGGATGAAAAGCAATGGGCGTTTCTGGAAGAGAAAATGCTTGAAATCTGTGGCGCGTCCCGTCCCGCCGCCGAATCCGCCGCCATGCCGGACAGTCCCGCCGCGCCTAAGAACGTCCACGACTATACGCCCGACGAAATGCGGACGGAGTTAGACCGCCAACTCGCCGCCGAGGAAGCCGACCATGAAAAGGGGACTTCCGAACCCTCTACTGGTTCGTCGAACGTATCCGGCGCGGACTGCGCCTGAGATGGTGAGCGCAACGAAAAAGCCCCCGGAGGAATCCGGGGGCGCGTGTGGAAAGGAGAACTATGTTTCGATTTGAGAGCAAAAAAGACCGTCAAATCCGCGAATTGCGGGAATTAACTGACAGGCTTGAAAAGGACTATCTGGAACAACTCGACAAGACCGCCGAGCTTTCACGCAAGCTGGAAGCCGTAACCAACGAGTTGGAGAAGGAGAAATCCAAAGACCGCCGCTCCGCATTCGCGGAGGAAGCCGGTCTGTTGCCGTGCGAATCGCCCGCTTGCGCCCAGTGCAAACGCGCTGTCTGGACTTCCGGCGCGGACGGGCGTCATATCGCCGGATGTTCCAAAGGTATCAAGTGCGCGGACTTTGAGCAGACGCAACAAGATGCGAACCCGCCCGCGCCCGTCACGCCTCCGGTAGTTGCGATTCCTCTGGTGTCCAATTATGGGCATTACTGGCTCCCGCAATTCTAAGGCAAACCCCCGGCGGGATTCCGTCGGGGTTGTGTTACGTGAAATCTTGATAGTAATGCTGATAGTAGCTGTAGAGAGTAGTTTCATACCGTTCATAAAGGCGTATTTTGAACGGTATCTGTTCCGGCATACAGTCCGTGGCGGCGGTTTAATTCGTCGCAAATGAGTTGTTCATACGTGGGCGGCGGGACTGCCGCAATGCACATAAGACTGACAACGAGAACAACCCTCTGCGCGTCGCTCATACTGTCAAGCCATGCCTTTTGTTCATCGGGCGGCATATCGAGTATGCGCCGCACGGATTCACTAAGGCGTTGCATATTCTCTGAATTTTCCACATAACGCCGTTGCGCTTCCGCTACAAACGGCGGGACAGAATCAGGCTTTACAACGTCCATCGCTATCACATCCTTTACTATCGTCTTCTTCCGTCTGCCACATATCCCGCATTTGTTCCAGTACGCGGGTAAACATCCCCACGGCTAAAGCCGGGGGCTTTCGGAGAAGCGCGTCAAAAGACACGCAATCGCCGGGGCTGGCTTACACAGCCTCTATCCTGTAAGGCCGTTAGGTCTATCAGGGTACATTTACGCAGGATATTCAACGCGCCGTTCACGTCAGCGTTGAGAACGTAACCGGACGCCGTGCGATACTGTCCGCGAGTAATCCGATTGCCACTGAATTTGTACTCTTGCGGGTTGTCAGCGTTGTATACCGGAAGCGCGTCATTATCAAAAAAACTTGCTTTTGACGTGTACGATTCTTCCTGTTCCGTGTAGCGGATACCGTGCAATTCGCAGAGATAGGACAGCTTTTCACGCAGTTTCCCGTGCGGAATCTGTACAAAGTTCTGGTTGTTCCGTCTGCCAATGTCAATATCGCGTTTCCAGCCCGGGTTATAGCCAACGACGATATTCCCGATACCGCTTTCCACGCAGTAGTTGACAATCCGTTTCGCGGCAACGCTCATCGCGTGATTGATTCTCCGGTTGCGCTTGCGCATATTGAGATATTGCCGTTTCGTATGCCGTGCTTTGATTCCTTGCTTGTCCTTGATAGATTGCAGTCTTGCGTTTTCCTTGTTATACAGGCGGTTGTAAGATTTGATTTGTTTCCCGTCAATGATGAATGACGCCCCGTCATTTGTAACGCAGGTTGCAAGATTGTCCAATCCTAAGTCAATGGCAAGGAATTTGCCGGAATCCAATTCATGATGAAATTCCGGTTGTTCGTAAACGTACTCAATCTCAAAGAATTGCGCGTTGTGGCACGGGATGATACGAATTTCCTTTACCTTCTTATCCGCAAGGATTTCAGGGAGAGACAGCCTGATTTCGCCGTATTCCCGCTTGAAAGCGTTCGACATGGGAACGGCGAAAGAACCGTCTTTCACCTTAATGCGCGGGAGAATCAGCATGAAATATCCGTCTTTCGGGAGGTAGTGCGGAATATGAATCTGGTTAAACTGATACGCGCCAGTCCGCGCCTTGCTTATCAGCGCAAAGAACGACTTGAAAGCGCGGTCAACGACTTTCAGCGTCTGTTGCGCAATGTCGGTATTTAAGGCCGCATAGTTTTTACTGGACTTGCAAGCGTGGTAGTTCCCCTCATAGCGCAGATATTTCCACTCTGTGAAAAAATACTGCCTGACGCTATACAAGCCATCATTGTACAGATTCTTTGACAGGCGGCACATAAGGCGCAATGTCTCATACTGTCCCGCCGTCAAACCGCGAATTTGATTCTTCACTGTCAGATACATGGTATTCACCTCCTTTCATGGAGTAGTATACCATAGTTTTCGCGGAAAGTCAAGCATTTTAGCGAAAATGCAATTTTTTTTCAGAAGGGAGAAACGCGGCTCCACCCCAGCCCTAAAGGGCGGGGTTTCCGCCGCGCAATGTTTTTATGAATCCATCCAGCGATTCCCGCTTGCAAAAGTACAGCGTGGTATATACACTGCCTACATCATCCAGCGGGAAATTCATGTCGCCGCGTTCGTGCGTTCCGTTCAAATCGGCGACAATGACAGCGCAAGCCCTGTTATCCGGTTTCGCCGCAATGACTGCCTTGTTTGCCATATCAGACGCGCCGAATACGACATAGTTTTCCCGTATCACGTATCCCCACCACGCTTTCCTGCGTCCAGATATTTTTTAGCGTCCCGCATAAGTCCCGCCGCCTCTTCTGGATTGCGCCTTACCCATTCATCCGTGTACGCATTCAGCGCGGCAAATTCGGCGGCGGTCATGTGCCCGTATTGGGCTTCAAACTCGTCTGCCACTTTCACCATTTCCGCCGCCAGACGCTCCATTTCGAGCAATGTTTCCAAAAGTTGAGGATTCCGCGCAATGGCACGGCGGACTTCCGGGCGATTCCGGTAATTTTCATATCCCTGCGCCTTTTTGCGCAGTCCATCCGCTACTTCCTGCGCCGTCTGTCCGTCCTTGATTACTGGCAGACTGGTTGTCTTCCGTTTCGTTGCCATAATATTTCTCCTTTTAAGCGTTTTCGGCGTCCCGCTCCATTTGCGCCTTGATTGCGCGGTTGATAAATCCGTTGACGGATTCCCCACGGATGGCGGCATGGGCGGCTATTTCTGCCTTGTACCCTTTAGCAACCATGACCCCGATTCTATCGTAGTTTTTGGCATTCCAGCGGTTTTTAGCCTTTGCGCTTGCCTTCCCCATATAAATCACCTCTCTGTAATTATAGCGTGGCAATGATGCTTTTGCAAGTAAGCAATATGCACAAAAAGAACCGCCGATTTTTGGATTACTTTAGCAAGGTTTTTTATGAAAACATCTTGACTTACTTGCCAAAGTAAGCTATAATAACAGTCAGAAAGCAGGAAACACCGGACGCCGCAAGGCGACACGAACGACACGAAAAGGAGAAACGGAAATGGAAAGCACGAGCATCTACCTGATTATGCACAATAACAAAATCACGCTACACACGGAGAGCTATGGCGCGGCGATGGATTACCTAATGAGGGCAACGGCTCTCGGGTACACATGGACGGAGGAAAACCTCGGAGTAGCCACCGTGTACAAAATGGCGAAAGCCTGACAAGGC
>JAZSGM010000028.1:0-1515 GCA_045532715.1 Clostridia bacterium
TGGTGCAAAAAGCCGGTGCTTTTTCCGAAAATTGTGTTCTTGTATGATGAAGAGCTGCATGGGCCGGGCGGCGAGCTGGAAGACGTATTTGTAGCCGGCATTGAGTGCTCGAGGAAAACAATGTATCCGGATTGGTTGTCGTTGACGGGTGAAGGGTATGTTGCAGGTATTTATAATAAGTACAAAAAGGTGATTTCACCGATGGGTTGTCGTGCTTTTCTTTCGCCGTGGTTTGAGCGCGGTGGTATGAAGCCGGCAGATGAAGAAGATGTACCGATTTTTGTTGGCCGTTTCAATATCGGAGCAGTCAGCCTGCATTTGCCGATGATTTATGCAAAGGCGCAGAAGGAAAGCAAGGATTTTTATGAGGTGTTGGATTATTACTTAAACTTAATCCGTCAGGTGCATATCCGTACGTATGATTATTTAGGTGAAATGCGCGCATCTACCAATCCGCTTGCATATTGCGAGGGCGGTTTCTATGGCGGTAATTTGGGAATTCACGATAAAATTAAGCCGCTTTTGAAGGCAGCAACGGCATCGTTCGGTATTACTGCGCTCAATGAATTGCAGCAGCTGCACAACAAGCATTCACTTGTAGAGGACGGTAACTTTGCAATTGAAGTCATGGAATATATCAACAAGCGCGTAAATGAGTTTAAGGAAGAGGATGGCAATTTATATGCGCTCTACGGCACACCGGCAGAGAGTCTGTGCGGTCTGCAGATTGAGCAGTTCAGAAAGAAGTACGGTATCATCGAAAACGTTTCCGATCACCCATATGTGTCCAACAGCTTCCACTGCCACGTATCGGAGGATATCACTCCGATTCAGAAGCAGGATCTGGAAAAACGCTTCTGGGATTTGTTAAACGGCGGTAAGATTCAGTATGTAAAATATCCGATTGACTATAATGTCGAGGCGGTAAAAACACTTGTGCGCCGTGCGATGGATATGGGCTTTTACGAGGGCGTGAATCTGTCACTTGCGTATTGTGACGATTGTGGGCATCAGGAGCTGGAGATGGACGTTTGCCCGAAGTGCGGGAGCAGTAATTTAACGAAGATTGACCGCATGAACGGCTATCTTTCGTATTCGCGCGTGAAGGGTGAAAGCCGATTGAACGATGCAAAAATGGCAGAGATTAAGGATAGGAGAAGTATGTAATGCGTTACCATAATATAACGAAGGATGATATGCTCAACGGGGACGGACTGCGTGTTTGTTTGTGGGTAGCGGGTTGTACACATGCTTGCAAGGATTGCCATAACCCGATTACGTGGGATATTTGCGGCGGCATTGAATTTGATGAAGCTGCAAAGCAGGAGCTGTTTGAAACGCTCGCAAAACCGTATATTTCGGGTATTACCTTAACCGGCGGCGATCCGTTGCATCCGCAAAACCGAGAACCAATCGGCGCTTTGGTGCGCGAAATCAGGGAAAAGTTTCCGAACAAGACTATCTGGCTGTATACCGGTTTTTTGTGAAGTCGGAGGCCAAGCGGTCTTAGGAAGA
>JAZSGM010000181.1:0-14061 GCA_045532715.1 Clostridia bacterium
TTCCTAAGACCGCTTGGCCTCCGACTTGATTCAGAACGATAACTGGTTCGAGTTCGACGTTGTTGTTGCAACACCGGATATGATGGGCGTTGTTGGTCGTCTCGGTAAGGTTCTCGGCCCGAAGGGTCTCATGCCGAGCCCGAAGGCAGGCACAGTTACACCGGATGTAACAAAGGCTGTTTCTGAAATCAAGTCCGGTAAGATCGAGTACAGACTCGACAAGACAAACATCATCCACTGCCCGATTGGCAAGGCTTCCTTCGGTGCTGAAAAGCTCGCTGAAAACTACAAGAGCTTGATGAGCGCTATTATCAAGGCTAAGCCGGCAGCTGCAAAAGGTCAGTACCTTAAGAGCGTAGCTGTTGCATCCACAATGGGCCCTGGTATCAAAATCAACCCGGCAAAGGCTGAAATCTAATTTTTCAAAATTAGGGTTGACAAGCACCCATTTGTGTGCTACACTATATTAGTGTTCAAAATTAAATAGTTTCTTCCGAAGACAGCAGGTGCGCACGTCGCATAACGAGTTTTCTCCCCTGCCGAGGTGAGCATTTAAATAATCCGTTTAAATTTACGGCTCTTCCTGTCTTTGGAAGAGCCGTTTTTTCATGAACGGTCAAAAATATCAGGAGGTGAAACTTTATGCCAAGCGCAAAGGCTTTAGAACAAAAGAAAGCAGTTGTTGCTGAGCTCGTTGAAGCATTGAAAAATGCACAGTCCGGCGTTCTGTTCGACTATCGCGGTCTTACAGTTGAGGAAGATACGCAGCTCCGTAACGAATTAAGAGCAGCAGGCGTATCTTATCACGTTGTTAAAAACACTCTGACAAGATTCGCAGCAAACGAAGTTGGTTTAAGCGATCTCGATCCTATTTTACACGGTCCGACAGCGCTCGCTATTTCCGACACAGACGCAGTTGCTCCGGCAAGAGTTCTTTCGAAGTTTGCAAAGGATCATGAAGTTGTCAGCATTAAAGCAGGTTTCATGGATGGTAAGGTGCTCAGCGAAAGCGAAGTACAGATGTACGCAAGCATTCCGTCCAAGGAAGTTCTTATCGCAAAAATGCTCGGCAGCTTGCAGGCACCTATCAGCAAGCTTGTTAGAACACTCGATGCAGTTGCTCACAAGGATGAAGTTGCCGCTGAATAATGCAGCATAGCTTCAAAAAATCAAATTTAAAATTCAGTAAACTGAAAATATTTAGAATGATGGAGGATTTTTAAAATGGCTGATGTAGCAAAGTTAGTTGAAGAAATCAAAACCCTTACACTTTTAGAAGTAAACGATCTGGTAAAGGCTCTCGAGGAAGAGTTCGGCGTATCCGCTGCAGCTCCGGTTATGGTTGCTGGTGCAGCTGCTCCGGCAGAAGCTGCTGCTGAGAAGACAGACTTCGATGTAGTACTCGCTGAGGCTGGTGCTGAGAAGGTTAAGGTTATCAAGGTTGTTCGTGAGAGCACAGGTCTCGGCCTGAAGGAAGCTAAGGACCTCGTTGACGGCGCGCCGAAGACAATCAAGGAAGGCGTAGAAAAGGCTGCAGCTGAAGAAATGAAGACTAAGCTTGAAGAAGTTGGCGCAAAGGTAGAATTGAAGTAATTTTAGTTTCACAACTCCAAAAACAGCGTATGCAATCGCATACGGTGTTTTTTTGTTGGTTAGAATTCAAATTCTACCGTAGGGTACGCCTCCCTTGCCTAAAGGGAGGTGTAATCCACAGGCTGACGGAGGATTCGTTATGCGCGTCGCAGGATTGAGCCGTATTTACAGCAAAAATAAACACTCCCTGCAATTATCTATTGCATTCTTTTCCTAAATATGCTATAATAATTTCGCCAAACAAAACATAATATATATTCATGAGTGCTTTGTGTTTTCTGCAAAAAAACGCTTAGCTCTATTCCCTTATGCACTTATGAATGTATAAACGGTTTTGTTTGGCGACAGTTGGAGCTTTGTGTTTTTTATGCGTGGCTTCGGCTGCGCATTTTTTTATTTTAGGAGGAAACCTTATGAGAGAAAAACAGGAAACAAAATGCAGTAAAGTTATTATCGTATTAGCTTTGCTGTGCTCAATGCTGATGGGCATGTTCACGCCGATTGGTGTTAGTGCATCATCAATTGCCCCCACATCAGGCACATGTGGTAATAATGCCCGCTGGTCCTTTGTTAACGGACGACTTACCATCTCCGGGTCCGGTCCTATACAAAATTATCATTATTTATCAGAAACTGTTTCTGATATCCCATGGGAGCCAATTAAAAATCAAATTACGTCTTTAATTATTCAAGATGGTATAACTCTTACAACTCGAGGTTTATTTAGAAACTGTCCTAACCTAAAACATGTTTCTCTTTCAGATTCCTTGAAATCTATTGACCCCGGTATGTTTTTAAACTGTTCTTCACTCACCAGTATACGACTACCTAAACATACAGTGAGTATTGGTGCTTTAGCTTTTCATGGATGTAGTAAGTTAAAAACCATACAAGTTCCTAAAACTCTAAAAGACATGGGACACAAAGTTTTTATTGGAACAAACCTAACCGACATATATTATGAAGGCAACGCAGCTGCATGGAATCAAATTATTTGGAATCCAGATATAAACGGAATCATTCACTATCCATCTGCTGCAACGGTACATTATAATTCTTATGGTTCAACAACTGCTACTAGTATAAATATTTCTGGTAGAACAACTATGTGTGTTGGAGAAACACAAATTCTTCATACAGAGACCATCCCCTTTTCCACCAACTCTATGTTAACGTGGAGCAGCAGCAACTCTAACATTGCCGCAGTGAATTTTAATGGTCAGGTTACTGCTAAGTCTATCGGGAATGTAACAATCACTGCAAAAATAAAAAACACCGAAGTTGCCAACAGTATAAATATTTCCATTGAACCAGCTAATGAAATGTATTCGCGTTATTCTTTTTACAATGGTCGGGATTGGTTCGGATATGATAATCCTTATTGGATACCATTAAATCGCTATCTTCAAGCTGGATATTCTACCCCTATAGCAACAACTCTTTCTATAGCACCATGGGGTGGTAACTGTTTTGGTATGTCAGCATCTTCAATTCTATTCAACGGCAATGTTTTAAAAGAAGAAAGATATAATGCGAATATTTTGACGATTAATCAATTTGGCGAATATGAAGCAACATATAATACCAAACTTCGAGAAATGATTGAGCTATTTCAAGTTTCACAAAACCGCAGTGGCTATTCATCTTTTAAAGACTTTGAAACATTAAGGCATGAATTAGATAACGGACATCCAACCATGCTTCTTTTGAAAAACAAGTTTGGAATAGAATCTCACGCAGTAGTAGTATATGATTATTATTATTCTGGCGATGAATGCCATTATAAGATAGACGACTGTTCACTTTTTATAAATGAACTTAGAGTAAAAAATAATAGCAAAACATTCTATTTACGTAATACAGAAGTAGATAAATATAAAGTTAGTCGTTTCATATCTTTTAATACTATCAACAATGTTTACCAAGCAATTAGAAACGAGAATAACCATGGCGCAGCAAGCTTATTTTCTGATAGAAACAATTCGAACATATACCTGTTGCATTGCGCAGAAAATTTAACAATCACTAATTCACAAGGTACAATAACTTCAATTATTGATGGTGAATTGATAAATGAAGCAAGTAATATAAAGCTTACATTTAACAGTGATCTGTCCGACAACAACTCATATACTATCATCGCACCAACCGATACATATACCATCACCGGTACAAGCGATGAAGAAGTAACAACAGTATTAGCCGACGATTATATGTCTGTAGAAATCACACACAAATCTTCCGTGCCAGTCACAGTTTCGGCAAATTTGCACGACATTAAGATTGAAAACAGCGCAGAAGCACCGTACAAAGTAAAATACACGACCTATGACAATGTCTTTGATGAAATGACCGTAAGCGGAACAACATCGGGTACTGTACAATTGACATTAGATAATTCCAATGTAACCGTCATAGGTGCAAACAGTGTAAATGCAGTTGCAACCGTGAGTGGTGTAGAAACAACAGCTACTGCAGAAAACATTAACGGCACTACTGTAATTTCGTGCACAACTACGGACGAAAACACGAGTCTGCAGATTTCCGTGGACGGTACTGCCGCGACAGATGCTGTTGCACTTGCCACGCGTCAGCAAATGCCGGCGCCGGAATACAGCTTACCAAGCGGTGAATATACCGGCGGACAAACACTTACATTCACTGCGGACGATGAAACAATCATTTACTACACTACGGACGGCAGCATTCCCACCAAAGATAATGGCATACTGTACAGTCTGCCGATTGACATAAAACAATCTGTAACTATCAAAGCTATTGCAACAAAATACGGTTATGCAGACAGCGACATTCTTGAGTTGAACTACACCCTGCCGGAAGTGCAAGTACCGTTTACAAACCTGGAAGCAGGCAGCTACGACCGCAATAAGCTGGTAGAATTGGGGCACGAAGATGATGTTGAAATCTATTACACCATGGACGGCAGCGACCCGGCAGAATACGGCAGATTATACACTGCGCCGATTACAATTTACGAGGACACAACACTTAAGGCTTGCGCAGTAAAGAACGAAGTAGCAAGCGATGTGCTTGAATTGCAATACATCATTGACCACGCAGCTCCGTTTTATTTCAGTGAAAGCATCATTGACCAGGACGGCGCAATGATTGACAGTACCAATATGACCAATTTGACAAAAGTAACTGCAATTGTAAACAAGACAACAGATACGGACATCGGTGCAATGTTTATACTTGGTATCTATGACGAAAATGATGTTTTGCTTAAAATGCAACTGTGCAACATTGAACAAATCGAAGACGGTCAGCTTGTCGAATTCACAACAACACCTACAGAAAAAGCAAAAAAGATAAAGTTGTTTGCGTGGGAAAACTTCTTTACGATTAGACAGCTGTGTGATCCATTGATTATCGAGTAATACAATTACTTTAAACAGCAGCGGTGTTTTCAGACAAAGACAATCAAGGAAGGCGTAGAAAAGGCTGCAGCTGAAGAAATGAAGACCAAGCTTGAAGAAGTTGGCGCAAAGGTAGAGCTGAAGTAATTTTAGTTTCACAACTCCAAAAACACCGTATGCAATCGCATACGGTGTTTTTTTATTCGGGCCGTCGAGGACGCCGGTCCCTACAAACACAATTGTAATGTTTATCGTAGGGGGCATTCACGAATGCACCGCAAATTCCGCGCATTTTAAAAGGGCGATTCGTGAATCGCCCCTACAATATCAGCCGGTAAAGAAATCAAAATCCACAACCAGCATAAAGATGCAGTTGTAGGGCGCGTGCCACCCTTGCCTAAAGGGAGGGGGACCGCTTGCGGTGGAGGGATTCATCGTGCCACGCCGTTAGCATCGCATAGATTAAACGCAAGCGACACATAGGTCGCTTGCCCACAGCGTACGGGTCAGCCTTTTTAACGCAGTAATGCGCTGATTTTACCTTTTTGCTACTAAAATCAGCGAAGAAACCCAAACATTACAATCAACACAAAAAGTGGAAATTTGGTTGCAAGACGAGGCAGAGAGACCGGCACAGTACTCGTGTACGGGCCGGTCTTGATAACGAAGTATTGAGCCAAATTTACCTTTTTGCAATTAAAATCCGCGAAGAAATACAACTTACAAAAATAGGAAAATCAGATGCAGTACAAGGCACAGAGCCGAGCACAGTACTCTTGTACGGGCTCGGCTCTGTAACGCAGTAATGCGCTGATTTTACCTTTTTGCTACTAAAATGCTTCTCAAATTCGCCTTTACTCGGCGCGCTTTTCGCGCCCCATAAGCTCCGCTACCGCATCTTTGGCAGAAAGCGAGCCTTTGAGGATTTTATACATACAGTTAGTAATCGGCATATCCACGCCCTTTTCCTTTGCAATGTCATGTGCTACATAGCATGCGCCGACACCTTCAACAACCATATGCACCTTTTCTTTTGCTTCTTCTAAAGACATACCCTGACCAAGCAGTATACCACAGCGACGATTTCGGCTGTGCTGACTCATGCAGGTCACCATCAGATCACCGATACCGGCAAGACCTGCAAAGGTATCGCGCTCTGCGCCGAGTGCGATACCAAGTCTTGCAATTTCGGCAATGCCACGTGTCATCAATGCCGCAAGCGCATTGTCACCGCACCCCAGCCCCGCAGCAACGCCTGCTGCAAGCGCTATGACGTTTTTTAGCGCACCGCCAAGTTCTACGCCGGTCATATCTTCGCTCGTGTACACGCGAAAATACGGCGCCATAAAGGCATCCTGCACAAAAAGCGCCGTCTCTTTATCTGCAGATGCAACTACGTTTAAGGTTTCAAGACCGCGACCAACCTCTTCTGCGTGTGAAGGACCGCTCATCACGGCAATTTTTGCCTGCGGAATTTCAGAGGCAATGACCTGAGACATTCTGAAGTACGTCCCCTCCTCCAAGCCCTTGGAGATGTTGACAATCCTCTGCCCTTCCTTCACGTACGGTGCGATTGACTTTGCCGTATTGCGCATCGCATGCGACGGTGATGCCGTCACAATCAAATCCGCATTCTCCACACAATCCTTTGCCATATGCGAAAAAGTGATGTTTTTATCCAGCATCACGCCCGGTAAAAACTCTTTGTTCTCTTTATCTTCTTTGAGACGCTTTGATTCTGCCTCTTTCCAGGACCAGAGCCAGACATCATTTCCCTTTCCTGCCATCAGCGATGCAATCGCCGTTCCCCAGCTGCCGGAGCCGATAACTGCTACTTTCACAGTGTCACGCCTCCTTTTTCTTGCTGCCCAATTTGGATTCCGTTCCGTTTAACAGGCGCTTGATATTTGTGTGGTGACGACCGATGGCCAAAAAGCACATCAACAGTGAGGTCACAAACAAAATCCAATTATAATCCTTTTCAATCAAAAATGTAAACAGAGCAACACCTGTCGGGAATGCTACCGCACCGACACAGGAACCGAGCGATACATAGCGCGTAATGACCATTGTAGCGATTGCGGAAACAAACACAATCAAGCCAACACGCCAGTCAAGCATAAAGATTACGGCTGCGGAGGTCGCAATGCCCTTGCCGCCCTTAAATTTAAAGAACACCGGGAAATTATGCCCCAGCACCACAAACAATCCTGCAATGCAACGACTTGCGTGATAATACCAAGAATCCGCTCTGTATCCTAAGCGATACAAAAGCAAATTCGCAACTAAGACCGCCAAAACACCTTTAAGTGCATCGAACAAAAGCGCCGCAACAGCAAGCTTTTTGCCGTAAGTGCGCAGCATATTCGTTGCACCGGCATTACCACTACCGTGTTTACGGATATCCGAACCCTTCAGGTTAGAAATAATAATAGACGCATTCAAGCTGCCCAGCAAGTACGCGGCAAGCATCGCAACCAATAAATATACGATCAAAATATAATCCAGCATTTTCTCCTCATCTCCTGCTTATTTAGATTTCTCACTTCTCTCACGGATTATAAACCGAATCGGTGTGCCCTCAAAACCGAAGGCAGCACGCAGCTGATTTTCAATATAACGCAAATACGAGAAGTGGAACAATTCCTTATCATTTACAAAAATAACAAACGTCGGCGGCTTTGTCGAAGGCTGAGTTGCATAATAAATCTTCAGTCTTTTACCCTTATCCGACGGTGGCTGCACCTTTGCAGTTGCTTCAGCAAGAACATCATTGAGCATGCCGGTCGGAATACGGCGCGCATTCTGCTCAGCCGCGTCATTGATAATCTCATACATCTTGTCTACGCGCGAGCCGGTTTTTGCCGACATAAAGTGAATCGGTGCATATTGCATAAACGCAAGTGTATCCATCACATCCTGCTTATAGTGATGCATGGTATTTGTTTCCTTCTCAACCAAATCCCACTTGTTGACGATGACTACGCTTGCCTTGCCGCTCTCATGCACAAAGCCGGCAATTTTAGAGTCCTGCTCCGTAATGCCCTCTGCCCCGTCAATCATAATAATACACACATCACTGCGTTCTACCGCAGCATACGCACGCACAACACTGTAGCGCTCAATCTGTTCATCCACACGCGCTTTGCGGCGGATACCTGCCGTATCAATAAACATGTATTTTTTACCGTCTTTTTCAAAATAGGTATCAATCGCGTCGCGTGTTGTGCCTGCAATATCACTGACAATCACACGCTCCTCACCCAAAATACGGTTGATCAGCGAAGACTTGCCCGCGTTCGGCTTGCCGACCACGGCAACCTTTAACACGTCTTCTTCCTCTTCTTTAAATTCCGTCGCATCCAAATGCCCAAAAGCAGCATCCAGAAGATCACCGACACCAAGACCGTGCGTCGAGGAAATCGCAATCGGATCCCCCAGCCCGAGGTTATAAAACTCATAAAAATCCATCGGTGGCGCGCCCGCATTATCTACCTTGTTTACCGCCAGAATCACCGGCTTCTTCGACTTTTGCAGCATTGCGGCAACATCCTGGTCCGCGGCGGTCAGACCGTCACGCACATTTACCATAAAGATAACCACGTGCGCCATATCAATGGCAAGCTCTGCCTGCAGACGCATCTGCTTTAAAATCGTATCATCGGTCTTCGGCTCAATACCGCCCGTATCAATCAGCGTGAACGCTTTGCCGAGCCACTCACATTCCGCAAAAATACGGTCGCGGGTTACGCCCGGTGTGTCATCT
Organism: Clostridia bacterium; assembly: GCA_045532715.1. Classification (GTDB taxonomy): domain Bacteria; phylum Bacillota; class Clostridia; order UBA1381; family UMGS1253; genus RGIG2041. Next base: position 8,740 of record JAZSGM010000181.1, read on the forward strand.
ACAATGCTGACACGGGAACCGAATATTTTATTAAAGAGTGTGGACTTGCCGACATTCGGTCTGCCCACAATCGCTATCGTCGGTTTCACGCTTTAACCTCCAATCTCTATGTCCAATATTTTTTCAATAAACTGATATCCGTCATTATGAACCGGACAAATCGGCACGCTGAGTGCATCTGACAGCTCGTCAAGCGTGATATTATCCAAAAACACATCATCGTCCGCCCGTAGCATAGATGATGGAATATACAGGCACTTACCGAGCTTTTTGCCGCGCAGCTGCGCCTTAATATCCCCGGCGACCACAAGTCCGCTGACATTCACGCCACCACCAAAAAACTCATTCTTAATCGGGAACACCTGAATAGACAGTCCGGGCACTTTTTCCATCAATGCGCCTGCAATTTCACGAATAAATCCTGCCGCACCCTCGCCCGTTGCAATGCTGACGGTTTTGCTTAGCGTACACGCCTCCATTTGCGCAAGCGCCGCATAAAATTCCTCGCGCATTGAAGAAATCAGTCCGACGCCGTTTTCAATCTGGTAAAAATCCTCATACGCCTCTGCCAGCGGCAATTCTCTGCCTGCCATCAGATAAAATTCATCCGACAAAAAGACAATGCGCCTGCCGTACTTTTCCAAAAATGCGTTTTGGTAACCTTCCACCTGGTCAATGACTGCCGCACTGCGCTGCGCATCAAAGGGTTTGAGCGGATACAATCCCTCACGGTAACGCGTTAACCCCACCGGTACAACCGAAAGGCTGTTGACATACGGTGAAAGCGCTGCAAGCTCTGTAATCGTCCTGTCCAGATGCACGCCATCATTGATTTCGGGGCAAAGCACAATCTGGCAATTCATCGTAATCTGATTTGCCGCCAAACGCTGCATAATTTCATACACATTACCTGCAAAACGATTGTTTAACATCATTTTGCGAAGCTCCGGCTCCGTCGCATGGACAGACACATTCACCGGCGAAATGCGCATACGGATGATGCGTTCAATATCGGCATCCGACAAATTGGTTAACGTGATGTAATTGCCCTGCAAAAAGGACAGACGCGCATCGTCATCCTTAAAATATACCGTTTCACGCATCCCCTTCGGCAGCTGATCAATAAAGCAAAAGATACACTTATTATGACAGCTTTTCGGCGTATCCATAAGTGAATTTTCGAAAACGACACCCAACTCCTCATAATCGGTTTCCACCTCAATGATTTCCATTTGACCGTCCGCTTTCAGTACTTCTATTTCCAGCTCCGCATCGGCGGTTAAAAACATATAGTCCAGCACATCCGTCAGTTCCGTGCCGTTAATTTTTAATATAGCGTCGCCCGGCGCAAGGCCGATTTCCTCAGCGATGCTGTCCGGCGCGACTGCCTGAATAATTGCGTGCTTCATATCAGAATTTCTTTTCCATCTCTAAGATTGCAAGATACTTCTCGTATGCCTTCTCCCATGCTGCCGTATCCTGCGGCAGATAGGTCTTTGTATCCTCGCTTGCTTTTACAACCTGTCTTGCTTCGCTCAAATCCTTAATTTCACCGAGTGCAATGAACTGCATCAGCGCGTTACCGAGGCTTGTGCCCTCAATCGGACCTGCCACAACCGTCATACCGATTGCATTGGCCATAAACTGACACAAAATACTGCTCTTCGTGCCGCCACCAACCATATGAATTACCTTCGGTGTCTTCGGAAGGGATTTTGCAATTGCATTTACGGAACGTGCACACTCAAGCGCAAGGCTTTCCAAAATGGTACGAATAGTTGCCGCCATAGATTCCGGTGCCTTCTGCCCGGTCTTTTCCGCATAGGTCGCAATGCGCTTCGGCATATTGCCCGGTCCTTCAAACTCGCTGTAGTTCGGGTTTACAATGCAGGTAAACGGTTCAAGCGTCAGCGCTTCACGATCAAGCTCTTTATAGGAAACCGTCTTTCCTTCCTTTTCCCATGTACGCTTGCACTCCTGCTGCAGCCACATACCCATAATATTATGCAGGAAGCGGTACGTACCAAACACGCCGCCCTCATTGGTATAATTGGTTGCATAGCTTTCTTCTGTGATAATGGCTTCTTTGGTTTCCGCACCGAACAAAAGCCATGTACCACAGCTGATAAAGATGCTTTCGTCCGGATTTTCCATCGGCGTTGCTACAACAGCCGAAGCCGTATCATGCGATGCAACGGCAATAACCGGCACCTTGTCCACGCCAAGCTCTTCACACAGCGCATCGGAAAGATAGCCCACAACCGTACCCGGCTCAATGATATCCGGGAACAGATTCTTGATGCCGTAGCTTTCCAAAAGCGCATCATCAAACTTACGTGCACGCGCATTAAGCATCTGGCTGGTCGAAGCAATGGTATATTCCGTACGTTTCTCGCCCGTCAAAAGAAAATTCATCAAATCAGGCATAAACAACGCTGTTTTTGCCTTATCAAATGTCGGCGATTTCACCTCGCACATAAACTGGAACAGTGTGTTAATAAACGCATGCTGAATGCCGGTCACATCATAAATCTCTCTGCGCTGCGCCTCCGTAAGCTCCACCGCCTGCGTTCTTGCATCACGATAATGATGCGGATTGGATAAAATTTCATCATTTTCATCCAAAAGGCCGTAGTCAACGCCCCATGTATCAATGCCGATTGCACTGATGCTGTGCCCCGCCTTTTTGCAGTTCACAATGCCCGCTTTAATCTCATGAAACAAACGAAGCAAATCCCAGTAAAAGCTTTTACCTACAGTCACCGGATCGTTATCAAAACGGTGTACCTCTTCACCGGAAAGCTTTCCGTTTTTCAGTTCATAAACAATGGCTCTTCCGCTGGATGCACCAAAGTCGAATGCCAATACTTTCATATCATAACACTCCCATCTTTTGTTTTTGTGTATACTGCATTCAGTATACCATATCTTTTCCGTTTTTTCTACTGTTTTTGGAAACTTTTACTGTTGAATTTCAAAATAGCTGTTCGGCACATTCCCGACGATGACCGTCTGTGCAACCGGCATACTTGTTTCCACGCAGACACCGCTGCCGGCGAAGGCAGTCATCATCGTAAAATTGGCTTTGACAACTATATCAATCTGATGCTTTGTCTGGTTGATACCAACGGATGCAAAGCTGTTTTCAAAATCTACAAGACAGTACCCTACCGGTGCAAGCTCCAAGTCCACACGCGGTCCGTAGCCGACAGCAAGATCATCCGATAAAAAAGCCGCATACGGCACCTGCACACTTGTGTGCGTCATTTCGCTTACACGTTTTTCTACCGCAAGTGCAATTTCCGCCTTCAGCTGATTCACCGTCGCCGGATTCACCGCCAGCGACTGTACCTGTCCACGCGCATCCGTTTGTACGGTTACGAAATCTGCATAGGTATAATTTTGCTTCATAATCTGTGCATCCACCGCCTCATGAATCAGGCGTGTTGCCAGATTAATTGCGTGCCGCTGCGCTACAAGATCTATCACACTTGCTACTCTGCGCACTCCCGCTGTTACGGCAATCACAACAATTAAAACAATTACCCAGGCAATCAGCACAAAATTCAACCGTTTGCGCAGTGGTCGTGTATGCGCAGGAAATATCCGGATACTGATACTTTGCCGTCTGCCGAGTCGCATAGATTTCCCTCCTATAAAAACACGCAAAAAAAGAAAACACCGATTTATACAGTATATGCACAAATCGATGTTTTCGTTATTTTTTATATCCGATTACCACTCTTTGTATACCCGCAAGATCCCTGCAGATTTCAATATCACACCAATCGTTTTCCGAAAGCAAATCAGAAACCGTATGTGCCTGTGTATGCCCGACCTCTAAAGCAAGCATACCGCCGGACACCAAGTTCCGCCGCGCCGTCTTCGCGAAATGTGTGTAAAACCGCATACCGTCCGCGCCACCGTCCAATGCCATACGTGGCTCACAATCACGCACCTCTGCCTGCAAACCTTCAATCACAGCTGTTTCAATGTATGGCGGATTGGATACAATCACATCATACACGCCCTGCAAATGCATTGCATCCCCATGTACAACAGCTGTATTCTCCGGCGCAATTGCGGCTGCATTTTCCGTCGCGATTGCAACAGCAGCCTCCGACAAATCCAGCATAGTGACCTTCGCCGTCGGTATATAATGCGCCAGACTGATACCTATACAACCGCTGCCGCAGCACAAATCGAGAATGTGCGGCTTGGTATACGGCGCGATGCGTGCCATAACCGCCTCGCACAGAATTTCTGTATCCGGTCGCGGAATCAGCACAGCAGATGATACCTTGAAATCAAGAGACATAAATTCTCTGTGCCCCGTGATATACGCTGTCGGCTCACCTGCGCAACGACGGTTGATACAATCCAGATACTGCGTCACCGCCTCCTCTGCAAGTGTTTCGGGTTGTCTGCGCAAAAGCGCTGCACGGTCGCACCCGAGCACATACTGCAAAAGCACATTTGCTTCCAGTCTCGGCATTTCGACTTTCGCCGCCTTCAACATTTGCGTTGCCTGTAAAAGCGCTTGCTCGATTACCATTTATCGTCCTCTCCCACTTCGGGCAAAACTGCCTTCAGTGCCGTAATTGCAATTTCAATCTGCTCATCATCCGGTTCATTGGTTGTCAGCTTCTGCAGCGCCAGTCCCGGCTTTGTCAAAAAGCGCGCAACACAGCCCTTGCTGCGTCCGGCAAACTTAATTACTTCATAGGATACACCTGCAACAACCGGCAAAAGTGCCAAACGGACACCAAGGCGCATCAGCGCATTGTCCCACGACAAAAACGAGAAAAACAAAATGCTGACCACCATAACAATCAAAAGGAAGCTCGTACCGCAACGCGGATGCAGACGCGTGTGCCTGCGCACATTTTCTACTGTCAGCTCCTCGCCCGCCTCATAGCAGGCGATAGATTTATGCTCCGCCCCATGATAAGCAAACACGCGCTTCATATCCTTCATATGTGACACGCCGAACATATACAGAAGAAAAATCACAATACGAGTCACCGACTCAATCAGATTGAGCACAACCGTGCTGGAAAACACACCGGAAACCGCATTTACAAAGCCCTGCGGCAATGTAACAAAGGTCTCATTGGTAAACAACGACTTCAGCGCACCTGCAAGCACTGTTGGCAAAAGCATAAACAATGCAACGCCGAGCACCAACGCAAGCACAACGGCAATCCACATGATCACATCCATGATTTTGTCACCGAACACTTTATTCAAAAAGCGGTCAAATTTCGTTTCCTCTTCTTCCTCAAAGTCGGAGGCCAAGCGGTCTTAGGAAGACAATAAACT
>JAZSGM010000073.1:0-14820 GCA_045532715.1 Clostridia bacterium
GATACCGGCTGCGCTGTGATGGTCAATTTCATGCTCCAGATGAACAATCAGCGCGCGCCGCTGTCCATTATATTCCATTTGCACTTTTCTCACCCTTTCGTTCTCACCTTTCGCATTTTACCACCCCGCAAATAAAAAAAAGCACTTATTATGTCGACCGAAAAACTTTCCATCGACACAATAAGTGCTGTATAAGCTTTAGTTTAATTAAATATAGACATCAGCAGCTCCGGTTCCATAACCATCTGCATCCTGTTTCCTGCATAAATGCTGTCCAATTGTCCGGCAACTGCCGGTTCAACCAGCTTTTCCCTAATGGTATTGCTCATTTCAGGCAACGGCTCACGCTTGATAATATGATAGCCGAACATACTCAGAATCGGTTCGCTGACTGCCCCGACCTCCAGCGCCGTAGCGCCGTTGTAAAACTCTTCTACCATTTCACCTGCCGTAAACACATAGCCGTCCGGATTGGCAACCAACCCACCGTCTTTCGAATACTCCCGCATCAATGCATCAAAATCCGCACCTTCAGCAAGCTGCTTGCACAAACTCTGCGCAAGTGTCTGCGCCGCCTGCACCTCCTTCTCAGAAAGCGCATCGCCGCTCTGCAGATTCACCGTCGGAATCAAAATATGCTTCGCACAGATGTATGCTTTTTCATACGCCGCCGCAAGTGCCTCCTCCGGAACGGCAGCTACCAGCTTTTCCGCAAATGTTTCTGCCGTAGCGATCATCTCATTATAAATACCGACATACACATTCAGCATACCTGCTTCATCCAGCTGCGGCACGTATTGCTTCATGCTCTCCGTTACCACGGCAGTCGCCTCCGCCGGAACACCGGCACCTGTCGTGTACACCAAATAATCATAAAACGGATAATAATTCATATACAAATTACAAATCTGACTCAATAAAGCTGCCTTCGCATTGGAAATTTCCGCTTCGCTTGCGCCGCTCTCCGGTGTCGGCACAAAGGAATCCTGATAAAATCCATAGACAAAAGCAATTTCCTCCACCGTCACAAAGCTATGCGCAGACTGAAGCACAATCGGGCTGTCCGTAATATAAATCTGCTGCGCACTCGGCAGATATTTCACGTTATACCCGAGTGTTTCCGCAACAAAGCGCAGCGGCACCATCGTTCTGCCGTTTTTCTCCGTAGCCGCTGCATCCAGCGTAACGCTTTGTCCGTTCACAAGTGCTTCACTTTGACCGAGCACCAAAGCAATTTCCTTTTCCGGAGCAGACACGGTAACCGTCTGTGTCGCTTCCTCCCAGCCAACCTGTGCGCCAAAGCTCTCCGCAATCACACGCACCGGCACCATTGTCCTGCCGTTTACAGTAAACGGAGCAGTTTCAATTTGCTTTTTCTCAAATTCGCTTTCTATTAAACATCTGACATCCGTTTTTCCCATATCCATCTGCACAGATGCAGCGCTTACCGACGCGCCAAGTATGCAAAAGCACAAAACCAAAGCAAGTATTTTCTTCATATGTAACACTCTCCCTTAAAAGAATTTACCGACCTCATCCAAAACATAGGACTGTTCTATCACAAAATCGCGCACATTCTTATTTTTAAGCAGTACGCCGAAAATCAGCTTCACACGGCGCACAAACTCCGGCTCAAAATCCGCAAGCGTGAATGTTTGCGCCAGCGGACACATCGCCCTCGCGCGCGGATCAATGATCATCTCCGCTCTCCCATCCTCTTTCAGATACGGAATCAGCGGAAATATACGGCAGGAAAGCGGGCGAAGTGCACGGTTGCACGTGCCGTCACAAATCGCAATCGGCGCTGTCTTGTCATTTTCCCCATACAAAAACGCCGAAGCTTCTATCCTCAACCACGGCGTTTGTACGTTTTTATACATACTGCGCTCGCCCGGATACAGATACATACCCGCCTCTTCATCCTCGCTGACGCAGCAAGCGCCGCTGCAAAGCAGACCGCAGTCCACCTTGAGCGGCGTTACATGTTCAAGTAATCGATATGCTTCTTCGTATATTTTTGTCGCCTGCATAAATCAATCTACCTTTTTTACCGAAATCTGTTCAAGTGTCTCTTGTACCGTTTTAAAATCAAACGAATTTGAAGCAGGATTTGCAACCACTGCCTGCGAAAATGCCGCCGCGTAACGAAGGGAGTCCATGGTACCAAGCTTATGCGTCTGCCCATAAATAAAACCGCTTAAAAATGCATCACCGGCGCCAACGGTATTGTACACCGCTACCGGCGGCACCTGAATGACATACGCTCCATCCGCACATGCCGCAATTGCACCTTCCGCGCCGGAAGATACAAGTACATTCTTCACACCGCGTTCACGAATGCGCTTTGCACACTCAATGGTTTCGTAACGGTTCACCAAATGCACATCAAAGCTTTCGCACAGCTCCTTCAAATTCGGCTTAATCACATCCGGTTCAGCTTCAATTGCGCTCAGCAACGCCTCTCCGCTACAGTCCACGGCAACCTTTGCGCCATTTTCATGAATAATTTGTGTCAACGTTTTATAAATGTCAGACGGCATCTTAGACGAAACACTGCCGCTGAGCGCAACATAGGCACATTCCCGTGCGAGCTGTGCCGCCTTCTCATGCAATGCAGTCAGCTGCGCCTCTGTTGGCATACCAGCATCCAGATTAATGTCTGTGTAGGTCCCGTTTTTCAAATCCACGACTTTAATATTATTGCGTATCGGGTAGTCTACCGGAATAAAATCGGAACGCACGCCGAATTTGTTTAACTGACTGATAAACACCGCACGATCCGGTCCTCCGATAAATCCGAAGCAAACAGACTCCAGCCCGCTTGCTGCAAGAAATTTTGCAACATTCACACCTTTAGAGCCCGGCACCGCACTTGAGTCCTTTGCACGGTTGACCTCATTTAAGCAAAAATCATCCACATAGACTGTTCTGTCCATCGCCGGACTCAACGAAAGCCCTGCAACCTTTAAACACATACTGTCACCTTCCCTTGGACAACAAAGTTTAAAATCCACACGCTCTTTTCCGTTTTATGCCTCGTACAGCGGATGCTTTTTACAAAGTGCCGCTACACGTGCCTTGATTTCTTCTGCGCTTGCACCGTCTGTTACGGCAAGCTTAATAAGCGCTGCAACTTCCTTCATATCCTCCTCCACAAAACCGCGGGAGGTTACCGCCGGTGTACCAATACGGATACCGCTGGTTACAAACGGGCTCTGTGTATCAAACGGGATTGCATTCTTATTTACGGTGATACCAATTTCGTCAAGCTTGTGCTCTGCATCCTTACCGGTGATGTTCATCGGTGTCAAGTCAACGAGCATCAAGTGGTTGTCTGTACCGCCGCTTACAAGCTTAAAGCCTTCTGCTACGAGTGCATCCGCCAGCGCAGCCGCATTTTTTACAATCTGCGTCTGATATGCTTTGAATTCCTCGGAGAGTGCTTCCTTAAAGCATACTGCTTTCGATGCAATGACGTGCATCAAAGGACCGCCCTGGATTCCCGGGAAGAGTGCCTTGTTGATCTTTGCTGCATGCTCTTCTTTACAGAGAATCAAGCCGCCGCGCGGACCGCGAAGTGTCTTGTGCGTTGTCGTGGTTACGAAATCCGCATGCGGTACCGGATTCGGATGCAAGCCTGCTGCAACCAAGCCGGCAATATGCGCCATATCTACCATAAAGTATGCGCCGACTTCCTTTGCAATTTCTGCAAAGCGCGCAAAATCAATTGTTCTCGGGTATGCGGAAGCACCTGCCAAAATCAGCTTCGGCTTGCACTCGAGTGCGAGACGACGTACTTCATCATAATCGATTACATTTTCACCTTCGTTAACACCGTACGGTACGATGTTAAAGTATTTACCGGAAATATTGACCGGGCTGCCGTGGCTTAAGTGACCACCGTGTGCAAGGCTCATACTCAGCACTGTATCGCCCGGCTCTAAAACGGAGAAAAACACCGTCAAGTTTGCCTGTGCACCGGAGTGCGGCTGTACATTGGCGTGGTCAGCGCCAAACACCTTTTTCGCACGCTCAATTGCCAGATTTTCCACAACGTCTACATATTCGCAGCCACCGTAGTAACGCTTACCCGGATAGCCCTCTGCATATTTATTGGTCAGCGGTGTACCCATCGCTTCCATTACAGCTTCGCTTACAAAGTTTTCCGAAGCGATTAACTCGATTTTGTTCTGCTGACGGGAAAGCTCCTGCAGTATCGCAGCATGCACTTCCGGGTCTGCGTGTTTTACCTTATTAAACTCCATTGTATAACACTCCTTAATATTTATAGATAGCTATATTATACAGTATTCTTATCATTTAAGCAACCCTTTTTGCATTTCTTTGCCATATATTGTATTTGTACTGATTTTTTAACAAACACATCTCACTCAGTCTACCTCTACATCTTTTGTAAAGAAATCAGCATAAGTTTTACTACCGCTCGGGAATGGCGCATAATTCACCAGCGCCGGCACGTGTGAAACCTCAAAGCGGTCATTGTCCAATCTGACCAGCGTGCCGCCGAGCTGCCCCGGCAAATGAGAATCATACTGCCCTGTTTTCAGGCCGAATACCCAGCGGATATTTTTATATGTGATGCAGGTATTGATTCTGTGCACATGGCCGACAAATACGCCATCCACGTTACACGCCTGCGCAAAGTCCATAAAACCGGGCACTTCGATAGAATGTACCACCTGCGGCATTTGCTTTGAACCGAAGTCGCCGTCCTTTGCCTCCACATCGACGCCAATCTGATAAAATCCATCGTCATCCGTCACATAGCCCTTTGCCTTCGCCGCTTCGGTAAATTCCATCGTCGGATGATGGCAGCATACAAACGCCGGCACGCTTCTGCCCTGATTTTGACTAATGCGCACCGTATTTTTTCTGACCATTTCCAGCTGATCCGGATACAAACCGCTTGCACATTGCCCTTTGCAGCCGTGCGAGTCCAGCATATGCAACACACGGACAAGTTCGTCACCAACTGCCACGCCGACCGTATAGTTGCCGTTACCCGTCACATTGCCGCGGCAAAACAGACAATTTTTTGCCTTTTCAAGCATCGAGCATTGCCAATCTATACCCATATAAGATTCGTTGTCGTGATTACCGAACACCGGCGCCCACGGAATCCCAAGAGAACCCATAAAATCGCAAAACAGTTCAAAACTGGTACCTGCATCGTCGAACGAACCGTAGATCAAGTCACCCGTGATAAAAATCAGATCCGGTCTTGTCTGCGCAACCAAAGAACGAATATGCGTAAACACATTCTGCTCAATCATTTCCGGTTGCCATGCAAGAATCTGATCCAGCGGTATTCTGTCCGGCGTACGGCGCTGCAGCGCATCAATCACCTGCATATCCGTAAGCTGCAATAATCGGATAGGTGTGTTCTTTCTCTCCTCCGGCAAACGCACTACCACATCGCAACCGTCAAAACCGTCCGGGTTATGCAGAATTTCCGTCAATTCAATCGCATTGCTCATCTTAAAACATCTCTCCTCTTAAAATCGTTTTCTGCACATTAAACCATTCATCGACAATAATCAGATTTGCAACATTTCCTTTGCGGATTTCACCGAGGTCGGGCAGATTTAAAAGTCTTGCCGGATTTAAGGACGCATAGCGGAATACATCGCAAATCGAGCCACCGGTATGTACCATCATATTATGGCAAGCAATATCAAGCGTCAGCTTCGAGCCGGCAATATCACCGCCCCAGTCAAAATTGATATCAAATGCATCCTCTAAACCCGCAATCGGCGGACCGTCTGCCACAAAGGCATCGGCAATTAAGATAATCTTATCCTGCCCCTTAATCTTTTTGATCAGGCGCAGCATATACGGATGCACATGCACGCCCTTCGAATCACAAATGAGTTCTGCATAAATGCCGTCGTTATAGTTAACGGTTTCATCCACACATACGCCGCGCACCTCGGGATAGTTTTCCAACGTGCCGGTTGCATTGGTGTGATGTGTGCCGAGCTTTAAGCCATATGGCATCAACACTTCAATCTGCTCAGGGGTTGCCTCGGAATGTGCCACAGAAAAGACGATACCCGGGATTTCTTTTTTTACATACTGCACAAACTCCAAAATTCCCTCGCGCTCCGGCGCAACGCACCAGACCTTCGCCAAATCCTTTGCCGCCTCGACCACTTCGGCATAGTCCGCTTCACGAATTGCATCCTTCCAAACATTCTTTTCCTTATCACAGCCAAAATCCGGATTTAAGTACGGCCCTTCCATATAAACGCCGAGAATGTTTTTACACGTTCCATCCGCAATGCCTTTTTTAAACTTTGCAATCGCATCCAGATGCTCCTGCTTGTTCATGCTGTAAAACAGCGCCGGAAGCACTGAGGTCACACCGTGCTTCAAAAGCGTCGCACAGCATTTTGCCGGGTCATCATGAAAATAAGTTTCACCGTCGGCGTGTGTATGTATGTCAATCAGTCCCGGACCGACAAACCTCCCCTTCGCATCGATAATCTCGCACTCCTCCGGCACAGCTACGGCTTTCGCCGGACCGAAATCGACGATTCTGCCATTCTCCATCAAAAGCACGCCGTCCGGGATATAATGGTCCTTCATTACAAGTACTGCGTTAATAATTGCCGTCATATATTTGGCACCTCATTTTCTCTAATTCTACCTGTACTTCAATTATATAATACTACCGCATTTCTGTCAATTTCCCACGATACAATTCTTCCTATGTTTTTATTGCTTTCCGCAAATGACTGTGATAAAATCATTACAGCACATCCTGTAAATCTAACAAAATGTCATTTTTCTGCAATGGCGATGGCATTTTAAATTTAGGAAAGGAAACTGCTATGAAAAATCACAACAAACTTTTTAAAATGGTGCTCTCCGCTTTCTTTCTGGCGCTTGCGTATGTTCTGCCGTTTTTGACAGGGCAAATCCCTGAAATCGGCGCAATGCTTTGCCCACTGCACATTCCGGTGCTGCTTTGCGGCTTTATCTGCGGCTGGCCATACGGCTTGGCAGTCGGCTTTATTGCACCACTGTTCCGTTCGCTGGCACTTGGCATGCCGCCAATGTTTCCGACGGCAATTTGTATGGCATTTGAGCTCGCGGCGTACGGCGCAGTCGGCGGCTTATTACATAGATTACTGCCGCGCAAAAAGGCATATATCTATTGCTCCCTTGTCGGCGCAATGCTCGTCGGTAGAGGCGTATGGGGTGTGGCTATGGCACTTTGTCTCGGACTCGGCGACAGCGGCTTTACCTTTGCCGCATTTATCGCCGGCGCATTTACCAATGCGATCCCCGGCATTATTCTGCAGATTATTTTAATCCCTATATTGGTAATGGTACTGGAAAACCCAAAAATCCTAAAGATAAAAGATTAGGTTGAAAGCTATGAGTCAAACTGAAAAAACCTACAATTTGCTTCTTAAACACTACCAAAGCTATCCGCAGCTGCAAATGCAGGATATATTTAAATTTATCCACCAAAGCGCATTTGGTTGTGAGCATATGGTATCCTCTTTAGACGCGGCAACAGACTATATCCAAAAGGAATATGAAACGACTGCTTTGTCAGCTTCTCCGCTCGTCGAACCGCTCGACGGTGCATACAGCCGCGTGTATCTCACCTATTTAGACAATGGCTTAAGCGCACAAACGCTCGGCAAGCTTTTCTACCTGTCTGCTAAGGCGGAAACAAACGGCAAAGCAGATGCAGAAAACAAGCTTCCCGTTGCAGCAGAGCTTGTGCGCCAAGGCAAGCTGCCGTTTTCTGCCGAAGTCTTTGAAGAAGCGGCAGAAAAGTGGAAGGCAGACGGCTACCCTGCCGTGCACCATTCCGGCATCTTTAGAAATACATATAAACCGGCATATCGCGTGATTGCAAACAAATTCGTGCCGTTTCTTCCCCTTTTTGCAACGCTGGACCAAATGCTGCAAAAAGGCGCGGTTACCCTCGCCATTGAAGGTGGCAGCGCCAGCGGCAAATCCACACTGAGTAAGCTGCTTGAAACACTTTACGGCTGTACGGTACTGCATATGGATGATTTCTTTTTGCGCCCGGAGCAAAGAACGCCCGAGCGCTATAAGGAAGTCGGCGGCAATATTGATTATGAACGCTTCTCGGAGGAGGTACTCCTGCCACTCGGCAAACGAGAACCGATAAACTACCGAAAATTCGATTGCGGTGCGCAAACACTTTCCGCACCGTTCACGATACTGCCCGAACCCCTGACCGTTGTCGAGGGTGTGTACTCTATGCACCCGAAATTCGGAAGCTACTACAACTTATCCGTATTTTTAGATATTCCGCCTGCCCTGCAGACCGCGCGCATCACAAAACGCAACGCGCCGGAGCTTGCAAAGCGATTTCATGACACCTGGATTCCGCTGGAAAACCGATATTTTGCCGAAACACAAATCCAAAGGCGCTGCAGCATAACCGTTTCGGTGCAGGAATAAAACCCTTCCGCTTTACTTTTTCGTTTGCACGTGATAGAATAATCTGTGGTGATAAAAATGACAAAAAAAGAACGCCTGCTTTTAATCGCGCAGGATTTACAAAACGCATACCCGGATGCGGTATGCTCGTTAGATAACGCGACCGACCCTTGGAAGCTTTTAGTGTCTGCCATTCTTGCAACGCAGTGCACGGACAAGCGCGTAAATATGGTAACACCGGCGCTGTTTGACCGGTTTCCGACAATCGCGGGCTTTGCAAAATCGACCGCGGAAGAGGTCATGCCCTACATCCGCTCGACCGGCTTTTTTAACCACAAGGCGGCAAACATTGTCGGCTCGGCAAAAATGATTATGGAGAAGTTCGACGGCGCAGTGCCCCGCACCATGGAAGAGCTGACCACTCTGCCCGGCGTTGGCAGAAAGATTGCAAACCTCTTAATCGGCGACTGCTTCGGTGGCGATGCCATTGTGGTCGACACACACTGCAAGCGTCTGACCTACCGTATGGGTCTGACCAAGCAGACCGACCCGACCAAAATTGAGATGGAGCTCTGGAAAATTATGCCGCCCGGCATCGGCAGCGACTTTTGCCACCGCATCGTCTATCTCGGACGCGAATACTGTGTGCGTAATCCGAAATGCACATCTTGTCCGGTAAGTGCGCATTGTAAAAAGGTATTGAAATAACTATAAAACACAAAAAAGGCTCCCCTGTGTAAGGGGAGCTGTCATTTTGTAAAAATGACTGAGGGGCTGTTGATTTAAAACCTTTTTTGACAAGCCTTCCGCCAAAAACGAGCGCAAGCCCCTGAAATTTAATCAATATTTATTCTGCCAATCTTGTAAAAGCTTCCGTTACGCACTGCATCTGTACAAAGATATATAACGGGATTTAAGTCGTTGTACATACCAATTTCAATATCATATTCTCCCGCAGGCATATTTTCCGGCAAAGTGATGCACACATTTTCAGTAATCTTACCCGGTAACCAGTTTCTCATATCAATATCTGTTTGGAATTCAAAAGCAGCGTTAGCATTTGAAAGCTTGATTTTTACGGGAATATATCTGTAAATAGGTGCAACACCGTGATTTTCCACGCCTAACTCAAGCGCAAGAACATCTGCTGCAGCGGCATTGGAAGGATATTTAAAATAATCCAGTGCAAAATGGTAACCCATTTTACTAATCCAATAATCCACCTTATCCTTCCATGCATAAGGGATGGGAAGTGATTTGGCGTTAAAGGAGCTTATATGCCACTCCAAGGTTTTTTCAATAACAACATCAATATCCCAGCCCTGTCTCATCCATTCACCAAGCCACCAATAAGCTTCGAAGGATACAGGTGCTTTTTTCCAAACCTCGGACAGCTTTTCAATACGCGGTGGGTAAATCTGCTCGGTATGCGGCGGATGCCCTAAGCCATCTCCTCTCCAACCCACAGGATTTACCCTGCTTGCATAATGAATAAGCTCCGGTCTTGAAAGCTGACCGATAAGCTGCGTTTTTTTGAATACATCTGTATATGTATCAACCAATTTCTGCAATGCTTCCGGACTGTACAGATGCAGATTATGTCCCTCACCCCACGAGCCGGGAAGAGAAATATCTATTGCATCAAAAACAGGGTCATCGTCAAAGCGCTCACCCAATTTACGGACCGCCTGACAAAACAGTTCCAAAAACAACGGGTCTGTTGGTGAATCCTTTACTCTTTCACCATCCGGACGTGCTGGACAAGGTATAAGCGACTTCAACCATTCCGGAACATCGTCGCGGGCGCGTGTGCTGTGTGCCATAAGACGGAATACGAGCGACTGATTATGCGCCTTGCTCTCCGCAATAATATCCTCGATAAGCTTGTAGTTATATTTTCCCTGTTCCGGCTCAAATTCCTTCCACAGCATGCGTATATACACAACCGATGAATCAGGATAATACCCCTCTTCTCTGCCGTTTTCTTCTACGTCCTCCGGAATGGGATAGCATTCAAAGGGTTCTGTTTCCGTATAATTGTTTTCCGGCTTTACTATGGAATCGGAATACAGTTTTTCTCCTCTGAAATGCTGAAAACTCATAAAGCCAATATATGGATTCTGCCCTTCTTCCGGTTTGAAATTAAAATGACGCACTTGATTCGCTTTTCGTATCATTTCACAATCTCCAAAATGTCATATCCTATTTTATATTATTTTATTTTTGATTTATAACCCATTTTACTACACCCCCAATATTTTTTCAACCAAAATTCCCTTTTCCCTTGCTTTGTTAACTTACATCGCAAAATAAATTTGATTGATAATTATAACAAAAAAAACAATCATCTGTACAAGATGGGCACTCGTTCATTCAACTGCATCTTTCCAAGATAACCCGGTTGATTTTAGGATGCATATACTTTATAATAATTTGTGTAGCAAGAAACAATATATCAAGGAGGAACATAAAATGAGAAAAAAATTACAAATATTGATTTGCGGCATCATTATCGGAACACTGCTGTCAAGCGGCATTGTTTTTGCAAAGCAAATCAGCGAAACCGCAGAGTTGGTTTACAGCAACATTAAAATCACTTTAAACAACAAGGAAATAGAGCCAAAGGATGCCGTTGGCAATACGATTGAACCGTTTACAATTAACGGGACCACCTATCTCCCAGTTCGTGCGGTTGCAGAAGCACTCGGCATTAATGTGGATTGGGACGAAGAAACCAACACCGTTATTCTGACTGACGAAAAAACGACTGCAAACGAAGATAAGCCCTCCGATGAAGTGAAAACAGTCGGTCAAACCTTACTTGCAGCTTTCGAAGAAAAAGCCACTTCAGGCATGGATGCTTTTGAAATTGCAAAGGCGCTTGTGTCCAATGAAATCATTTCTTTTACAGGAGATGCAATGCAAATAGAAGAAGGTCTGTTACCGGGCTTCGGCGATACGGAAATTAAGGGCTTCAAATCAGGCGCATCCTTTATGCCAATGATTGGCTCCATTCCTTTTGTCGGCTATGTTTTCGAGCTTGAAGACAGCACAGACGTAAGCGATTTTGTTTCGACTCTGGAAAGCAGCGCAGACCTGCGTTGGAACATATGTGTCGAAGCAGATGAAATGGTATGCGGCAATGTCGGAAGCAAAGTATTCTTTGTGATGTGTCCAAATCAGTTTGAAGCATAATTCAATACGAAAAATTGAGCGACGGTCAATAGACCGTCGCTCGTTTCATTCCAATTCTAAAACTCTATCTCTATCACCACATCGCCGGCAGATACCTTCCCGCTTGGCGTTGCTTTAATTGCTTTACAGTTTTCCGCATCCGTAATAACCAGCGGCGTAACCGTTTTATAGCCTGCCTTTTCAATTGCCGCCTTGTCAAAGCGAATCAGCACATCACCCTTCTTCACTTTATCGCCATCCTTGACAGCATATTCAAAGTGCTTTCCCTTTAAATTCACCGTGTCTATGCCGACATGAATCAAAAGATTAAATCCATCCTCCGTTTGAATGCCGATGGCGTGCTTGGAATCGACCAGATTGCACGCGACGCCGTCACACGGCGCAAATATCACACCTGCCATCGGACGGATAGCAATACCTTGTCCTAAAATGCCCTGGCTGAACACCTCATCTTCAACCTTATCCAGCGGCACAATTTCCCCATCCGCATATGCGCCAAGTATAAATGTGCTGACTTTCGTTTCCACATGCATATCCAGATAATCCTCTAAATTTGACTTTACAACCGTAACCGTCGGTCCATAGATGACCTGTACGCCGTTGCCCTTGTGGATGACACCGCTTGCGCCGCTCTGCTTTAAGAGCGCATCGGACACTTTGCTTCCGTCTTTTACCGTGATACGCAATCGCGTTGCGCAACAATCCACATCCGAAATATTTTCCTTGCCGCCGAGACCTTTAACAATCAGCTCCGACTGTTTGCTTCCTACCTTTGCCGCCTCGACATCCTTTCGGGTGTAGAGCTTGGTTTCCTCACCTTCGTCCTCGCGCCCCGGTGTTTTGTAGTTGAACTTTTTAATCATAAAGCTGAAAATGCCCCAATAGATAAAGAAGTATGCGATACCGACAAATACAATATAAATCCAGTTCGTTTTCGCATTGCCCTGCAATACGCCAAACAGCACAAGGTCAATAATACCGCCCGAAAACGTCATACCCACACCGACGCGGAAAATGTGCATCAGCATAAAGGAAAGACCGGCTAAAATGCAGTGCACCACATACATCAGCGGTGCGACAAAAATAAACGTAAACTCCAGTGGCTCGGTTATACCGGTGAGCATCGCCGTCAGTGCAGCGGAAATTAAAAGGCTGCCGGCTATCTTGCGTTTTTCGGGCTTCGCGCACTGGTACATTGCAAGTGCCGCACCCGGCAGACCGAAAATCATGAACGGGAACTTACCTGCCATAAAGCGCGTTGCTTCTGTATTAAACACAGTGGTGGATTTTGACGCAAGCTCCGCAAAATAGATATTCTGCGCACCCTGTACGAGTACGCCGTCAATGACTGCACTGCCACCGACACTTGTCTGCCAGAATGGGATATAAAACACGTGATGCAGTCCAAACGGAATGAGCGCGCGCTCAATGATACCATAAATCCACGTGCCGGCATAGCCCGAAGCAAGTACCAAATTGCCGAGCATGGAAATGCCGCGCTGAATGATTGGCCAGATAAAGAACAGCAAAATGCCGACCAGGACATACACAAGCGCCGAAATAATCGGCACAAAGCGCGTACCGCCGAAGAATGCCAGCACCGGCGGCAGCTGGATTTTGTAAAAACGGTTGTGCAGCGCCGCAACCCCCAGACCGACGATGATACCGCCAAACACACCCATCTGCAGCGTGGTAATACCGAGCACGCTTGCCGTCGAGTTTGTGAGCATACTCTCTGCGCCGCCGCGGGCGTTAATTAAGGCAAAAATGGTGGTATGCATAATCAAAAACGCCACCACGCTCGAAAGCGCCGCAACCTCTTTTTCCTTTTTCGCCATACCGATGGACACGCCGATGGCAAATAAAAGTGCAAGATTATCAAACACGGCGCTTCCCGCCTTGCTCATAATGTCGAGCACCGTATACAAAAGGCTACCCGGGTAAATCACGCTTGTCAGTCGGTATGTTTCCAGCATCGTTTGATTCGTAAACGAGCTGCCGATACCGAGCAGCAAACCTGCAACCGGCAGAATTGCAATCGGCAGCATAAACGAACGACCGACTCTTTGCAATACGCCGAAAATTTTATCTTTCATACTACAACCTCCCAAGGATTTATATTCGTAGTATGGACAAAGAAAAAGTAAATTATGAAAAAATTTAAAAAGCAGGAAAACCAATTTGTTTTCCTGCTTAAAATGCTTTGTTTCTCTCCCTCCGAGATTTGCTTACGCAAATCCCACCTCCCTCGTCAGAGGGAGGCAACTGCATTTAGGCCTTGTGGCGTGGCTCCCTCTGACGAGGGCGCGACGCGCAAAAAAATATGTCTGTGACATATTTTTAGCTAAAGCGGGAAGCAAGCTATGCTTGCGACCCGGGCCGAAGGCTGTCAGCGCAGCTGACTGAGGGAGAGACAACTTTGTACAGTCAAATCTATTTGCTCACAAACTGCACGAAAATTTCTGTCTATATCCGAATTCAAAATTCGAAGTACCTTTAAACCCATCGCTTCCAAATCCCGCGTGCGTCTTTGATCAGTCGCAATCTGCTCAAAGGTATAATGTCCGCTTCCGTCCAATTCCACAACAAGCTTTGCTTTTGCACAATAAAAATCTGCAATATAGTTTCCAATCGCCTTTTGTCTTTGAAAGCGCGTCGGATAGGCGCGCAAAAATTCATACCAAAGTCTGCGCTCCCAAGGCGTCATATTCTTCCGAAGATTTTTCGCAAGCGGAATATTCTTTTTATTATACGCTCTCATATCATATCAACTCACACAAAATCGAATTGCTGACTTGTATTCCCTTTTTTGTGAAGGCAATTCTTCCGTCTTTGCAGACCATAAAACCGTTTTGGATATACAACTCCAGCTTTTTTTTGTGTGCTTCATAGAAATCATAGCCGAATTTTTCGGAAAATGCCGAAAGTGAGATGCCTTCCTTTAAGCGAAGTGCCATCATAATATACTCACTTGCCAAATCTGCCTGTGTGAGTTTTGTTTGCAGCGCAATCGGTGCTTTGCCGCCCTCGAGCATTTGCAAATACTGCCCCATATCACGCACATTTTCCGTACGCAACCATCCGTCAAAGCCGTGTGCGCCCAGGCCTGCCGCCAGATATGGCGCGCAGTGCCAATATTTTAAATTGAAGTCGGAGGCCAAGCGGTCTTAGGAA
>JAZSGM010000306.1:0-12778 GCA_045532715.1 Clostridia bacterium
AATTCCTTTTCCACGAAAGCCGGAAAAATTGTTCGAGATGCGCAAACCGAACCGCAAGGCCGTGCCCGATGGCGTACTTTTGTACGGCGAGGGTGAGGTTTGTGTATATTCGGACAATTTTAACGCTTTCGATTTATTCCTCGTAGCCGTTGGGATTATTATACTGCCATCTCCACGAGTCGCGGCACATATCCACGACGGTCTTTTTTGCACTCCAGCCGAGCTCACGCGCTGCCTTTGTGGCATCGGCGTAACATACGGTTACATCGCCGGGGCGGCGCGGTGCAATTTTATAGTTAATCTTTAAATCGTTTGCTTCTTCAAAAGCGTGGACCAAATCGAGCACACTGTAGCCGACACCGGTACCGAGATTGTAGATTTCTACACCCTTTTGGCTGTCGAGCTTATCGAGTGCCTTTAAGTGCCCGTCGGCTAAATCCACAACATGGATGTAGTCGCGCACACCGGTGCCGTCCTTGGTCGGATAGTCATCACCGAAGATACTCAGCTGTGCAAGCTTGCCGGAGGCTACTTGCGTGATGTACGGCATTAAGTTGTTCGGGATACCGCGTGGGTTTTCGCCGATTTTGCCGCTCTCGTGGGCACCAACCGGATTGAAGTAACGAAGAAGTGTAATCTTCCAGCTGTCATCGGAAACGCAGAGATCAGTCAAAATCTGCTCAATCATCAGCTTGGTCTGACCGTACGGGCTGTTTGCCGAAGTCGGCAAGTCTTCTGTCAGCGGCATTTTGTCGGTTACGCCGTAAACTGTAGCAGACGAGCTGAATACCATTTTCTTAACGCCGAACTCACCCATAACCTCTAAAAGGCAGAGCGTGCCGGTGATGTTGTTTTCATAATACTTAAGCGGAATTGCTACGGACTCACCTACAGCCTTTAAACCGGCAAAGTGAATAACCGCATCAATCTTATGCGCCGAAAATACCTTGCGCATACCTTCCTTATCTAAGATATCGCACTTGTAGAAGGTTGCCTTCTTGCCCGTAATCTCCGTTACGCGCTCCAAGGACTTTTCACTGCTGTTGGAAAGGTTGTCGATTACAATCACCTCGTGACCTGCCTCCAAAAGCAGCACGCAGGTGTGCGAACCGATGTACCCTGTTCCGCCTGTTACCAATACTGTCATATCTATCCATCCTTTCCTTTTTCGCCCATACCTACAGTATAATACATTGTCACGATTTTGACAATACCCTATTTTTGCGCATCAATGTGCGCAAGCAATCCGCGCACGCCGGCGCTGACCTCGCGAAAGGTTGTGTCAAAATCACCGGTATACCACGGATCGTCAATATCTGCCGGTGTGTCGGTGAAATCCAAAAGTCTGCACACCTTGTGTGCATCGGCATTGTCCGCAATGCGCAAAATATCCTTGATATTCGTCATTTCCATACCGATAATATAATCGTATTCTCTGCAATCCTTTTTTGTCAGAAGCACGGCGCACTTTTTCGACGGATCAATTCCCTGCGACAAAAGCACCTCCCGCGTGCCGCGATGTACGCCGTTCCCGAGCTCCCAGGTGCTCGTTGCTGCAGAGGCGATTTCAAATTCATCTTCTCTGCCCAGCTTTTCTACCAGATCGCGCATTAAAAACTCTGCCATTGGACTGCGACAAATGTTGCCCAGGCATACAAACATAATTTTTGTCATTTTTCGTTCTCCTCAGTATCCGTATTGCGCCAAAAACTCACGCAAGGTATCCAAAAATGCTTCCTCACCAAAGGTATTGATTTTAAAAAGCACCGCCTGGCTGCCGCCGGTTGCAATAGCGCTGACAAACAAAGCATCCTCCTTGCCAAGCAGCGTCACACTTAAGCTGACGCGGTTGCCGCCCATCATACTGTAGCGCTCAAACACGCGTACGGCACAACGCACCTCTCCCATCTGCTTATCCGTTTTCTCTTCCAGCGTTGCCGAGCTGCTCGCCATCAGAATATGGCGTTCCAGCGCCTGCAGCACATTGTCAAAATCTCCGCGAAAGCTGTGTTCAAGCTTTGCCATAAGCATCCTCCTTAAAAATCAAAGGTCAACTGACTGCTTTCCTTCATACCCTTGAAGCAACCGTTACGCTCCAGTGTCTCCACTGCCGTTTTCGGCACCTTCGAACGGGTTGCAAAATCCTCAATCGAGGTAAATTCTCCTTCTGCGCGCGCCTCAGCAATCGCCTCACCAATGGCAATACTGATGCCCGGCAGGCTTGAAAGCGGCGGCAGGATTGCGCCATCCATCGGCAGGAAGTTTTTTGCATCTGATTTATACAAATCAATCGGCAAAAATTTAAAACCGCGCGCATACATCTCGCACACCAGCTCCATGGTTGTATATAAATCCGCTTCCTTCTGCGACGGTTTTTCAAGCGCCTCAATTGCTTTCATTTCCTCGCGCAGATGTTCTGCCCCGTTGCACATCATCTCCGCATCAAACGCACCAAGTGCACGAATCGAAAAGTATGCACAGTAATATTCCACCGGCATATGCACTTTAAACCAGGCAATACGGAACGCCATCATCACATAGGCAGCAGCGTGTGCCTTCGGGAACATATATTTAATCTTATTACACGACTCAATATACCATTCCGGCACATTGTTTTCACGCATCAGCTTTTCATCATCCGCCGTAAGGCCTTTGCCTTTTCGCACCTTCTCCATAATGGTAAACGAATCCTGCGGCGGCAAACCCATATGAATCAGATAAATCATAATATCGTCACGTGTACAAATCGCCTCTTTCAATGTGATTGTACCCTCACGGATATAGTCCTGCGCATTGTTAAGCCAAACATCCGTGCCGTGCGACAAGCCGGAAATTCTCAGCAGCTCGGAAAACATCGTCGGCTCGGTATCCACAAGCATCTGGCGCACAAACGCCGTACCAAACTCCGGCACACCGAAAGTACCGACTGTAGAACCGATGTCATCCGGCGTAACGCCGAGCGCCTCCGTTGAACCAAACAGACTTAAGGTCTCTTTATCATCGAGCGGGATCGTCTTTGCATCCTTACCCGTCAGGTCCTCCAGCATACGAATCACCGTCGGATCATCGTGTCCGAGAATATCAAGCTTTAACAGGTTATCATGTATGGAATGATAGTCAAAGTGTGTTGTCACGATATCGCTGGTCGGGTCCTCCGCCGGATGCTGCACCGGTGTAAACATATGAATATCCAGATTTTTCGGACAGACAATAACGCCGCCCGGATGCTGGCCCGTGGTACGCTTTACACCGGTACACCCGAGCGTAATGCGCTTAATTTCCGCACTGTGCACTACCTTGGAACGCTCTGCAAAGTATTTTTTCACATAGCCAAACGCTGTCTTGTCGGCAATGGTACCGATAGTACCGGCGCGGAATACGTAGCCTTCGCCAAACAACTCCTCAGTATACTTGTGCGCAACACTCTGGTACTCACCGGAGAAGTTCAAGTCAATATCCGGTGCCTTATCCCCCTTAAAACCCAGGAAGGTTTCAAACGGAATATCGTGTCCGTCCTTCTTATAAAGCTCACCACATTCCGGGCAATACTTATCCGGCAGGTCACAGCCGGAAATGCCCGAGCCATCGCCGTTGAATTCACTATGCTTACACTTCGGACAGATATAGTGCGCCGGAAGTGCGTTTACCTCCGTAATTCCCGTCAAAAACGCAATCAGCGAAGAGCCGACACTGCCGCGGGAGCCTACCAGATAGCCGTCCGAATTGGACTTTTTAACCAGCTTATGTGCAATCATATACATTACGGAAAAGCCGTATGTCACAATCGAATGCAGTTCCTTCTTAATACGCTCCTCCACCAATTCCGGCAGCGGATCGCCATAAATCTCCTTCGCCGTTTCGTAACTCATACGGACGATATCTTCCTCCGCTCCTTCAATACTCGGCGGGTAGGTACCGTCCTTGACCGGCTCCAGCACTTCAATCATATCGGCAATTCTGTTCGGATCGTCAATTACCACACGGTAGGCGGTTTCCTCGTCCAGATAGGAAAACTCATCGAGCATCTCACGCGTTGTACGCAAATACAACGGTGCCTGCATATCGGCATCCTCAAAGCCTTTGCCCGCCATCAGCACACGGCGATAGACCTCGTCCTCCGGATCCATAAAATGTACGTCACCCGTTGCAACCACAGGCTTGCCATGCTTATCGGCAAGGGCAATGATTTTTTTATTGACCTCCTGCAGCTCTTCTACCGAATTTACCGAGCCGTTACGCAGCATAAACTCATTGTTACCGAGCGGCTGCACCTCATAGTAATCATAGAAGGACGCAATAGATTCAATTTCACTTTCACTCTTGCCGCCGAACACAGCCTGATACAGCTCACCTGCTTCACAGGCAGAGCCGACAAGCAAGCCGTCACGGTATTTATTGATAATGCTCTTCGGCATACGCGGTGTACGGTAGTAATAATCCAGATTTGATGCCGAAATCAGTCGGTAAAGATTTTCCAGACCGACGTAGTTTTTCGCTAAAATAATGATATGATGCGCCGGTGTACCACGCACATCAATTTCCTCACCAAACGCGCCGTTGATTTCACCGATGCTCTTTACGCCGCGCTTTTCAAGCATTCCGAGCAGATGCTTAAAAATTTCCGCCGTCGCCAGAGCATCATCCACTGCACGATGATGGTTTTCAAGCTTCACCTTCAAATGTTTTGCAATGATATTAAGCTTAAAGCTCTTTAATTCCGTCAAAAGCTTTCTTGACAGCTCCACCGTATCGATGTAGCTGTGCGAAAACGACATGCCCATACGTTCCAAAGCGGCACGGACAAAGCCCGTGTCAAATTTTGCATTGTGCGCCACAAGCACGCTGCCCTCGCAGTACTCCATAAACTTGCGCAATGCCTCTTCCTCTTCGGGCGCATCCGCCACCATAGCATCGGTAATGCCCGTCAGCTCCACAATTTTTGGCGGAATGCTCACCGGCGGACGCACAAAGGTCGAAAACGAATCGTAAATCTCGCCGCCGACCACCTTGATTGCGCCGATTTCGGTAATAAAGCATTTATCTGCAGACAAGCCGGTTGTTTCCAAATCAAAAACAACAAAGCTGTCCTTTAAGCTCACATCACTGCTTCCAAACACAATTTGCTGACGGTCATCCACAACATAGCCCTCTACGCCGTAAATCACCTTAATGCCGTTTTTCTTGGCAGCCTTTGCCGCTTCCGGAAATGCCTGCACCACACCGTGGTCCGTAACGGCAATCGCTTTATGCCCCCACTTTGCGGCACGCGAAATCAGATCCGTTGCCGAAGAGACCGCATCCATAGCAGACATCTGGGTATGCATATGCAGCTCCACGCGCTTTTGCGGCTCATTGTCCTGCTTCACGGCTTCAGTATTTTCCATTTCGTTGATATCATTGGCAAACAAAACATAGTCGCCCATGTACTTATCGTAGACAATATCTGCATTGACCGCAATCTTTACACCGTTTTTCAGTCTCTTTTCAATTTTTTCTTTCTGCGGTGTCGGCTTGGAAAACCCGCCGCCTGCGCGGTCGCCGCGCATCGGTACATCACAGAAGAACTTTATGGTAATGGAGCTTTTCTTGTTGGTAATATCCGCGGTAACCACCCACGCGCCATCGCGACGCTCCTTAAACTCCGTATCAAAAATCACACCACTGGTGCGCACGCGCCCCATCTCCGGCGTAATGTTCTCAAGCTCCGTCAACTCGCCCTTGATTTTCCTGCCCATAATAATCTCGCTCGGGCCTTTATGCTGAATTTCACTTTCCAGCTTTTTGCGGATTTCCGCTTCGCGTTCCATCGCCAGCTGCTCAGCGCGGGTCATTTCCTTCTCCATATAATGCACCAAAGCGTCACTGAGCCTGAATTTCTGCTTAAAGCTCTCGGCAATCAGCTTTGCTGTATCGGAGTCATCCTTTCCCTTGCCGCAAAGCAAAATATCCATCACACGCGATCTTTTATTTACATTTATTTTTTCAATTTCAATTTCCAATATTTCTCCCGGTGCATCCGGGAAAATTTCCTTAATCTTCGTCATGGTCTCTCCTACTGTTTCAATCGTACAGAAAGGGGCGCAACGCGCCCCTCCCGCATTCGCTTTCACATTTATTCTTCCGTGCGACCGATTTCAATGTGCACCTTTACCTTACGATGATCATCCAAAAGCTCATAATCCTCCGGAATTTCAAGTTCAACCGTTTCCGTGAAGCTTGCCGTGCGTCCCTCAACAGAAATTGCCTTTGTCAGCACCGACTCTATCCACGTATCCGTTTTATGCTGTGTCGCAAGCAATACGGTTTCCGGCGTACATTTTACGCCCGAAATCACGTAGCCCTCCGGCAAAGCCCCTTCCGTCTTTGCCTGCACCGGCGTCTGCGCACTGGTCAGCTTAACCAGACTCGCACTGACGGCAGAGAAGGACTTTTTAATATTCGGATTTTCCGACAGATCCTCGCCGTCCTCACTTTCCACAAGCAGGTCTGCCTTAATTCGCTTATCCACATCCGCTTTGCTGATGCTGATATACACACGTTTGACCTCAGCCATAACGGATTCCGGTCCCGTCAGAACAACGCTGTTTGCATCGAGCTGCGGCTTGAGCTGTGCGCGCTCCTCCGCACCGGCACCGTTTATAACAACCTCAATCGGGAAAACCTCACTGCTCATTTTTTCTACAACGACATGCGCCGTATACGGACTTTTGTCCAGAATGCTGACTTCTCCAATCGGAAGCTTAATATCAATCGGAATTTCAAAGCTGCCCTGTTTGATTTCCGGCACCGTAACCGAGGCAGTAATATTGGATTTGTCTACCTTTGCAATCGAAAGGCGCTTACCGCCCACCTTGACCTCCGCGGTAAGCTTAGCGTCCTGCACAATCGTCAGCCCGGATTGCTCCAAGGCATCAATATTGGTGCAGAATACGGAAATATCGCTCACCTGCTTTGTACTGTCCGGATTCTGCTCTACAACGACAAAGCCCCAGAGCAGCATCGCAATCAGGACAGAATAAATCTTCCATGCAGTATCAGAGGTTAAAAATTTCTTCATTTTTTATCCCCCTTCCAGAACAACAGCTTACGTCCCTTCGCCACCGGCTTATCTGTATCCAGCGACTTGATAATGGCGCGACGCAAGGTATCCTTCGTCAAATTACGCGTTAAATCACCGTTTAAAGCGATTGAAATTTTACCCGTTTCCTCGCTGACAACAATCACAACGGCATCCGAATTCTCCGAAAGACCGATAGCCGCACGATGGCGCGTACCCAATTCCTTCGATAAATCGCTTTTTGCCGTCAACGGCAGAACACAGCCGGCAGCCAAAATTCGGTTATCCCCGATAATCACCGCGCCGTCATGGAGTGGTGTGTTCGGCACAAAAATATTCACCAGAAGCTCCGCCGTTACCGTTGCGGAAAGCGGTGTACCGCCCGCAGCAATATCGCCAAGCTTGGTAATACGTTCCACACAAATCAATGCCCCAACCTTATTTTTAGACAAGCTGTCTGCAGCAAGACTGATTTGCTCCGCCAGCGTTTCCACACCGGTATTCTGTCGGTTGGTAAAGCCAAAAATCCTGCCCCACGCGCCGTGACCGATTTGTTCAAGCGCACGGCGAAGCTCCGGCTGAAACACAATTAAAAGCGCAATAAAACCAAGTTGCAGCGTATTTTGCAATATGTACTGCAACGTGTTAAACCCAAGCCACGAGCTGATTTGAAACAGCGCAACCAACACCAAAATACCCTTGACAAGCTGTGCAGCACGCGTCTCGCGAATCAGGCGGATTGCCCAGTACACAATGACTGCAACAATTGCAATGTCAATAAAGTCCGAAAGACGGACCGTGGACAAAAAACGTGTCACTGTCGTTGTAAATTCAACCATTGCCCCAACCTCCTGTTTGCATTTTTTCACGCATAGATATGTATGCTTTTATTATACAACTTTTCCTTTTGGATTTCCACCCTTTTTTTCGGATTGGCATATTTTTTTTGCCCCCCCACTTGCAATACATGGTTTTTTGTAGTAAAATAAGCTGTAAATATGCAGAAAGTGAGGTGCGCCTATGCAAAATACCATACAAAAAATTGCCGCCGTACACGATCTGTCCGGCTACGGCAGATGTTCCCTGTCTGTAGTAATGCCGGTACTCTCTTCCATGGGAATGCAGGTTTGTCCGATGCCGACGGCGGTACTGTCTACACACACCGGCGGCTTTGACGGCTATACCTTTGTGGATTTAACCGACACCATGACCGACTACTACAAGCATTGGCGCAGCTTAAATATTCAGTTTGATTGTATTTATTCCGGATTTCTCGGCTCATCCAAGCAGGTAGACATCATCTCGGATATGATTGACACCTTCGCTGATACCAAGCCACTTGTGG
Organism: Clostridia bacterium; assembly: GCA_045532715.1. Lineage (GTDB taxonomy): Bacteria > Bacillota > Clostridia > UBA1381 > UMGS1253 > RGIG2041. The sequence continues at coordinate 8,403 of JAZSGM010000306.1, forward strand.
TAGTGGATCCGGCATTCGCCGATGACGGTGCATTATATTCCACCTTTCATATGGAGTTCGTGCCACATATGAAGCGACTTGTAAGCAAGGCACATACTATCACGCCCAACATTACTGAGGCAGCTTTTTTGCTCGGGCGCAATCTACCGGAAAAGCTAAGTGCTTCCGAGGCGCGTTCGTGGCTGGATGCGCTTGCTGATTTAGGACCGCAAACAGTGATCATCACCAGTGCCCCACTTGAAGGCAGCAAAAGCAGTGTCATTGCATATGAGCGGGCAACCGGCAACTACTGCCACCTCGCCTGCGAATATATCCCGGCAGAATACCCGGGCACGGGCGATACCTTCGCCAGCGTGCTGACCGGTGCGCTATTGCAAAAAAACGATGTCGGCACAGCGATTACACGTGCCGTAAATTTCGTTTCGGACTGTATCCGTGCAACCTTTGAAGCCGGATGCACACCGCGCGATGGCGTAATTTTGGAAAAGTATCTGCATACACTTGCAGCTGTGCCGGACAAATCCATGTGTATACCTTTATAGGAGTGATCTAAATGAACAGTAAAACAAAAAAATTAACACTCGCTGCTATCATGGCGGCGCTCACCTTTATTGCAACGCGCTTTACGCAGTTTCCTGTCGGGGCACTCGGCTATGTCCATGCCGGTGATGCCATTGTACTGCTGTGCGCATTTGTACCGGGTGGCAGATACGGCGTTCTTGCAGCAGGCATCGGTTCTATGCTTGCCGACATTACAAGCGGCTATGCGCATTACGCAATTCCGACACTTCTGATTAAGTCACTGATGTGCCTCTGTGCAGCCCGGATTGCCAACCGTCAAAAACTGCTCGGCATTAAAACCGTGCTCGGTATGATGGTCGGCGGCATTGTGATGATGCTCGGCTATTTTATATTCGATTACTTTATTATGGGGTACCGCACCCTCGCCGTGCTGCCGATGCTGCTCACCAGCTGGCCACAGGCGGTATTCGGCATTGTCGCTGCCTACCTTTTGCTTGTCGCGCTTGTGAAGGTAAAGGCATTTCGATATTTCAGATAAACAAAGAAGCGAAATTAAAAATTTCGCTTCTTTTTTGTTTAAAGTGCTTGAAACGGTGGTATATATAAATACAGGGAATGTTTCCCTATCTCTGAGGTAAGGAGTTGACGTATATGAAATTTATTATCACAGGCAGAAAAATCGACGTAACGGAAGGTATGAAGGACAGAATTTACAAGCGCCTCGGCAAGCTTGAAAAATACTTCAAAACCGAACCGGAAGCAAAGGTGACAATCCGTACCGTAAAAGATGACCAGATTATCGAAGCAACCATTTATGACAACGGCGTGATGTACAGAGCTGAAGAGCGCGATGCGGACTTGTACGCCGCAATTGATAAAATTGTAGATGTCATCGAGCGTCAGCTCAGAAAGCACAAGACGCATCTGGAAAAGAAATTAAAGAAGGGCGCGTTTGATCTCCCGTATGAGGGATCCGCCCCGCTTGAGGAAGAAAAAGAATTAAAGGTTGTGAAAGTAAAGCGCTTCGCGTTCAAACCGATGAGTGTGGAAGAAGCGATTTTGCAGATGGATCTTTTAGGACACGACTTCTTCGTATTCGACAACGCAGACGATGGCGGTATTGGTATCGTTTATAAGAGAAAAGACGGTAAATATGCTTTGATAGAACAGGAAATTTAACAATAAATATTGTAGGGAACGCCCGCGCGGCGTTCCTTTTTTTACTACTTGATTATCCCCTCTGCGTAGGGGCAATTCACGAATCGCCCGCTTTGTTGTGCGCGCAAACAGACCGTCGGGGGACGTAGCGAAGCGGCCGACGCGGGAGTGAATGACAATCCGGTGGATTGTCAGAGCCGCGGCGTGACCGACCCGCAGGGAGACCGGCTCCTACAATGTTGTTGCAGGTATGACCGTAGGGCAATGCGGCGCGGATGAATCCGCGCCCTACAAATCTAATTTGAATTTGTAAAAATTAAAATCCCTGCGGCAATCAATACCGCAGGGATTTTTAATGAAATCATTCAGAAAATGCAAATTTTGTATTGTATATTGTTTTGAGCGGACTGCCGTCTTTGCCGTTCATAACATTATATTTCACCACATCGTTTTCAGCCACAACCTCCATCAAGGGCTTGTGTAGCGCATTGTATAATAAGATTGCAATTTCACCGCGTGTTGCAGTGGCATTTGTATCCGTGATTGCAAGACCGCTGCTGATGCCCAAATCCGTCGCCGTCATAAGATAGCCGTACGGATAGCCGCCCATATCTGCCGCCATAGGCGCATAGCCCAGCGCACAAGTAATCAGCTTAAATGCTTCATTGTATGTGATGCCGGCTTCCGGCGTAAATGTGCCGTCTCCGTGCCCGCAAAACAGCGCAAGGCGGGTAGCTGTGCAGATGTAGTCGTAGAGCGGATGCGTTTTGTCCACATCCGTGTACGGACTGTTTTCATCCGCGGTTGCCGTTTCGTTCATAAAAGCAACCATTATCTTTGCCATTTCCGCGCGTGTAATCGGCTTTTCCGGCAGATAGGTCCGGTCGGAATAGCCGTTTAAAATGCCCAGTACGTGCAGCTGCTTCGTAGCAGTATATAGTGCCGCATTTTCAGCGTCTATATCCGTAAAGAAAATTGGATTTGCGCTACATTTTATAGTGCCGGCTGCATCGGAAATACTCGGTGCGGATAAAACGAGCCGATATTCTTTTTGTGTATCAAAAAGCGTGTAAGACAAGTGCAGCTCCTGCTCATAATCCTTTAAAACGGACAAGGTTGTTTCATAAACAATGGTATCGGTTTCGGCATCTTTCACCGAAAGCAGCACCATATGGGATTGCACAGTTGTTGCATACTGCACTTTTATGCCCTTCATGCTTTCCGTAAGGGATAAAACAAACGGGGAGGTCTGCACATTGTCTGCCGAAATGCTGTAATTCCAGATTCCTTCCTCCTGCGGCAGGGAAACCGATGTCGTAGTCCTTGTGTCTAAACCGTCCTGTGCATAACCGATGCTCATGCAAAGCTGAAATAAGATTATAGCTGTGAGAAATATTGTGCAATTTTTTTTCATTGGTTAACCTCCCTGTTTATTCGCTTGATTATTCACCGCTTATTACATAGGCAATTTTGGTAGAGCCGCTTGTAAGCGGTGTAGTAACTATGTAGTAGTCGTGAGATGCTGTGAGCGGAATAGACAATGTTGTTCCGGGGTAATCCACTGTTACATCATTATTGAATACTGTGCCACCAGTTGTCTTATCAATAACTTTCAGATTAATCATATGTGCACTTTCACCAGTTGTGCATGTTCTGTAGATTTTCATTTTACACGCTTGTGTAGCTCTAAGCAAGGATGGCGAATAGTAAACATTTCCGTATGTCATATCATAGTCGAATACAGCTGCACTTGCCGGAAGATTTGTGACTGCCGTAGGTATAGAACGTGTCAATACGGCGGTGTTCAAATAGCTTGGAGAAGTTGTGCCCTCGCCATAGTAAACGGTAACGCCGTTATCCATAAGGTCAAGCACGCGTTCTTTCATCTCATCCGGTATATTGTTTAATGCGTTATCCTCCGCTGTCATAACTCTCATTTGAGCATCAACATTGGACTCTTGAGCAAAGGACACAGCTCCCAAAGCACTTAAAACTACTGTTAAAACAACCAACAGAGAAATTATTTTTTTCATAAATTCTAGCCTCCTTTTACGATACAGTCACGATTCCGCTTGCACCACTAATGCTGGGGGCGGAAAGTTCAATGTAATAACCCTGGTTTCTTTCCATGTACGTAAAGCTCAAACGAAACTCTTGTTCGAAGCCATTGAGTGCCGATATGGTGGTGCTGTATACCACTTCGGAAGTCGTTACGTTAATCACCTTCAAGGTAACGTTATGCGAAGCAGAGGTTGCTTGGTAAGCAATAGTAGCACCGGTTGTTGATGTTGTCGGCGAGAAAATAAAGTCCGAATATTGTTTGCTTACTGATGCAAAAGAATAATTGAAGGTGCCTTCTTCTCCCGGAAGGGCAATTGCATCAATGCTTGGAATATCATTTCCGAACGGTACAGCGTGCGGTGCTGCATACGTGTTAAAACTATAATCGAGATATGCAGGATGGTCTGCAGCAAATGCCGCGGTTGTACCAATTGTCAACAAACAAATTGTCAACAAAATAGTGATAGCTTTTTTCATAAAACGTCCTCCTTTGAAATGAAAAATAATATTATAAAACATGCGCGCAAATGTTTTATTACAAAGATTAAGAGCAATATACCGTATCGCTATATTTAACAATAGATTCAATTAAAGACCAGTTTGCATTATAGGCTTGATGCGTTATTTTAAGTCGA
>JAZSGM010000086.1:0-6110 GCA_045532715.1 Clostridia bacterium
TGCAAGCGTTTTACTCTCACGCTCCACCTTCACATGCTCTTTGGCTTCTATTGCCTGATGCAATCCGTCCGAGTAGCGTCTGCCCGGCATAATACGTCGGGTAAACTCATCCACAATGATAACCTGACCGTTCTGCACAACATACTCACGGTCGCGCTTCATTGTACCATGTGCCTTAATTGCCTGATTAATATGATGACTAATCAGCATATGGTTCGGATCAGAAAGATTTTCTATCTGAAAAAAAGCTTCCGCCTTCCGGATACCATTTTGCGTCAGTGTTGCACTTTTTGCCTTCTCATCCACAATATAATCCGCATCGGTTTCGTCACCTTCGTTGCGTTTGTTGTCCGACTCGGTCACAACCTTCACCTTCAGCGAACGTGCAAATGTATCTGCAATCTGATACAGCTGTGTTGACTTTCCGCTCATACCGGAAATAATAAGCGGGGTACGCGCTTCATCGATTAAAATGGAGTCCACCTCATCAACAATGGCATAATGCTGACCGCGCTGCGTCATTTCCTCTTTCCGAATCACCATATTATCACGCAAATAGTCAAAGCCGAGCTCATTATTTGTGGCATAGGTAATATCCGCGTTGTACGCTGTCTGGCGCTGCTGCGCATCCAAATCGTGCACAATCAGTCCGACGGTTAAACCGAGAAACCGAAACACCTTCCCCATCCATTCGCTGTCGCGCTTCGCCAGGTAATCGTTTACGGTTACAATATGCACGCCCTTGCCGGCTATAGCATTCAAATACGCCGGCAGGGTTGACACAAGCGTCTTACCTTCACCGGTTTTCATTTCTGCAATTCTGCCCTGGTGCAGGATAATACCGCCCAAAATCTGCACATAAAAATGCTTCATGCCGAGCACGCGCCATGCCGCCTCACGAACAACAGCAAACGCCTCCGGCAAAAACGCATCCAGCGACTCTCCATTTGCATAACGCGTTTTAAACTCATCCGTCTTAGCGCGCAGCTGTTCATCCGTCAGCTGCTCTATCGAAGGCTCCAAAGCCATAACTTTATCTGCCAAAGGCTTAATACGCTTTACTTCCTTTGCAGAATAATTACCAAATATTTTCTCTAAAAGTCCCATAACGTCATTCCTTCCGTTTTTGTACATATGAAATTATTATACCATTTACAGTCACATTTTACCATAGAAAGTTTTAAATTTTTTGTAAATCTTTTCCGCACACTGTTTTTTCGCACAAATTTATGGTAAAATACATATACTACGTATCACGGAGGAAAACTATGCAGCCGGAAAAGAAAAAATTCACAGATAAAAACATCACCCTCGGACAAACAGCGATTTTAATTGTCGTTGCGATTACCGCTGCCTTTGTGTTGCTCAATTTTAATTCTGCAGTTTCTGCGTTCGGGCGTTTGATTGGCATCCTTAGTCCGTTTTTAATCGGACTTGCATTGGCATTTACGGTCAACATTCTGGTCGTAGCACTGGAAGATCGCGTCTTTGCACCGCTGACACGCTATACGTTTTGGAACAAAATTAAGCGCGGTGTTTGTGTGCTGCTTTCTTTTATTCTCATCATCGCAATTATCACACTGCTTCTGCTGATTATCGTACCGCAGTTACGTGAAAGTCTTGTAACGCTCAGCGATAATCTGCCGGGCTATATTCAGCAACTGCAAAAGACCTGCAACACTCTGATGGAAAAATACAATTTATCCATGCGTGATTTAACACAGCTGCAAATTGACTGGCAGGCAATTTTAACCTACGCAAGCAGCATTATTAAGAACCTTACACCACAGGTAGCAACGATGGCCGCCGGTATTACCTCGGGTGTATTTAACTTTCTGATGGGCATTTTCTTTGCACTGTATATGCTATTTGGCAAAGAAAAGATTTTTTCGGGACTGCAGCGCACTATGCGTGCTTATCTTGGCGAGGCACGGACGCAGCGTGCAACTGAAATTGCTGCGCTGACGCATAAGATTTTCAAAAATTTCGTAGTCGGTCAGCTGACAGAATCTCTGATTTTAGGTGTGCTTTACTTTATTGCCGCTTCTGTATTCAGAATGCCGTACGCCCTGCTGCTCGCCGTTATTATGGCTGTCGGCGGTCTGATTCCGATGTTCGGCCCAATCATCGCAACAGTGCCCTGTGTGTTTATTTTACTGATGGCAAATCCGGCAAGCAGTCTTGTTTTTGTTATTATGGCAATTGTCATCCAACAGGTAGAAAGCAATTTCATCTATCCGTTCGTTGTCGGTGACTCCATCGGTTTACCCGCCATTTGGGTCCTATTTTCGATTCTCGTCGGCGGCAGCATATTCGGTGCGCTCGGCATGGTTCTCTCTGTTCCGGTCGCTTCCGTACTTTATGCACTGTTACGCAAAAGCGTAAATAACCGACTTGCACCACCCCCTGCGCCAAAACCCAAGCAGGAAAAACCCAAAGAAATCAAGAAACCCGAAGAACCGCCGGCAAAATAAGCAAAAAAACTCTTCATCCGCCGGATGAAGAGTTTTTAAATCAACTTACCAATACAGCTTCCACTGATTATCCGTAATCAGGCGATTGAGCGCCTCCATATAGAAGTAATCGCCCCAGATATTACATTCATCTACGCCGTTATTGCCGGGCTTACTGTATACTGCGTGCAGCAAAAGACCGTTCGACTCCGGAATATCCTTTGTAAGATAACCGTCAATGAGACCATTTACCATATGGCAAGCCGCATTGTAGTAGGTTTCCTTAAGCGGGTCAGTATCATCCATCCACTTTACAGCCTCAAGCAAACCGCAAGCTGCAATTGCAGCAGATGAGCTGTCACGCGGCTCATCGCCTTCCGTAAACCACAAATCCCAGTATGCCACATAATCCTCCGGCAGGCGGTTCAAGTAGTAATTTGCCGCCGGTTTCAAAAACTCAAACGCATCCGGATTTTTCTTGTACATGTAGGTAAACATAACACCGTAAATCACCCACGCCTGACCGCGCGACCAGGCAGAATCATCGCTGAAGCCCTGCGCCGTTACGCCGCGGTCCGGCTTGCCGGTTGCCGGATCAAAATAGAAGGTGTGGTATGCAGAACCGTCCTCACGAATCGCATTGGCAACCGTTGTCTTGTAATGCTTGAATGCAACATCATCATAAGTCGGGTCACCTGTTGCTTCGCTCGCCCAATATAAAAGCGGAATGTTCAAAAGGCAGTCCACAATCAAGCGGTAATACTTCGGGTCATCACCGCAAGGGCCCCACGCCTGAATAAATTCACCATTTTCGTGATAACGTGTCATTAAGTTATCCGCTGCTAAAACCGCTGCTTTCTTCGCTTCCTCATCACCGGTCAGCTTATGCGCCGCAACACAGGAAGGTGAATAGACAAAGCCCATATCATGATGTGCAACGCCGAGCTTTTCCACAATACGCTTCATATAACCCGGAATCTGCCCCATAGCTACCTTTTTATACTTTTCATCACCGGTTAATTCATAAGCATGCCAAAGCATACCCGTCCAGAAACCGCAGTTCCAGCCGGTGTTGTTTTCCTGTGCAGCATAGACATTGTTTACACTGGCGTGTGCCGGAAACATCGTTGCAAATGTTTCTAAATTACCGTCAATCTTCTTAAGTGCTTCCGAAAGTGCATACTGCAGTTTATCTTTTGTCAGCGCAGCACACTTGCCGTACTTTTCCGGATTTTTAATTGGTTCACAATTCATACTTCTCGCTCCTTTTGTCATTAAATTTGCCATACCCATATTTTACTGGATTTGAATACATATGTCAATCGAATTCATTGAAAGCTTTTAAAAATCTGTATATAATTATATACATTAGAAAGCATTGACATCCGGCGAAATTTGTTATAATATAATTGTGTTTGTGTATACTTGTAAATATTAGTAATTTCACGGAGGATAGATATGAAACTGCTTACACCTGACAGATATGAAGAATACGAAGCCTTTTTACAGTCGCGTAAGGAAGGGCATTTTTTGCAATCTCTCGCCTGGGCAAAGGTCAAGGATATGTGGAAAAATGAAATTTTGATTGTGGAGGACGAAAACGGAAAAATCAAGGGTTCTATGTCACTTTTAATCCGCAAAATCCCATTCTTCCCACTGACGATTATGTACGCGCCGCGCGGTCCGGTTTGCGATCGCTACGATGCCGAAACGATTAAAGAATTGGTTGACGGCGCGCGTCAACTTGCAAAAAAGCACAAGAGCTATGTACTCAAAATTGACCCTGACGTGGAGGCGTCGGATGAAAAATTCTGCAAAATCATGAAAGATTTGAAATTCCGCTTCAACAAATCCAAGAACTTCGAAGGTGTGCAGCCGAGATTTGTTGTTCGTAAGGATGTTTCCGGACTGGATGGCACAGACAAGGACGGCAACGATAAATTGATTATGAGTTTTGAAAGCAAAACGCGCTACAACGTTCGTGTCGCAATGCGAAAGGGCGTATATGCGAAAATCGGTACGCGCGAGGATTTGGCAGCATTCCACGAAGTAATGATGGTGACCGGCGTGCGTGACGGTTTCTTACCTCGTTCTTTGGAGTACTTCGAAAAGATGTATGACGAAATGGGTGACGCACTACGCCTATATCTCATATATTATAACGACGTTCTCGTTTCCGGCGCAATCGCAATTCTGTACGGCAACAAAGTCTGGTATTTGTACGGTGCCAGCTCAAATGAGTACAGAAACGTAATGCCGAACTATTTAATGCAGTATGAAATGATGAAGTGGGCCGTAGAAAACAACTGCGATGTATATGATTTCCGCGGTGTATCCGGCGATTTAAACAAGGGCAATCAGCTCGCAGGTCTGCTTCGTTTCAAAATCGGTTTTATCAATGAGGAAGATCAGGCAAAGGGCGGCGGTCTGGTTGAATTCGTCGGCGCACTTGACTACGTATTCAAGCCATTTATGTACTTCTTTATTGAAAAGGGCGAACGCACCTACCGCGAATTGAGAAGACGCATTTTTCTGCGCAAAAACAAGGATTTTCTGCCGGCAGCAAAAACAGCAGAACAGAATCCGGTAGCCAACAAAACCGAAACAAAGGAATAAGAAATGAAAAAGCTTGTCGTTGAAAAAGAAAAGCTGATAAACAATATCCGTTTACTTCAGGAAGAAGCAGATAAAACAAACACCAAACTGATTGCTATGCTCAAGGGCAACGGCTATGGTCTTGGTCTTTGCACATTTGCAAAACTGCTGTGCGAAAACGGAATTCATACAATATCCGTATGCCTTTTAGAGGAGGCACGCGCTTTGCGTGAAAGCGGTATTTCTTCCGAAATTCTGCTTCTCTCCCCAACCTGCGATTTGAACGAAGCCAAGGAAGCAATTTCCCTCGACATTACCTGTGCAGTCGGCTCTGCCGACTCCTGCGCTGTTTTGGATATGGCAGCCGAGCAAGCAGGCAAAAAGGCAAAGGCACACCTCGCAATTGATACCGGCTTTGGCAGATTCGGTTTTCTTTACAATGAAATGCTGACAACCGTATCGCTTTTGAAAGAAGCAGAGCATATCGAAATCACCGGTACGTTTTCGCATCTGTCCGATGCCTTCGGCAAAGCCGAAAATTCCACACAGCAGTACAACCGTTTTTGCGATGCCTTACAAGTGCTTACCGATAATGGAATTCAGACCGGTATGCGCCACATTTGCAATTCCTGTGGCTTTTTACGCTTCAAGCAAATGCGGTTGGACGCCGCGCGTATCGGCTCGGCATTTTTGGGCAGACTGCCGATTCAGACCAAAATCAACTTAGAAAGAATTGCATATCTGGAGAGCTGCATTTGCGAAACAAAGCTGCTCCCTGCCGGTTTTAATATTGGTTATGCAAACACATACAAAACCAGGCGTGAAACGCGCATCGGCGTTGTACCGGTTGGTTACATGGACGGCTTCGGCGTCAGCAAGGTCAACGATACCTTCCGTTTTTCCGACATTGTACGCTACACGCTAAACAGCATCAAAGCGCTGTTTTGTGACAATGCGGTTTATGTAAATGTAAACGGCGTGCGCTGCCGCATTCTCGGCAGAATCAGCATGTTCAATATAATTGTAGACCTTACGGATACAGATGCACAAGCAGGCGCACCG
>JAZSGM010000077.1:0-5005 GCA_045532715.1 Clostridia bacterium
CGGTTATTCCGGGGAGAATCCCCCGGCTTTAGCCGTGGGGAGTGTCAAGGAATCTGCCTTCCAGAATGGAATTGAGATTGATTCTTGCTACCCCGTGGAATATGACCGCGACAGTTACAATAAAGACATTCGCCCCGGCGCAACTCTGGAAGTAGAACGGGCGTTCAAACTCACAAGCGAAACTGTCCCTGTGGAAGTGGAAATTACAGAATTTCTTGGAGATGATAATGAAGTCGTTACAGCGACATTCAATCCGGCGGATTTGAAGTCCGCCTGACGCACTATCACATAACAAATACGGGACGCCACAGAACGGGCGCAACGGTTCACGCCGTTGCGCCTGATTCCGTGCTATCAAATGCGCGGAAAAGTTGCAAGTTTTTTCTTGTGACAGTGTAACGGCAAAAACACGCAAAACTTTTTTAGAGTTTTTCAAATTTTCAAAAAAGTTTTTTCTAAAATTTGCTGTTACACTGTTACAAATAAAAAGTATTAAACTTTTAATGAGATAAAAAGTCAATATTAGAATAATATTGCATAATTCAGAAATTAAAAGAACCATTTTTTTGTAACACCAATTTTTGAAATTTGCTGTTACATCGCTGTTACACCTGTTACAGATTTGCGAATGATTCGCAAATTGTCGATAGTTTTCCACAAGTTTTCCACAATCAGCTTGTAATTTACAAAAAAGCGGCAGAGATGTAACGGCAATGTAACGGCAAATGTGAAAAATCACTGTTACGGCAAAATGCTCTTAAAAATTGCAAAAATGCGGGGCAGTCCTTGAATAGAATCTGCTCCCGCATAGAGGTTATTTCCTGCGTGGTAAAAAGATATACCGCCCTGTCTTTCCGTTTTCTCTTGTAAGTTCTGATTCATGCCCTAAAGCCTTTAGTGCACGTCCAACAACTGCGCTTGTAAAATGACGCTTGCCAAAAACAAAATCATTCCATTCCGACATGAAATCCGTAATTGTCATATAATCCCATGTATATAAGTCTGGATGTTGTTCGACAAGCGCGAAAATGTCCTCACATTCTGCTTGTGCCATGACCGGACGCATGAACGGCTTGTTTTTCTCTTCCAGCTTTTCACGTTCTTCCGGCGTCAAGCGGTAGTCGTTTTCTTTTCCCGCTTTCTTCAAATCCCGCCAAACAGAATATGTCCCGCGCCAGATTACAAGAAAGTCAATTTTTCGCAGGGCTTCGACGTCCATTCCGGTCACGTCGATAATCCAAAAACGGCGGTTTCCAGTCAGGTCTACCAAAAACTCCGTGCTGTTACAGGTTGCGACAAAGTTCGTGTGCCGCGCCGCTTCCGTGTCCGCTCTGTCCCACGGGCGGCGGTAGAAGTCCGTGCCCTGCGTGACAAATGCTTTCATTTCATCAGGGTCTACTTTCAGGAAAGAGCGTTCACCCTCTCCGTACTCCGTGATGAACCGTCCAGTGGAACGTATCAGGTAATCTTTGTCCTGCGGCTTCACTTTTGAACCGGTCATGTACCATTCAGGGCGCATTCCGGCGCACTGGACAAAGGACGTTTTGCCGCACCCTTGCGGACCGTGCAAAACAAGCATTCCATCCGCGCTGTAATCTGCCTCTTTTGTCCCCTGATTGTGCAACAGAGCGATTCCTTGCAAAAACCACTTGTACAACAATGTTTCTTCAAAGGATGTTTTGATGTTCAAGGCGGATGTCAGCTTTTCCCATTCCCCCACATAGCTTTCCTGCGTGACTTCCGTTTCTTTTATCAGGTCAAGGACAGGATTGTAACAATTTTCTCCGGCGATAACGCCTAAAAGGCGGCGGATTGTCCCGTCATTGACGCCTGTATAAATTTCCTGCGTTAAATCCATCAATTTTACGGGGATGTCATTCTCGAGCCGTCCGCGCTCCATCCGTGGCCAGCTTGCCGCCCATCCGATGTACTCAAAACGCTTTGTAATCAGATTCAAACGGACAGACAGCCCGATTTCCTGCATGACCGCCTCTAACCGCTCTTGGCTAATGGGTTTATGCTTTTTCCGCAACAGTTGCGTGACGCCACGTAAAGCCGCCTCTGATTGTCCGTTGAAAGCAAGCGTATCCAGACGGGACAGCGTATTATAGAGACTATCTGTCAGTTTTTTGTATTCGTCACGCGCCCTGACTTCTTTTTCCCGCTCTTGCGGTGTCTTCCAGTTGTCGCTTCCGGGGATGTTTGCGTTCAAATCCACGCCTTGCGACTGTAAGTGTACTGCGGATGTGTACACGTCGGCGAGGTTCAAACCGCTACTTACATAGTAGGAAATTGTATTGAGTGACATCCCTAATTCCGTGAGTTTGGACAGATAATCCGGTTTTTCCGTCTTGACAGCGGCGTGTTGGTCTGATACAATGCCCGTTGTAGGTGTTGTGGACATTGTGCCATTACGCTTTCCCGATTCCCGTGTTGCAAGCGCGGGGTCGGGGCTTTTTTTATCTGCGAATATTCGATTGTCAAAAGTCAAGGTGTACCTCCCCCATTCTGCGCGGATTCTGACGCGCTTTCCATCTCCATACGGCGGCGCACAGCTTCCAACATATAAGCCTGTACGCTCATCCCCGCATTGGCGGCGGCGGCGCGAATTTTTCTCCCCTCTTCTTTGGTCGGGCGACACATCAAATTGTCACGGTTGCGGTTATAGTCAATAACGGACTGACTGTGAGTTTTTGGCATACTCAATCCCTCCTCTTATCATAGACTACCACAAAAAATAAAATCAGTAAATTGACGAACTCGATAAAAAAATCAGTTAATATTTGTTTATTTTGTCAATAGACGAGACGTAAATTAACTGATATAATACAGACAATGAAACACAAGAAACCCCCACGGCAAGGCGAAAGCCGGAAAGGAAGATTACAATGAAAAAGTTTGATATTCGTCAAATCATGATTCAGGCGCATGACATTCGCAAGGCCGAAGGCGTCACGATGGGCGCGGCGTTGAAAAAGTCATGGAGCGTTGCCAAGCTGACGGTTGGCGTAAGTGCTCTTGATGGTGTCGCCGACAGACTGAGCGACATTTACGCGAAAATTGAAGAGCTGAAAAAACTCGCCGCCCCGCTGGAAGAAACGATGAAAGCCGCTTGTGGGGAATCTGCCGATGGTAGAATCTCTGGCTATGGCTGGAAGGCGTCTTACAGAGAAATCAAGGGACACCGCTTTGACAGCAAAGCCCTGAAAGCCGCCGACGCGGAAACGTTTAACAAGTACTATATTGAGACGTCTACCATGCGTTTCAATTTCGGCGCGGTTTCCGCCGCTGTGTGAAGGAGGTTTTGATGATGGACTATTTCTGCAACTGCAAGACGGTTGAAGAACTCAAGGCGGAATACAAACGCCTTGCACGGAAGAACCACCCCGACGTCGGCGGCGACACTGCCACAATGCAGGAAATCAACCGCCAGTATGAAGCGGCATTCAACCGCGCAAACGGAAACGACGGGGCAACGACGGAAACGGCGGCGGATTTCATCAGCATTATTAACGCGCTGATGAAAATTCACGGAATCGTTTGTGAACTTTGCGGTTCGTGGATTTGGATTTCCGGCGATACCCGCCCTGTAAAGGACGAGCTGAAAGCCGCTGGTTGTCGATGGGCGGCAAAGAAAAAGATGTGGTACTGGAAACCTGCCGGGGAGTATCACAGGGGAAGCAATGCCAGTATGGAGCATATCAGGGCAAAATACGGCAGTCAAGTATTTTCCCGCAGGGACGACGCTATGGCGACGGCTTGACGGCATGGCAGACGCAAACCCGCCCTGTCAATCAGGCAGGGCGGGAAGATAAAAAAAGGAAGGAAAGGATTATGAAACTGTATTTTTACGAACTCAAGACGGTGTACACCGAAGAGACGGGACTTACCGTCACAGGATTCACGTGCACAGAGGCAGAGGCAAAAGAAACGCCTAAATGCTACTGTGCACCTGCGGGAAAGTTTTTCCCAAACGGCGTGACCCGCATGCTTAAAAGTGACGTGAGTGTGGGACGTGCCAGGGACGGAAAGTCAATCTGTATAGAGCGAGACGACGCGGGTTTCCGTGACGCGCTTGTGGAGCGGTACAAGCGGCAAATGGCGGAAGCTGAAAAAAGTGTGCGCCGTTACAAAGCGCAAATTGCGACGCTTACCGCTGATAACTAAGGACACAACGACGCTGACCTAACGGCATGACGGGGAGTAAGGAGAACAAAATGAACGAAAAAAAATTCGGCAGATTGTTAAACCTGATTCGTGAGTACAACGAAACAGGCGGGAAAGCGCACAGCATGGACTTTCTCCAAAAATGCGCCGACATTATCCACGCGGAACTGTCTTTTGATGGGTGATTCTGTGAGGGGTTCGGCGTTGACGGTATCGGCTTCTTTCCGGTAGAGTGACCCCAACAAAGCACAAAAAGACGCGCCCGACATTTCGGGACGCGCCTTTTTATTCACAGTTCCGTCAATTTCCGCATGACGCCGTTATATGCTCTTGGATTTAACATCTGTAACACGTCGATTAACTCACCTATGATTTTCCACGCTTCCGGCGCGGGTTTTCCTGCGATTGCGCGGAAGAAATCACTCTCCCCATAATCCCCGACGCGTTCTTCCGTCGCCGCGCCGTCACGACTGACGCCTACAGGCGCACTAAAGGAGATTGTATCAGGGTAAAGATTATTGCGGACGATGTACAGAGACGCTAAATCACGGGCGTTTGTGCGGTTTAACTTCCCCTCTTCATATTCGGAGATTTCGCGGTCAATTTCGCGCTTTGTCACGGCAAATCACGCCGTTTCCAGCTCTTTTTTGAACCGCTTAATCATTTCCCGCGTGGGTTCGTCTTTCGCTATCTCCATGAGTTCCTCGACGTGTTCCACGAGTTCATCCCGTGCGCCGTCGTAGCTCATACCGCCGTTGCGGGAATAGCCGCGCCGCCCACTGTAACCGCCGTCACGGGAATAACGCCCCATGCTGTCGCGGCGCACGTTTCCAGTTCT
>JAZSGM010000058.1:0-11927 GCA_045532715.1 Clostridia bacterium
GTTCTTGCAATTATGTTTAACAAGACAAGTCTTTTATGGTGGTTTGTATTAACACCGTTTTTGGGATATGAATATAAAACAAAAGAAACCGCCCACTAAACCGAGAAAGGCGGTGTAGTAGATGATTAAATTATGGTGTGAACAACAAATGTTAGATGAAAAAGGGATTATAATGTGTACTGCACATCTTGCCGAGGGCAGAGTATTTGATTGCCCTTATAATGACAACGAAGAAAGATTAAAAGCAAAGTATCCTTGTGTGGACTATAAATAAGAGAAAGGCGGTGCATCTGATGCGTGATAGATTGAGAAATTTGTTAATCGAATGGGGAAATAGTGAAAGTGACGGAATAATGTCAGAAACCCTTACAGATTTTCTTCTTGCAAACGGTGTGATTGCCTCGCCTTGTAAGGTGGGGGATGTGGTGTGGCTCATAGGTAATATGAAACTTTACACCAAAGAAGTAATTTGTAGCAGGAAAGTAACGTCAGTACAAATGTTACGAACAGGAGAATTGATAATGCACTTCAAAGATGGTTGCTTTCCGTCCGAAGCAGTTGGTGCGTATGCGTTCCGCACCAAAGAAGAAGCCATGCAGGCATTGAAAGGCGGTGAGGGGTGATGGCAAGGTACATTGATGTCGAGCCTATCATAAGCGAAAGCGAAAAAGAACTAAAGATTCTGGAACAGAAGATGCTAAGGGGTGTATCGGGAGCAGGAGCTGCGGCAGGAACGTTTACTGGAATAATTGCGAGATTGGCAGATACACCCACCGCCGAGGTTGAGGAAGTGAAGCATGCAAAATGGGAAATCAACTGTGATGGTTATTATCCATATTGCAGTAATTGCAAGACGGAGCCTAAGAACGGCGTAATGTCAAAACATTGCCCCGAATGCGGCGCAAAAATGGACGGAGGTAAAGCGGAATGACTTGTCACGATTGCATACATAAATACAGTTGCAAATACGATAGGTTTTTTGGTGTTGACGAGGTTGAAAACAAATGTAATTATTTCAAAAACAAAGCTGACTTTGTGGAAGTGGTGAGGTGTAAGGATTGTAAATATCTTTATTGTTTTAGTGCAATAGATAGACAGTTTTATTGTAAACATTTCCCAAAAGGATTGCAAGGAATAAACATAGTAGAGGAAAATCCGTTTTGCAGTTACGGAGAAAGGAAATAAAAGAACGATTTTAACAGGAAAGGATAAATGAAATGAAAGTATATGAATTAATTGAAAAACTTAACAGATATAATCCAAAAGCAGATATAGGTATTTGTGTAAATGGTATGCCTAAAGAATTTGAAATTTGTTATGGAACTTCGGAGGGTTGTACGCCTGCAAATTGTGATAGTGTAGATTTTATGGTAGATACACCCACAGAACGATTTTAAGGAGTGAGAGCATGAAAGAAGGATGGCTTTGCCCAAGATGTAAAAAAGTAAACGCACCATTTACACCGTTTTGCGGGTGTCAAGAAAATTATTATACAAATAATGCAACGGATTGCATCAATGGAAATCATCAGTGGGAATGTTGTGGTGTAAGCACCGCAGGTTCGGCATATAGGTGTAAGGTTTGTGGTGCAACAAAGACCGAAAATTACAATGTGGACAAGAGCAATATAACAATATCGAGCCAATAAAATCGCAATTCAAAAAGGAGAGATTCGTAATGACAGATAACGAGATTATGAAGGCTTTGGGGTGCTGTTGTGTAAGCGAGTGCGATGAGTGCCCGTATGATGAGCAGACTGCTTGCGTTGAGATACTGAAAGAAGGAACACTTGCTCTCATCAACCGCCAAAAGGCAGAGATTGAGAGGTTGCAAAGGCAATTACAAGAAGGTATAGACCTTAGCGATACTGTGTTAAAGATTGTGAAATCCGAAGCCCGGAAAGAGTTTGCAGATCTCATCAAGCAGAGCACAACGGACAAAAGCTTGATGAGCTTCTGGAAGAAATGGAGGGGAAAGACCATGGGCGAAATTAAACGCGACTGCCGGCACTTCATAAGCGAATCGACGCAGCACGGCTGCAACTGCCTGACGCAGCTGCTTTGTAAGGTGAAGGACAAGCCTTGTAAGTTTTATGATAAAGACAAAAAGGAGGAAGCGGGGCAGAATGTGTGAAAATTGCCTATACAGAAAAGTGTGCACGGAGAAGAGTGCGGACAAGCTGAAGTGTAAAAAAATTAAGGAGGACGTATGCAGATAGCAGCAAAAATAATTGGTTATGACGGCAAGCACCTGATACTTTTGCCCGGTGAGTCGATAGAAAGGGTGCTTCTGCAGAAAAATGCAGATATGGCGGTCGTCCAGCTTTGTGACGGGCGGGAAATATCTCCGCTGCAGCGGCAGAAGATATATGCTTGCATCCGGGACATTGCAACTTGGAGCGGGCATGCACCAGAGGAACTGAAGGAGTATTTTAAGTTTGACTTTTGCAAGCGGGACGGACGGGACGTATTTTCCCTTTCTGATGTGGACATGACAACAGCGCGGGATTTCATATCCTATCTGATTGACTTTTGCTTCCGTAACGCCGTACCAACCAGAAAAAGTCTTTTGGAGCGCACGGATGATATTGGAAGGTATTTATACTTATGCCTGGAGCACCGGAAATGCGCTTTATGCAACGGAAGGGCAGAGGTGCACCATGTAAACCGTGTGGGCATGGGGCGCGACAGGGAAAGAATGGTGCATGAAGGGCTTCTGGCGGTGGCGCTTTGTCATACGCATCATACGATGGCACATACCGGGGAACGGGAGCTTTTTGAGAAGTACCATATTTATGGGATACGGCTTGATAGGTATTTATGTAAGAAATTAAGTTTAAAAGCAAGAAAGGAAGATGTAAATGTTAAATCGGACAACCCTTATAGGGCGGATGACGAGAGACCCGAGGCTGGTTTCTTCGGTTAGTGGAACAAGCGTGATAAATTTCACGTTGGCGGTAGACCGTTCTTTTAAAAACCGGGACGGAGAACGGGAATGTGACTTTCTGGGGTGCGTAGCATTCGGGAAAACGGCAGAGCTTATCGGACTCTACATACAGAAGGGGGAACTGATGGCGATCAGCGGGCGGCTCCAGAGCCGCACATACGAAAAGGACGGAGAGAAACGGTATGCGACGGAGGTCGTTGTAGACGAAGTAACATTCTTAGGGAAAAAGGCAGAGCCGACAGCGGCACCGACTGAAATAGATTTTTCACAGGTGCCGGACGATGATATGCCGTTTTAAAGAGGTGCAGCGATGAATTATATAAAAGAAATCCGGGCGTTCTATGAGCTGGTCAATGTAAAACCGTTATCGACAGGGCAAATTGCTTTATGGCATGCGCTTATGCACATAAACAATAAAGCCGGCTGGTCAGAATGGTTTTCGGTACCGGGCATAACGCTGGAGCTTCTTACAGGACTTTCCCGCTCGGCGATTTTGAAAAATCGGAATGCATTGAAGCAGGTAGGACTTATAGAATTTAAAACAAGCGGCACACGTGCTGCATCGTACCGGCTTATCCCTCAATTTGATGAAACTATAGCAAATAGTACGCAAGATAGTGTGCAAGATAGTGCGCAAAGGAGTGCGCAAGATAGTACGCAAAACAGTGCGCAAGATAGTGCGAGATTAAATAAACAAAAACAAAAACTAAAACTATCAAAAGAAAAAGCTAAAAAGAAAATCGCCGCGTTTACAACCGATGCGGCGCTCCGCACCGCTTTGTTTTGTTTTTGTGAAATAAGGCTTGGGATGAAAACACCGTTTACGGAAAATGCCCTTGACCTGCTGCTTAAAAAGCTGACGGAGCTTGAAGAGAGCGAAGAAGGGCGGCTGGCGGTTGTACAGCAGAGCATAGAGCGGGGATGGAGCGGCTTCTTCCCGCTTAAGAAGGATACGCAGAAGCCGAAATTTGAATATCGGAGACCGGCAGAGGATGATTTGCCGTATTAGGAGGACGTATGTACGAGAGCGTGATACAAGGCATCCTGTCCAGAACGGAGGAACGGGTGCAGATAACGACAGGGGACTATAAGGACCGGGACGGGCTATGGATATGCGGAAAGTGCCATACGCCGAAGCAGGTGGAGGTTGTACTGTTTGACGAGGTATGCCGTCCTTTGGTGCTTTGCCAGTGTGAAGCTGAGAAAGCAGAAAGAGAAAAAGAAGAGGCGCAGAGAAGGGAAGCGGAAAAGAAGATTGCCGAAAGGCAGCATAATTGCTTTCCAGATATCCGGATGGCGGGGTGGACGCTTTCGCAGGATGACGGGCATGACGAAAAGCTTTCCGGCGTAATCCGAAAATATACGGAGCAATTCCCAGACTTTTTGCGGGAGGGGAAGGGACTGCTGCTGTATGGCGGGTGCGGGAGCGGAAAGACGTATGCTGCATGTATGGCGGCGAATGCGGTGATATATGGCGGGTACACGGCGTACATGTCCAGCTTTGCCCGGCTTATCAATACATTGCAGGGAATGCAGGACAGACAGGGGTTTATAGACCGACTGGCACAGCCGGATTTATTGGTGCTGGATGATTTGGGCGCCATGCGGGATACCGGCTTTGGGATGGAGCAGGCGTACAACATTGTAGATACGCGCTATCGAAGCGGGAAGCCGATGATTATTACGACTAATCTTGCACTTAGTGAGATAAAGAGCCCGGAGGCGATAGATGCCGGAAGAATTTATGACCGCATTCTGGAGCGGTGTTTTCCGGTGGAATCCAATGGCGGGAACAGACGGCGGGAGATTATACGCCGCGAGTATGAAGATTTTAAGGGGAGGCTGGGACTATGAACGATGCGGCATGGCAGATTTTTGAAGTGAAATGCAGAAAGTATGAAACGCTTACACCAAGATTGCAGCTGCAGCTATGGCGGGAGGCTGTGGCAGAGGCTGAATTTGCGGCGTATACGATGGAAAAATGTATGGCGGGAGGGAATGGAAGATGATAAGCTGGAAAAAGTGTGCCGAGTATGACCTTAGGGATTATCGGGTGCAGAAAGAAGCAATTAAAAACCTGAGCGAGAAGATTCGGCATCTGGAGGACAGACTGACCAGTATACGAAGCAGCATGAAGGAGGAAGCACCCGTGCATGGCGGGACGTCCTCCTACGAGGATACGCTTCTGACTGCCATTGTGGAGAAGACACGACTGGAGGACGTAAGACGGGCAACCGTACATATGGTGGAAATGATTGAACGGGGACTTTCAGCTCTTTCTGATGAGCAGCAGAAGGTGTTGCGGATGTTCTTTATGGGCGGCGGTGGATATCGGCGCGTAATGGAAGAATTTCATATCGAACAAGCCGGCGCATACCGTAGACGAGACGAAGCTCTTAGAACTTTTACGATTGCCATGTATGGGGTGACGGAACTGTAAATAGGAATGGCGGGCAAAACGCCCGCCGCTTTCCTTAAACGTTTTCGGTTTCATGCAGGTAAGCATCCACGTATTTATTGATAAGACTGTAAATGCTATCTCCGTTTGCAGATGTTGCTTTTTTTAAGCGTTCATACTTCTCGGCATCCATCCAGACACGAAGCTGCTTTTTTTCTGACAGATGCTTTTTCTGTGCTGCGTAGTTATTTTCTTGTTCCATCACTTTCTTTTTAGAACATTTGCCAATGCCAAGACGCTGATGATAAGTGCTGCAACGCTGATAATAAATGATAAAGTTTGCATAAAATCCTTGCAAAAACCAAATACTTGAGGTATAATAGAGTTGCCCCGAAGGGCGGGGGCTTGCGCCCCCTTTGCTTACTGCTTGGTTAGCTTTAGCAAGATTATCGCGGTTATGAGAGAGACCACCGAACTTGTTAAGCTAATCAAGCTTTCTATTATTTCAAGCATTGGCTTTTGTTCTCCTTTCTTTTATACTCGGGTTCGTTCCCTCACCCTGTGATTATATTATACCATATAGTGCACTATATGTCAAGAGTTTTTTGAAAATTTTTTTAATTTTTTTCAAAGATTTTCCTAAAATAAAAATGATAAAAAAACGATAAAATTTTTATCTTTAAATGTGATATAATGGTATTGTGAGAAAAAGACAAACAACACCTTTTCTCATTTTGGGAAATTTTGTAGTGGCAGAAGGGCGTACCGGAAGGGTGCGTCCTTTTGTGCGGGGAAAATACCGGAGAAAATAAGCGGGGCGGGGCTGTGCCGGTAAAAAATTGGGACTGACCTACAAAGTTATGCCTCCTATAAAAGCAGATGCGGAGTCTCGGATGCAGGGCTCCGCTGTCTGTTTAATTTGTTATGAAAGGCAGTGAGCGATATGGCAAAAGGGAAATATGAGCAGTGGCTTGAGCCGGAAGGCTTACTGCTGCTTGAGTCGTGGGCAAGGGACGGCTTGACGGATGAACAGATGGCAAAAAATATGGGCATCTGCCGTGATACTTTGATTCAATGGAAAAAACGCTTTCCCGACATTTCCGACACCCTAAAAAAGGGGAAGGAAGTTGTAGATATTCAGGTTGAAAATGCTTTACTAAAAAGAGCCTTGGGATATACATGGGATGAGGTTACGCGTGGCGTGCAAGAAAATCCCTTGACGGGCGAAAATGAGCTTGTTATCACAAGGACTGTCACAAGGGACGTGCCGCCGGATACCACAGCTTTAATATTTTGGCTTAAAAATCGCCGTCCGGATTTATGGCGTGAGAAGCAAAGCGTTGAGGTGCAGGGCTCTGTTTCTCAGCCTAATGCTTACGATGCGTTGACCGTTGAGGAGCTAAAGGCTTTGGCAAGAAAGTGTGAGGCGGATGGGAGCACTTAACTACCTGGAAATCAAAAAGGCTTTAGCACGTCAGGATTTCTGGAGTTACTGCAACATCAAAGCCCCCGACTTTTATAAAGAGGATCGGCACTTTTTAATGGATTTCTGTCACGAATTGCAGGACTTTTACCAAAGTGATGATGCGGTGCTTATTGTTAATATGCCGCCGCGACACGGCAAGAGCCGCACTGCGGGATGCTTCGTTGAGTGGATTTTAGGGCAAAACCAAATGGAAAAGATAATGACCGGCTCTTATAATGAACTATTATCTACGAGTTTTGCGAAAAGTGTGCGCAACGCCATAGCGGAGCAAAAAGCAGATGCGGAGCGAGTGGTGTATTCCGATATTTTTCCGGGTGTGAAAATCAAGCCCGGTGATGGCGCAATGAACTTGTGGAGCCTTGAGGGAGGGTATAACAATTATCTTGCGACTTCTCCCACGGGTACCGCCACAGGCTTTGGGGCATCAATTCTTATCATTGATGACCTTATAAAATCAGCCCTTGAGGCAAATAATGCTGATACGCTGACGAAACACTGGGAATGGTTTACAAATACAATGCTTTCCAGACTTGAAGAGGGCGGAAAAATCATAATTATCATGACGCGGTGGCACAGTTTAGACCTTGCCGGGCGTGCGCTGAATTTTTATACAGAGGCAGGCGCTAAGGTACGGCATATATCATACAAAGCCCTGCAGGATGATGGTACAATGCTGTGCCCGCAAATCCTGTCGTTTGATTCCTATAAATCAAAAATACGGGCTATGGGCGATGATATTGCAGCGGCAAATTATCAGCAGGAACCTATTGACCTGAAAGGGCGTTTGTACAGCAGCTTTAAAACCTACGAGAAGCTGCCGGCGGATGCAAAGGGAAATCTTCTGTTTACAGAAATCAGAAATTATACCGACACTGCTGATACCGGCGATGATTACCTATGCAGCATAAACTACGGCATTTACAATAAAGAGGCGTATGTGCTGGATGTACTTTATACGAAAGCACCCATGGAGGAAACAGAGCCACTGACAGCCCGGATGCTGAAAACCAGAGATGTAACAATTGCCGATGTTGAAAGTAACGGAGGCGGACGGGGTTTTGCAAGAGCGGTGGAGCGGCAGCTGCAGGCACTGGGTTCTAACCGATGCCGTGTAGTACCATTTTATCAGAGAAAAAATAAAGTGGCACGCATTATCTCCAATGCCACTTGGGTTATGGATCATATATATTTTCCGGCAAATTGGAAGGACCGATGGCCGGAATATTACGAGGCGATGCGCCGTTACCAGCGCGAGGGGAAAAATGCGCATGATGATGCGCCGGATGCTACCACAGGCATAGCAGAACGCGTAGGCTACGGTTCACACTTTAGTTTTGAGTAAAGGAGGCGGCGGCTTGCAGATATTAAATTTTACTGATGCGCCATCGAGTGTACTTTTAATCGGGAAGATGGCGGCGCATATTATGCCGGGAATGACGGATAAGGAATTTCTGGAGCATGAAATCAAAGCGTGGCTCAAATCTCCCGAGAGAAGGAAACAACTGGAGGGGGAGGCGTATTATGACGGCGAGCAGGACATCCTAAAGCGCAGACGCACGGTTATTGGTGAGGCGGGAGAGCTGAAGGAGGTCAAAAACCTCCCGAACAACCGTATTGTAGATAATCAGTATGCGAAGATGGTTGACCAGAAGGCAAATTATCTTTGCGGAAAGCCTGTCACCTTCGATACAAAAAACGAAGCCTTCGGCAAGGCACTTTATACCGTGTTTAACAAGAAGGTACAGCGTACAATACGCATAGCCGCCGAAAAGGCGCTCACCGGCGGCAAGGTTTGGCTTTTTCCGTACTACAAGGACACAAGCGAGCTTGCCTTTGCCATGTTTCCGGCGCACGAGGTGTTGCCGCTCTGGGCAGACACGGCGCACACGGAGCTTGACTGTGCCGTACACTTTTTTCCGGTTTATGTATATAATGACAAGGGCGAGGATATTGTTTACAAGGCGGAGGTTATCCATGGCGGCGGGATTGATCGCTTTAATTGGGAGGACGGCGTGCTTACCTATGACAATGAGACACCCTCCGGCGCGTATATTACCGTTGCCGATGCAAACACAGGCAAGGAAACAGGGTATAACTGGGAGCGTATTCCGCTGGTTTGCTTTAAACGAAACCACAGAGAGATACCGCTTCTTTGTAATGTCAAGTGCCTGCAGGACGCGCTGAATCTTATGCTGTCCAACTTCGTGAATGGCATGGAGGAGGACGTGCGAAACACCGTACTTGTGCTCCATAATTATGACGGCGAGGATTTGGGAGAATTCAGGCGCAATCTGGCAACCTACGGAGCGGTGAAGGTACGAAGCTTCGAAGGGTCTGATGGGGCGGTGGATAAGCTTGAAATTGCTATAAACACAGAAAACTACAAGACCGTTTTAGAGCTTCTCAAAAAAGCCATTATTGAAAATGCCCGGGGCTATGATGCCAAGGATGAACGTATGAACGGCACACCCAATCAGATGAACATCCGCTCGATGTATTCCGATATTGACCTGGATGCAAACGGTATGGAAACGGAGTTTCAGGCAGCCTTTGTGGAATTACTCTGGTTTGTAAAGGCACATCTTGCCAATACCGGCGTCGGCAGCTTTGAAAACGAAGAGGTTACGGTTATATTCAATCGGGATATTCTGATAAACGAAACCGAGGCAATTGAAAACTGCGGAAAATCAGCGGGAATATTGAGCAATGAAACCATTGTGAAGCAGCATCCGTGGACGGAAGATTATCTGACAGAGATGGAACGGCTCGAAGCAGAAAAACAGAAGGCTGCAGAAGAAGCAGATGCTTACCGTGCGGCTTTTGAGAGCACTGTCGGCGGAGGGCAAGGCGAGAACGCGCCTGCAGGCGGTGGCATAGATGCATAATGCAGACTATTGGGCGCGCCGTTTTAAGCAAATGGAGGACGCGCTCGGAGACCAAGCATATGAATATGTGAAAAAGATTGAAAAGCAGTTTGACGCTGCGATACGGGAGCTTGAAGCGCAGATGCGCGTTTGGTACCAGCGGTTTGCCGAAAACAACAGCATTACCTATGCAGAGGCGCAAAAGCTTTTAAAATCCGAAGAGCTTGCGGAGTTTAAGTGGACCGTGCAGGAGTACATAAAAAAGGGCAAGGAAAATGCTATGTCCGGAGAATGGATGAAGGAACTGGAAAATGCCTCGGCAAGGGTGCACGTTTCACGACTTGATTCTTTAAAGTATCAGCTTCGGCAGCAGGCGGAGGTGCTCACGCAGGCAAAAATAAAAGCCACCGCAGATGCTGCCGGGCTTGCCTACACAGAAAGCTATTATCATACTGCTTTCGAGGTGCAGCGGGGCTTCGGCGTAGGCTGGTCGATGCAGGGCATAAGTGAAAGTGCGCTTAAAAAGGTGCTTGCCCGACCATGGGCGACTGACGGGCAGGACTTTACTGCACGGTGCTGGAAGGATAAGGCACGGCTTGTGCAGACGGTAAATCAGGAGCTTACCCGCATGATAGCAACAGGAGCTGCCCCGGATAAAGCCATAGCGGCGATTGCAAAGCAGTTTAAAACTTCCAAAAACAATGCGGGGCGCGTGGTAATGACAGAAAGCGCAGTCTTTGCCGGTATGGCGCAGAAGGATTGCTTTGACGAGCTTGGGGTTGAAAAATTTAAGGTTATTGAAACACTCGATGTGTCTACCTGTGAAGTGTGCGGAGAAATGGATGGTAAAATCTTTCCCATGCGTGAGCACGCAATCGGGGCAACTGCGCCGCCTTTTCACCCTTGGTGCCGTGGATGCACCGCGCCCTATTTTGCAGATATGGAGGGGCTGGGTGCGCGATATGCCCGCAATGTAAAAACCAATAAAGGATATACTACGATTCCGCGGCATATGACATATGGGCAGTGGAAAGAAATGCAAGATGCGGAATATGGTGGCGGAACTGTTGACAAGCAGCGCAAAATAGGATATAATATAGGTGCTGACAAGGAACAGTATGCGCGCTACAAAGATTTAATCGGTGACAAGGACTTTCCTCCCTCCTTTGCGGCGTTTCAAAAGGTTAAATATGATAACCCTGATTTATGGGAAGAGTATAAGGCACTTGTACGAAGCAGAAATTATTTGCAACAAAAGCTTGATTATGTGTGGTACGGAGAAAAAGCTTTTATACCGCAGTATACAAAATTCAATAAAATTACGACAATAGCTGGCTACGGTGTAAAAGAGCCGATACACTGTTTGGAGAGGCTGATAGACGAACACGGTGGGTCTGCGGATGATTGGCGAAAAAGAGCTGGAAAGATTGAGAGTAGCAAATATGTGTTTGATTTGCATTGGTACGAGCGTGACGGAATACAGTACGAGGTTAAGTTAAAACATAGAAAGGAGAAGGATTGATATGAAAATCAAGTATATTGGACCATCCTTTGGCGTGGACAGTCTAACGGAAAATAAGATTTATGAAGCTATCGAAGAGAATGGTTTTTACCGCGTTATAGACGACAGTGGAGAGGATTATTTATATTCGATGGAGAACCCCGCTCCTCTTGATGGGAGTTCCCCTGGCGGTAGATGGGAAATTGTTGAAGAATAAAACGCTTATATCGGGATGGTAAAGGCATCGTGCGAAAGCACGGTGCCTTTTTCATACAAGAATACCGCTTCGCCCCGGCGGACTACAAGAAGGGGTGCCACAATACCGGGACTTGCCGGACAAAAAGGACAGTGGCGAGAAGGAGGTAACTTCAAATGTTGGATTGGCTGAAAACCATCTTGGGCGAGGCTTACACGGAGGACATAGACAGCAAAATTTCTGCCGAGATTGGCAAGGGTTTTGTTGCCCGTGCGGATTTTAACGAGGTAAGCGGCGCCAAAAAGAAGCTGGAGGGAGATATTAAAACCCGCGACAAGCAGCTTGAGGATTTACGGGCATCTACCGGTGATATTGAAACCTTAAAGCAGACGATTATCAATCTCCAGACACAAAACAAACAGGATAAAGAAAAGTACGAGGCAGACCTTGCGAAGGTTCGTATGAACAACGCTGTGGAAGCGGCACTTACGGCGGCGGGGGCAAAGAACGTCACGGCGGCGAAGGCGCTGCTTGCG
>JAZSGM010000305.1:0-3042 GCA_045532715.1 Clostridia bacterium
AAGGCAGCTTTCATCGTTTGCTTTCGAAGCTGACGGAAATTGTGCGCAGCGAGGGCGGCAGCACCCTTGCACTTCTTTTAAAGCTTGTGGCGGTCAGCGTGCTGTTTGCGCTTTTAAACAATCTGCAAAGCGCGACAGAGGCAAAAGGCGTAAATGATGCCGTGTTTTTTGCCTGCTATACCGTGATTGCCGCGCTGACGGTTGAGGCGTTTTTGTCTGCGGTAAATACCTTTGAAAGTGCGGTCGGCAGCGCAATCGTATTTATGAACGGCAGTGTGCCGATTTTCATCGGGCTGCTGGTTACCGGCGGCAGACAGGCCGCAGCTGCCGGCATTCAGCCTGTGATTCTGAGCGGCTGTGTGCTTTTGTCCAATGCCGTGCGGTTTTTTATCGTACCGCTGCTGTACAGCACGGTGGCGCTCGGGATGATTTCCGGCATCAGCCGAACGGTTTCGCTGACGGGGCTTACGGCGTTTTTAAAAAAGATGGCGCGCTGGGGACTGTGCCTTCTTTTAACGGCGTTTTCCGGGCTTTTGATTGTGCAGGGCTTCGGCACCGGTGCACTCGACGCCTTAACCGCGAAAACAACGCGCTATGTTGTTTCCAACGGCGTGCCGGTGGTGGGTGGCATTTTGTCGGATACGATTGATACGGTTGTCAGTAGTGCGCGCGTGATTAAGAATGCAACGGGCGCTGCCGGCATCCTTGCGCTGTTCGGTATTTGCCTTACGCCGGTTGTGAAGCTTGCGCTGACGAGCCTTGCGTTCCATCTGACGGCGGCGGTCATTGAGCCGATAGCGGATAAGCGGATATTTTCATCGGTGGGTGCGGTTGCGGATGTGATGTCCTTGATGGTCGGTGCGCTCTGCGCGGTGTTTGTAATGCTGGTGATTTGTATTGCGATGGTGATGGGAATTGGATAGTATGGGCTATTTGCAGCACTTTACGGTTACAGTGCTTCTGGTAAGCTTTTTGTGCTTTATCTGTGAATCGCTGACGGCGGAAGGCGCGCTCGGAAAATACAGCGCGCTGGTGACCGGACTTGTGATTTCTCTTGCGATTGTCAGCGCACTTTTGCAAATCAGGGATGTGCATTGGGAACAGACGGACGTGTGGACGGCATCCGAGGATGCGCTGCAGACCGATACACAGTCGGATGCAGTCAGTGCACAGTTTGCATATGACCTGAAGGCGGCGGTGGAAACGGCAATATTTGAAAAATTCGGCACAGCGGTTGTCGCAGAAGCGCACGTCAGCTGCGCAGGTGAGGTGATTACCGTAGAGCGGCTGACCTTGCAGGCTGAACCGGCAGAGGCAGCGGCAATAACAGACTTTGTTACGGCGCAGTTTGGTATTGTGCCGACGGTGAATTGAGGTGAACGGTATTTGGAAAAGCTGAAACTGCCTGAAATCTTAAAAAACAAGCATATCCTGCGCTTGTGCATCATATTATTTATAGGCACGGTGCTTTTGCTGCTCGGCGGAAACAAGCAGACGCAAGCCCCTGAACCGACCTTGCCGACACAGCAGCCGTATGCGGAAACGGAGCGGCGGCTGGAGCACATCCTCGGTCAGATGCAGGGTGTCGGTGCGGTAGAGGTGATGATCACGTATGAGGGGACGGGGAAGCGCAGCTATGTTGCCGATGTCAGTCGGGAGCAGCTGCGCGAGGAGAGCCGAAGCAATGTATCGGAAAGCACGAGTGTTGTTTTGCCGAAGGATGCACCGGTGCTGGAGGCGGAAACCTATCCGAAGGTGCGCGGTGTGATTGCTGTGTGCGAGGGCGCGGGCAGCGCGGCGGTGCGCGAGCAGGTAATTCTGGCGCTGAAAGCGGTTTTGAATGTAGAAGAGCACCGCATCGGTGTTTTTACAAAATGACCAAAGGAGGCAATGGTATGATGATGGTGATGAAAAGACGGGAAGTTTTAATCGGTGCGTTGATTTTGCTGATTGGTGTGGCGGCGTTTATCAATTTTAACTATGCGCAGGACAGCGAAAATCCGGCGATGCTGCAGGCAGAGCACAGCGCCGGGCCACAGCAGGCGCAGGAAAATGCGGAAGCGGAGCCAAAGACGGCGCCGGCAGGCAAAATGGGTGAAGCACAGCTTGTCAGCGCCGAGCTGACAGATTATTTCAGCGACGCACGCATCAGCCGTGAAAGCGCACGCAGCACAACGATTTCGCGGCTCAACGAAATTATTGACAATGCCAATGTTGATCTGGAAACCAAGCAGCAGGCACAAAGTGATCTTCTGGCGATTGCGGGTGTGTCGGACAAGGAAGCGGCGGCGGAGAATATGATTAAAGCCAAGGGCTTTGCCGATGCGGTGGTGTATGTGTCCGGTGATACGGCAAGCGTGACCGTCAAGGCGCAGTCGCTGACGGAAGCGGATGTTGCGAAAATTCAGGATATTGTCGCTTCCCAGACGGCAGTTTCGATAAAAAATATAAAAATTGTTGAAGTCCTGTAAAAAATGTGGTATACTACTTACATAAACAGTTTTGAAATGGGATGTTTATACGAAAGGAGAAGTGTATCATGGATAATACAAATATGGAAATCGGCAGTGTAGTTATTTCTGAAGAGGTTGTCGGCGTTATCGCAGGTGCGGCGGCATCCGAGGTTGAGGGCATTTATTCGATGAGCGGCGGTATCGTCGGCGGCATCGCGGATATTCTCGGTAAAAAGAATGTGGCCAAGGGTGTAAAGGCTGACATTGAAGAAGGAAAAGTAAAAATTGATGTGCACATTACCGTATGCTACGGTGCAAAGATTACGGATATTTCCACGCAGCTGCAGCAGAAGGTGAAAAAAGCCGTTGAGAGCATGACCGGCCTTGAGGTGCTGAGTGTGAATGTTCATATTGACGGTGTGTATTTCGAAAAGGAATCGAAGAAAGAAAAAGAACCGGTTGAAGAAAAACCGGAAGAATAAGCCAAAAACAGTATATGCCGCGTGTCCCTTACGGACACGCGGCATATTTTTGTTTTTACTGTTTTCCCAAAACAACGTCCCACTCGGCAAGATATTGCGCAAGTAAA
>JAZSGM010000296.1:0-6145 GCA_045532715.1 Clostridia bacterium
CAAGTTCCTTGTAATTTGTCGTACACTGTTTAATTTTCAATGTCCAATGCCCTGCTTTTTGACTTCCGTCTCATCAGCGACTTTGATAGTATACCAAATCCAAAACCATTTGTCAACACTTTTTTTCAACTTTTTTAAAAATTTTTTTGCTTCCTATATATACGCACTTATCTGTCGTGCACCCACTATATTTCGTGTGTCTAAAAACTTGAAAATTCCTCCTTTATAAAGTATAATAGTAATAACAACGAAACTAAAGGAGAAATTATGGACTTAACATCGCTTTCCACCATCAATTATATTAAAGGTAAGTATGGCTTTCATATGAGCAAAGGTTTGGGGCAAAACTTTCTCACCGATGCCAATGTTCTGGAGCAGATTGCCGACGCTGCGGCACTGGACAAGACGAGTGGCGCGCTCGAGATCGGGCCGGGCATCGGCGTACTGACCAACGTACTTGCAAAGCGCGCCCAAAAGGTGACTGCCGTAGAAATCGACACACGCCTTTTGCCGGTGCTTAACGAAACACTTGCCGAGCACAGCAACGTAAACGTCATCAACTGTGACTTTATGAAAGTGGATTTACCGGCACTGATCGCCGAAAATTTTGCCGGCATCGAAAAAATCAGCCTTGCAGCAAATTTACCGTATTATATCACAACACCAATTTTAACAAGCGTACTGGAGAACCGCACTTTCAGATTTGACAACATCGTTGTTATGGTGCAAAAGGAAGTTGCACTTCGCCTCTGTGCACAGCCGGGTAAAAAGGATTATTCCGCTCTCTCCGTTTTAGTGCGCTACTACACCGAGCCTGAAATTGTCGTGCACGTACCCGCCACATCGTTCGTACCGGCACCGAAGGTAGATTCCGCAGTGGTAAAAATGAAAATGTTAGACCAGCCGCGCGTAACGCCGAAGGATGAGGCTGTATTTTTTAAAACCGTACGCGCCGCTTTTGGTCACAGACGAAAAACGCTTTTAAATGCGCTCTCTACCAGCAATGCCTTCAACCGTTCAAAAGACGATTACAAAACCATTATTGCAGAGCTCGGCTTTAAAGAAACCGTGCGCGGCGAAGAACTGTCGTTAGAGGATTTTTGCGCACTCGCCGACAGACTGACAGAGGAATAATATGAAAAAGAAACTGATTTACGGTTTTATCCTGCTTGTGCTTTTTATTGCCTGCTGTCTGCCGCACATCGGCAAAAATCAACCGGATATAACCACAGACGACACACTCGTTGCACATTTTATAGATGTCGGACAGGCGGATAGCGCACTTTTGCAACTGCCGAACGGACAGACCATGCTCATTGACGCCGGTGGCGATGTGCGCGATTACATCAGAAATTTAGGCGTCCGCAAAATTGATTATCTCGTTGCAACGCATCCGCATTCCGATCACATCGCATTTATTGACGAGGTTGTGCAAGCATTTAATATCGGCACGGTGTACATGCCGCGCATAAGTCATACAAGCAGCAGCTTTGAAAATATGCTGCTTGCTATTCAGAAAAAGGGCTTAAAAATCAAAACCGCCAAAGCCGGTGTTGCCGTATTGGACACCGATAATTTAGATATTGAAATCGTCGCGCCCGCAACAGCGGATTATGAGGATTTAAACAACTATTCCGCTGTCATAAAGGTAACCTACAAAGACAATGCACTTCTGTTTACCGGCGATGCGGAAGAACTGTCGGAGAATCAGATCACAGCCAATATAGATGCTGATATATTAAAAGTCGGGCATCATGGCTCGTCGACCTCGTCAAGCAAGCACTTTTTAGACCGCGTTTCACCGCAAATTGCCGTCATCAGTTGCGGCGCGGACAACGACTACGGCCATCCGCATAAGGAAGTGCTGCAACGGCTGAATAAAAAAAATGTTGAAATTTATCGCACGGACGAGGATGGGACAATTGTAATAACCTCGGATGGTGAGAATTTGAGTGTAGAATGTGAATATTAAAAAATCGGCTCAATTAAGCCGATTTTTTTAATGCACAACTGTCAGGTTTATCAATGGAAATCGCCGTAATACCCAATCGGCATACCTTCCTTGCCGACAGATTTTAAGTATGCCTTAGCATAGTTTTCTTTTTGGTCCCTAAGCCTTTGTGATTCGTTCTCCGGAATATCCAAAACACACGCATGCCAGCTTTCCGGGAACAGCTCTTTTATGGATTCTGTATATCCCTTGCCATCCATCGGCACCTGATAATTTATCAGATTGTGTTCCTTATCAAAGGTCAACACCGTAGGAATATCTCCGCAGCCGGAGCCGTGTTCAAAATGGTCACCGCAGAAATTGTAGGTGCCATAGGTACTTATCGTGTAAACCTTATACCCACCCTCCGTTTCTTCCGTGTCCAAAATGATATGTCCCTCTGCATAACAATCGCCGTGCACAAATCTATCCTTATTGTATTCTAAAATTGCTTTTGACACACGATCGTGCATTTCTACCGTATAATTCCCCTTTTTATGCACCACTACATTTGTCGGACCGTCTGCGCCACCGATGATACCGATGCTCGTTGCATCACCGCAGCCGACAAGGATGCCGCACAGAAGCGCACTACTCAAAAGCAGTGTCATCGCCAGCAAGCCTCTTCTTTTTGTATTTCTGTTTAAAATATTCGCAAATCTGGTTTTTGCCTGTCTTCCACTTTCCGAAAAGCTCGTTGTTAAAAACGGTATTCTCATTTTTTCTCCTCCGTCCATCGAATCAAGGCTTGCTTTGCAAGCTCTAATTTATCCTTTGTATCCAGCTCAATATGTCCTATCAGCTGTTCATCATCAAACACAAACAGATATGCCGTTTCGCCCTTCGGCGCGGTATATTCGTAAATCATTATATCGAGATCCTTACCGTAGTAGCTCTTTGCATCAAAGCCCATTTTTATTGCCAAATCCTCAACCGACCACGACATTTTGCTGCTGTAGTGAGTGTAAATCATTTTGTTTTCTTTCAGATTGATACGCCAGCCCATGCCGCTGTTGACAATTACCTTGACATCTTCCGGAACGGCATCGTCCATCTGCCCCTTCATCAGTGAGGCATTGCTTACAATCCAAATGCCGCCTTCGCCCTTTTTAATCGGTTGATATACACTGACGAAATAACCTTCGGTTATATAGGACATCGTATTGGCAGAGGTTTCTTCCATTTGACCGGCATCAATGCGCATATGTGCGGTTACCTTTCTGCTTGCAAAATAGTCATTTACCACCAAGTGCGGCAAAAGTCGCCATTGCTCCTCACCTGCATCTACCCTCTTTTGCAGCTCCAGATAGTCTAAATCCACCTGCGTGGATGGAATCACCGGCTCAATATCCTCACTTTTTACCCATTTATTATCTACGCCGGCCGCAAAGCTGACCTCTACCCATTTGCCATCGCGCCTGATAACCTGCAGCGGCGTTTGCATCGAATAATAGGTTTCTTTTTCCGCATCGCCCTTATTTTTATACACACCTGCAAGCGGTTTGATAGAAGCATAATTTGCTTTTTCCAACAGCGCCGCATCTTTCGAAACTGCCGCCTTATCTATGTTTCCGTAATTTGCCGGATGACTCATATACGGCATTTGCACATGGTAAGTATCCGCATTCTCGTAAATAACAAAAAGCAAGTCGCCTTTGTACGCTGTTACACCGTCGGCAATTTCCGAATCTCGCGTTACAACCACGGTATCGCCCGGCACAATCTTTGTTGCATTTGTCGGCTTGTTTTGCACGCAGCCCACAATAACACCGCAGACAAGCGCAAGCAAAAGAATTACCGCAAGTGCGAGTACGCCTGCTCTTTTCGCTTTAGTATCAAGTATATTTGCAAAGCGGGATTTTGCTTGCTTTGCGTTTTCCGAAAAGCTTGTAGTTAAAAATGGCGTCTTCATTCGTCTTCTCCTTTCGCATAGACCGTCAGCGGCGTGTGCGCTCCATCCGCCATCGTTTTCAAAATTGTTTTTGCGTAGTTTTTTCGAAATTCCATATCCGTGCCGCGCAGCACAGCATCGTCGCACGCATATTCCAAATCGCGGTTGGCACGACGCACCATCAGGTGCACAAGCGGATTAAACCAATGCATCGCATTTGCCGCTAAGAACAGCAGCTTGATCCACAAATCACCACGTTTGCAATGCATCTGCTCGTGGCGCAAAATGATTGACAGCTCTTCGGGCGAAAAATCATTGTGCGGCAAAAGAATTCTCGGCTTAAAATAGCCGTACAGCATCGGCGAGGTCAGCTCGGCACAGACATGCACCGGCAAATCACACGCAGCTTCAACAGCTTTTGCTTTCTTGCGCACCTTATACACAAAAAGAAGATAACTACCAACATGAAAACCGAAAAAGCCAATTGCACCCATGCCCCAAATAACGAAAATCAGATCATAGAGCGTAATGCTGACGGTGTTTTTCGCTTCCGGCAAAAACAGCTGTTTTTCACCTTGCTGCACCTCCTGCGGTGCTTTGACAGGTGTTTCATAAGTATACACAATCGGTCTGTCCTCCACGCGCGGAATCTGAATTGGCGCAGACGGTAAATTCAAACGATACGGCACAAGCAAGCGAATTGCCAAAACAATCCAGATGATTGTGCGCCATTTTGCGCTGTAGTGCTTTTCCGTGCGTGGCAAAAACAACAGCAAAAGCGCAATTACAACTGCGCTTGTTAAAGAAATCATCAGCAAATCCTGCATCACTGCGCCTCCTCGATAAATGCACGAAGCTCGTCTAACTCCTCTTTTGAAACCTTTTTACCGTCATAGAGCGATACAAGCAGGCTTTTTAATGAATTTTGATGCAGCTTTTCCAAAAAGCTGCGACTTTCGCGCGTTAAATACACATCCTTTTCCACACAAGGCGTATAGACATTATGCCGCCCCTCTTTTTCGCATTTCAAAAATCCACGCTCGCAAAGGCGGGAAAGGAAATTTAATACCGTCGGTTTCACCCACGCTTTGTCCAATCTGTCCATAATATAATCCGAGGTAACCGGCGCGCCAGCCTCCCAAATCATCAGCATAATTTCCAATTCGCTTTCCGGCAATTTTTTCATATGTATCTGCTCCTTTTCATTTTACATTTGTCTAATACATTCTTATTTTACAATTGTCTAATATAAAAGTCAAGCATTTTATTAAATTTTGATATTTAAAATTAAAAATTTGATATACACGCGTATTTTTCTGTGGTAGAATGAACTCAAAGATAAAATAGTGAAGGAGGATTTTTATGATTCGGGTAACCATATGGAACGAGTATCGCCACGAAAAAGAAAAAGAACATGTACGCGAGATTTATCCGGAAGGCATTCACAATGCGATTGCGAATTTTCTCGCCTGCGACGAGGTCAGCGTAAGAACCGCAACGCTCGATGAGCCGGAATGCGGACTTTCGCAAGAGATAATTGACAATACAGATGTGCTTTTATGGTGGGGACATATGGCGCATAAAGAAGTGCCGGATGAAATTGCCATTCGCGTGCGCGATGCCGTACACGCAGGCATGGGCTTTATCCCACTCCATTCCGGGCATCACTCTAAGCCTTTTAAGCTATTGATGGGTACGCCGGGCGATTTAAGCTGGCGCTGTGACGGTGACAAGGAGCTTGTCTGGGTGGTTGACCCGTCGCATCCGATTGCACAGGGTATTGACCGCTACTTTGTAGTAGAGCATGAGGAAATGTACGGCGAGCCGTTTATGATTCCGGAGCCGGACAAGCTTGTGTTTATCGGTACATATGAAGGGGGCGAGGTGTTCCGTTCCGGCTGCTGCTGGCAACGCGGCTACGGCAAGATTTTCTATTTCCAGCCGGGACATGAAAGATATCCGACCTACTACAATCCGGCAGTGCAGACCGTTATTAAAAACGCAGTGCGCTGGGCAAATCCAACCTATCGCGGCGTTTTAGAGTGTCCGCATGTGAAGAAAATTGATGAAGAATAAAAAGGACGCATAAGCGCGTTATCCCAAGGGATACGCGCAGTGAAATTCGCTCTGGCGAGCGAGTGAGATACGCCTGTCGGCGTGTGATATATGTTCTGTCGAACATGTGATATATTTCCTTACAGGAAATGTTATGGAAAAAAGCCGTCTCACTGAGACGGCTTTTTATCATTCACATCCGATTTATC
>JAZSGM010000284.1:0-1585 GCA_045532715.1 Clostridia bacterium
TGAACTATTCGACTGTAATTGTTGCCGTCGTACTTGCGGTGTAGCCGTCCTGCGTTACGGTAACGGTGACGGTGGTTGTTCCTGCCTTGATAAAGGAGATTGTACCGTCCGCCGAAACGGTTGCAATGCTTTCGTCTGCCACCGCATAGGTAACCGTTGCATCCGGGCGCACTGTGACAATACTGCGGGAGGCATCCACACCGCTCAAGGTCAGCTGCAGCTGTTCACCCGGCGCACCGGAAAGCTTGCGTTCTGCAAAGTATATCGGCCAATACGAAATATCCTCTGCCTGCTGCGCCGCACTTTCATAGAAACGAACCTCCGCATAGGTGTTCCATGCGCTTTCGTTCGACCCGTGACACACCAGCTTCACATAACGCGCCTGCACGCCGCCCAACGGAATAATACTCATAATATCCGTTGTTTTTGGCGCGCCGCCGGTATGTACAGTCGTCCAGGACGCATTATCATTCGAAATCAGAACATCAAAGTTATATGCGCGCGTATTCTGATTTACGCCGGCAAATGCCATGGAGTGGATTGTTTTCACAGCACCGAAATCCATGCTGATCCATTCGCCGTCGCCCTCCGCTGCCCAACGGTTCTTGATTTCTTCGTTGATGACACCATCGACAATACCACGCTTCGGATATTTTTCCCAGTTGGTGGAGTCTGCAAGGTCTTCGACATAAATGAAAGTATCATAGTCCGGTCCACCTTCACCGACGGCGTCAATTTTCAATCCCTGCAGCACACCCGGGTCCTTGTGGCCGATTACGCCGCCAAACAGATCCGCCTGCATCAATACAGTGTAGTTTTTGTCGCCTACAGTAAAGCTTGCGTTTTCGCCGAGCGCATTCGCCTGCAGAGTCTCTACCGGCATACCGTTTACACTTGCGCTGATTTGCGGAATCGCCTCGCCTGCCTTGATATCCAGTGCATATGCAGTTTGCGCCGTATCAAACATCAGCGCATCCTTGCCATTGACCAGCACACGCAAATCCAGCTCGCCAATAAGCTTTACAAGCTGTGCTTCTGTATAAGCCGCATCTG
Source organism: Clostridia bacterium (assembly GCA_045532715.1). Taxonomy (GTDB): domain Bacteria; phylum Bacillota; class Clostridia; order UBA1381; family UMGS1253; genus RGIG2041. The sequence continues at coordinate 1,054 of JAZSGM010000284.1, forward strand.
TGATACCGATGGAAATCAGGCCGCGGTCATCCCAGAACACCTTCATACCGAGCGCCTCTACAAGCGCACGGAGCGGGATGAGCGTTCTGGAGTTATACGTATTTGCCGGCACATCCAGATAAACAATTTCGCCGTTTACCTTCATTTCATTCGAGCCGATGACAAGCTTGATATCCTTATCCAGATATTTTACGCCGACCGTTTGTGTTGCTTCATCCCAGCTCACCTTCGCGCCGAAGGATTCGGAAATAAAGCGCACCGGCACAAGTGTTCTGCCGTTTTCCGTAAACGGAACAACCTCTGCATTGTTTGTATCCACCATAGTCTTTGCACCGTTTGCAATTGCATTCGGTGTGCCGAGCTTTAACACAACGTTCGACCCGGCAGCTGCGATGGCACTTTCATCATTGTCATTTGCACTCCAGCTTGCCATCTTCGTATACGCCCACGGCGCAGGGATACCCTCGCCGTCTTTTAACGCAACATATTCTACGCAAAGCTCAAGCTCTGTTTTATTCTCAAAATGCAGCTG
>JAZSGM010000213.1:0-15686 GCA_045532715.1 Clostridia bacterium
AAAAAAGGAAGGTTTTTGCTTGTGTGCCTTGCTGCGCTGCTTTTGAGCGGCTGTACGCAGCGCACGCCGGAGAATGCAAAGCTTGTCAGCATTGCCGGGCAGGCGCAGGATTACGGCTTAAAGGCAGAGGATGCCTACCGCGCATTATCCGACAAGCCGGTGGCGTGGGGTATGAAGAAAAACAAGGGAGCTGCACCAGAGGTGGATGCCGCCGCCGTCGCGCTTCTGGAGCGCTACGGCGGCGTGTATAAAACGGATGCGCCCAAAACGTTGTATCTCACCTTTGATGAGGGGTATGAAAACGGCTATACGGCGCAGATTTTAGATGTACTGAAAAAAACAGGTGTGCCGGCGGCATTTTTTATTACGGGTGACTACTTAAAAACGCAGCCGGCGCTGGTCAAACGAATGGCGGCGGAGGGGCACAGTGTCGGCAATCATACCTATAACCATCCGTCGATGCCGTCGGAGACGGATCACGAAAAGCTGGCGACGGAGATCCTGTCACTTTCGCAGGCGTATACGCAGCTGACCGGGAAGAAAATGACATTGCTTCGGCCGCCGATGGGCGAGTTTTGTGAGCGCAGCCTTGCTATCAGCCGTGACCTTGGCTACAAAACCGTACTCTGGAGCTTTGCTTATGTCGACTGGCAGCGTGATGCGATGCGCGGTGCGCAGTATGCGTACGAGCAGATTGTGCCGTACATGCACGACGGTGCGATCATTTTGCTGCACGCCGTGTCGAAGGACAATGCAGATGCGCTTGAGCGTGTGATTGTCGATTTGCAGGCGCAGGGATATCAATTTGGCACGTTATAAAATCAGAAGCCGTGATTTCGAATCACGGCTCTTTATTTTGGCGTTTGCAATTTTTAATATAGGTGCTCGGACTGACACCGTAGGTCTTTTTGAAGCATTTGGAAAAGGCATAAATGCTTGCGTAGCCGACGTGCTCAGCGGTTTCTGTAACGGGAAAGCTCTGTTCGAGCAAAAGGGCTGCGCGCGCCATACGCTCTTTGATGATGTATTGCTGAATGGACATACCGGTCGCTTTTTTGAACATGGTGCTCATATATTGCCGGTTTAAATTCAAGAACTGCTGAACCTCGTCGACGGTGATTTTATCGATTGACGGGCGACCGCGCACATAGTTTTTAATAATGGTCACATAGTCGTGTCGCTTTTCGGCTGCAAACAGCGTTGCAAACAAAAGATAGAGCTGTGCGGTGATGTATTCCTCCACGGTGTTGGATTCGGGATCGCAATTGACCATATTGTAAAAGGCGCTGCCGTCGATGCTTAACACCGTCGGAAGGGTATCGACCTTTTTTGCAAAATCACCGGTAAATTTCACCCAGATAAAGTGCCAGGGGTCCTCCGTATCGGCGCGAAAGCCGAATACCTCGTTTGGCTTGGAAATGAAAAGCTGTCCGGCACTCAAGGGATAGGGGATACCGTTTTTCTTAAACACGCCCTTGCCGGAGGCGATGTAGTGCATAATATAGTGTGTGCTGATTTCAATGTCGCGCTTGTAATCCGGTGGGCATCTGCGGTTGCCGAAGGAAATCGGGCGTAAATCAAATTTGGTGTTGCCTAAAAACCATTCATTAAACTGCTTGATCATGCAATCCCCCCTCTGAAACCATTGTAGCAGAACGAAGATCGTGCGTCAAGAAAAAAGCGACATTTGGACAAATTTTAATAACATAAAGGTATTTACGCGACCTGTGTTTTGCGCTATAATAGAATAGTAGTAGAATAATAAATTATCTTAAGGAGGATATAAAAATGAAATTAGACAGAGCGAACAAAGCGTTTGTAACAGCAGAGGATTATGTTTTAGAGGATCAGGGCGGCGGTGTTTCCCGCAAGATTTTAGCCTACGGCGACGCACTGATGCAGGTCGAGGTACACTTTGAGGAAGGCGCAGTCGGCGCAATGCATTCGCATCCGCACTCCCAGCTGACCTATGTGCTCGAGGGCGAGTTTGAATTTACCATCGACGGCGTGAAGCAAATCGTGAAAAAGGGCGACACGCTTTATAAGACACCGAACGTGGTACACGGCTGCGTGTGCTTGAAGAAGGGTGTTCTTTTAGACACCTTTAACCCGTACAGAGAAGATTTTCTGAAATAAGAGAGGAGAAATAAATTATGTCTAAGGTAGGAGAAGTACGCCCGAGTGAGATGCGTACATACATTGATAAAAAGAGCGGTCGTGAGGTGGTTCAGCTCACACAGACCGGCACGAATGTGCATTTTTATTTTACGGAGAATTCCTTTAACACCGGAGATAAGGAAATTATTTATCTGCATACGGACGAGCATTTGTCCAACACAAAGGCGTTTATGGATTTGTATTCCATGAATCTGGAAACCGGTGAAAGCGTGCGCCTGACGGATTTTGCACAGAAATTTAAAACGGTGCGCAGCTTTACAAAAACAAAGGACGGACGTTTCGTCCTCTTCATTGGTGACGGCGACTTGTACCGCTGGGAGCGTGCAACGGACGAATACCTGCTTCTGTTCCGCGCGCCGGTTGGTTGTCCTTTGTCCAACCCGAGCATCAGCTATGATGAAAAGTATGTTTTGTGCTATGCAAACCAGGGCGGTCCGTGGCGCGAAAAAGTGACAAACGGCAATGAAAACTACAGCGGTTTCCAGGAAAACCTGTTCCGCTTAAAGAAGGGATATATTTTCGTTGTTCGTATGGACGGCAGTGGCGGCGATTTGGTGTTTGAGGATACGCATCGCTTAGGTCACACCCAGTGGGCATCGGATACAAATGAGTATTTTGCTTTCTGTCACGAAGGTCCGTGGAACATGGTACACCAGAGAATCTGGATTTTCAACACTGTAACACGTCACGTGGAAGCATGCTTCAGACAGTATGAAGATGACTGTGTGGGTCACGAGTTCTGGACGCAGGACGGCCTGATGTTCTTTGATAACCGCGGTAAGGGGCACGACGGTACAATCACTTCCGACAGAACCCAGCTGATTGCAACCGATGAAGATGCTGAAGGCGCAGAGGCATGGATTGGCTTTGCAGACAAAGAATGCAACATTTTAAAGAAGATGGATATGCCGTTCTACTGCAACCACTACCATTGTAACGGTCCGCACACCTTGCTTGTCGGCGATGCGCTCGATGATATTCTCTTAATCGACATCTCCGGCGAGGAAGCAACCTGCGAGGTGCTTTGCGAGCATAACACCTCCTGGAGATTCCAGGATACGCACTGTCATCCGTGCTTTAGCTGGTCCGACGATCAGGTGCTCTACGCATCCGACCGCGATGCAGAAGGTTATCCGCAGCTGTATATCGTAAAAATGAAGTAATTTTACCCAAAATTTTAAGGAGGTAATGTAATATGAAAAAGCTGATTTCTATGCTGCTGGCTATGGTGATGCTTTTGTCCTGCATAGGCGGCATCAGCGTGCTTGCAGCAGAAGAAGAGGTCACCACCGTTTTTAACATTACGTTTGAAAATGGCACGGTCGGCTCGCAGCCGAAAAAGGGTGTGTTTTTAGACACCATCAGTTCCGTTACGGAAAATACGGGCTCAAAAAATTTGGTTCGTATTGCGGAGGAAGACGGCAATAAGTTCGTACATATGGAGTGTCAGCCGGATGCGGAAAAGGGTGCAGGTATCCGCTTAAACCGCGCTATTGACCTGACGGGCTACACCAACTTAACCGTAGCCTTCCGTATGAAATCCAACGGTGCGGGCGGCAATTTGCGCTTGTATACGACCAATGAGGAAGGAAAAGCCATGACAACGGTTGTTTACAGCGATGCGCCGAAGGATTGGACGGATGTAAAGGTCGAATTTAATTTTAATGATATGACCTATTCCACCGAGGTAAGCGGCAAGGTAACTGACAGAAACAAGGAGATTAAAATGGGCACACCGTCGTCGGCACAGCTCCGTTTTATGACCAGTAACCTTGCACCGGGCACCGGTGTATATATTGATGATATTGTTGTCACCACCACAGACAAACTTGCAAATGACTGGGGTCCGCTCGCGGGCAACAATCAGGTGGATTTTAGCAAGGTAAAACCGGAAAAAGAGCTCGGAGAGGACAGCTTTGTCAATAACTTAAAGCAGCATCCGCGTATATTCATCCGCGATTGGGATGAAATGCGCACAAAGATTGATGCAACGTATGAAACAAGACGGTGGTATGCAAACATAAAGAAAACGGCAGACCAGGCGCTGAATTCTGCAACCACAAAGCATGTTGTCAGCGCGAGCGGCAATGTTTTGGAATCCGCGCGTACGGGCAGAGACAGAATTCAGGCACTCGCTTTTGTATACAAAATCACGGGCGACAAGCGTTATCTCGATAAGGCGTACAAGGAAATGGTCGAGATGGGTGACTGGCCGGATTGGTCGGCATTTATATCCGATCTGGTAACAGCAGAAATACTGCAGGGTTATGCGTGCTGCTATGACTGGCTCTACGACGATTTAACAGCAGAGCAAAAGCAGACGATTGTGGATATTCTCAAAAAGAAGGCAATTCCAACGTTTATTTACCACTACGAGGATGCATCCAGCTGGAACGTAACGAAACTGTCGATTAACTGGAATCCGGTATGTAACACAAGTAATATAATGATGGCGCTCGCTATTGCAGATGAGGAACCGGAAATTGCAGAATACATTTTAGAAAAGGCACCGGCGCGTATCCAACATGCGCTTGGACCGTATGCGCCGCAGGGTGCATATCCGGAGGGCGTATCCTATTGGGATTACGGTACAACCTTCGTGGTTTACGGCAATGACTTGATGGAAAATGCATTTGTCGACGGCTTTACCGTGCCGGACAATTACATCCACTGGAAAGCGCCGGGTATGGCAGATACCTGTGACTACGCAATTTATATGGACGGTCCGGCCGGTCGATTTAACTATGGCGACTGCTCCGGTGGGCACACAAGCTGTGAGGTTATGTACTGGGCGGCGGATCGCTTTGATAAACCGCACTACGCTTGGCGTCAGGATGCAATCCAGCGCGAAACCGGCAACTATCTTTCCGGTTATCCGGCAATTACATCACTTTGCTGGTACAATCCGGATAACGCTTATTTAGAGCCGGGTGCATTCCCGCTCGATAAGTTCTACTATACAGAAGAGGGCACACATAAGTTTAACGGTGTTGCAATGCGCTCGAGTTGGGAAAATTCCTCGGCGCTTTATGCGGCAATGCAGGGCGGCGACAACCAGGCTAACCACATGCATTGGTCGCTCGGTACTTATGTTATCGACCATATGGGCAAGCGCTTTATCCGCGTGCTCGGTCAACACACCTATTCGTTAGACGAAGACAAAAACAAGATTTATTATAAGCGCGCAGAATCTTATAATACCTTGATTGCAAATCCGACGATTTCGCCGGACCAGAACAAGATGGCAGTTGCAAGATTGGTTGGTCAAGGTACGAGCGACAATACCGCATTCGGTATTTTGGATATGACCGAGGTTTATTCCACTGTTTTGGATAAGGACGGCAAGGCGCTCATTCCGTCGGCAAAGCGCGGTCTTATGCTTACCGATAACCGTAGCCGCGTTATTGTACAAGACGAGGTTGAGGTTGCAGGTAAAACAGAGTTTTACTGGTTTGCAAACACCGATGCCGGCATCAAGATTGCAAAAGACGGCAGAAGCGTTGTGCTTAATATGGACGGCGACGAGATGCTTGTGCGTATGATTGAAGCACCGGCGGATGCCAAGTTTACGGTGATGAACAGAAAGTCGCTCGTTGAGGGCGTGCTCAACACAACCACAGACGGCACAAAATTGACAATTCACCTGCCGGAGCAGTCGGAAGACTTCACCATCGCGGTTGAATACATTCCGCTCGGCAAGGGCGAAGGTATTCCGGAGAAAAATGAACTTGTACCGCTTGCGAACTGGAAAGCGGACGACAACGGTATGACTGCACTTGCTGAGGCAGGCAGCGCAACCGTATTAAAGCTCGACACACCGAACGCGATTGCGAACGGTAAAAAGACATTTGTTGATACAAGCAACACAGACGTTGTTCCGTTTACGCAAAACGGCAGAACGCTCGTGCCGGTAAGATTTATTTCCGAATCCTTCGGCGCGCAGGTGGGTTGGGACGATGCGACGCAGGCAGTCACCGTGGATATGCAGGATGCAAGCATCAAGCTGCAAATCGGCTCCAACGAAATGCTTGTAAACGGCGAAACGGTGCTCTTGGATGTACCGGCACAGACGATTAACTCAAGAACGCTGATTCCGCTTCGCGCACTCGTTGAAGCGCTCGGCAAAAATGTATTCTGGGATGACAGAGGGTTAATCATCATCGCAGATGATGCGCTCGAATACAGCGAAGAAGCACTGTCTAAGATGATTACCGAACTCAACGTTCGCGTTATGGCAGACGGTAAGGATATTGCCTTCTTTGATACAGCAAAGACCGAATATACAATGGATATTCCGGCGGGCGGCAGTGCACCGGTGATTACGGCAACCACAATCGGTGACGAAGTGATCAGCGTCAATGGTACAACTGTAAGCATAGGCGGCAAGGCGTATACTTTCAAGATGCAGCCGGATCCGTTTGAAGGTCTTTTAGGCACAAAGGACGAGGGTGTGGCAACCAAGCTTATACTCTCTGTCGGCGGTATGAAGACACCGGATTATAACACATTTATTTATGTAGAAAGCTTAACGGACTCCACCGGCTTTGAAAGCTATCCGGAGCGCGGCACTGTGGACGGTGTGATTAATTCTTCTACAGCGAACCGCTGGGCAGTCAACGGCGATGGCTGGCTGCAGTTTGACTTCGGTAGCGAAAAGACTGTGCACTCCATGGCATTTGCCGGTGTGTCGCAGACCTCGCGTGCATACAATTTTGATGTGCTCGCCTCCGTTGATGGTGAAAACTGGACAACCGTACACACGGGCGGTGCACCGAAGACGACGGATAAGATGTCGATTCTTCCGCTCGGCAATGTGCAGGCAAGATACATCAAGATGATTGGTAAGGGCTACGATAGTGGCGCATGGAACACCTGGGCAGAGGTTCGCTTCTACGACAGTGAAGCACAGCAGAAGGAAGATAAATCCTATTGGGGCATCTATTTTGCATCTGCAGGTGCAGTCCTCGGTAAGGTAGGGCAGACCGGTCAGCTGACGGTCGGTGGTGCAGACAAGGACGGCAAGCTCCTTGAAGACTTTGATGCAACTTTCACTTACACGATTGCGGATGAAAGCATCGCAACCATTACGCCGGACGGTAAGATTACCTTCCATAAGGCAGGCACAACCACCATTACGGTGGATAGTGTACAAAAAGGCATTAAGCTGAGCTCGACCGTAGAGCTTACGGCAGAAGAATAACAAATTTTGGGCGGATGGAAACATCCGCCCTTTCGTTTTGCACAATTTGTTTTTGGGATTACTGCTTCGTTTACAAAATTATACATTTTGATTATAAAAGTATATTTACCTTCTTATTTCTTCGTGATAACATTGCAGTTGAAAGGTATATTTCAGACAGAAAAAAGTATACGAACAGAAAAGAAATGGGGCGTTTTTCGATTGCGTTTCGGATTTGGTTCGGTTATACTTAAAACAGAAACGAACAGGGAGGCAGCAAAAATGGAAACAAAAGTGTTTAAAAGATACCCTTTGGGTAATAAAAGATTTATCTGGAAGCAGAGAGAGTACGTCAATTCCGTATTTTCCTGTGCACCGCACCACGATAAAATCGACGGCGACCCACAAGCGGTTTTAGATAAATGCGTTAAAAACTTAAAGGATGCCGGCTTTAATATGCTCGAACTCGGTTGGTCGGGGCACAAGGGCGCGTGGGCGGCAGTGGATGCCTGCGAAAAGCATGAAATCAACTTAGTGTTCCAGGATATGTCCATGATGGGTGGTATGCAGTACAAGGGTACGGCGCAGCCGACAACTGAGGAAGAGGTTGCACACGTTGTGAGCCTTTTAAAGGATAAAAAATATACAATCGGCTATTATGTCTGGGACGAGCCGAGCGGCACAAAGGTGTTAAACGAGGCGCGACGCCAGATGGACCTTTTGGAAAAATACGATCCGGACGCACTGCTTTTTACCGTCGCACTGCCGCACTACAACCATGCCGGCGACGACCGCCAGGGTCTGAACTGGGACAACGGCCGCTATGAGCCGTATGTCAGAGAGTTTGCAAAGGTGATGGATCCGCCGGTGCATTCGTTTGACTATTATCCGGTTGGCAACTATTTTAAGGCCTGGGAAGGGCATACCTATAACTACGAAAATCAGTTGGACGATACCTTTATGTGGCTGGATATGGGCCTGCACAGACAGGTTGCTCTCGAAAACAATCTGCCGTTCTGGTTCTACTATCAGGGCTTTTATCTCTATCCGTGCACAGAATATTTTATCTTCCCGATGGTGCGCTGCTTTATGTATGCCGCAATTTTGCACGGTGCAAAGGGCCTGCAGAACTATACGGCAGGGCAGGAGGGCAATAAGCTGTTAGACGCGGCAGGCAATCCGGGCGAATTTATGCCGGAGCAGACAAAGATTAACGCAGAGGTAAAGGCGCTCGGTAATACACTTATGGCGCTGACCTCCAGACTTGTATACCACAGCGACGATTTGCTGCCGGGCTGTGAGCTGATCAAGCCGTATGTCAATACGATTGAGGAAAGCGCAATCTTTGCAGGTAAGCTGCCGAAGCGCTGCTCGATTGGCGAGTTGGAGGATGATTACGGCAATCGATATGCTGTTATCTTAAATCGAGATTATGAAAAGGAACTGAAAGCAAACTTAGAGCTGAAGGAGGGCTTCCGTATTTACGAGGTAAGCAAAAAGGACGGCAGGCAGTATGTTTTGCATGAGAATGTAACGGCTATGCCGATTGAGCTTGCACCGGGTGATGCAGTTGTTGTGCGCATCCAAAAGGCGGACGAGGATGCATTTGCGGTGGAATACGAGCTTGCTGAGCGGGCATAGCTTAATACGCAGATTTGAAGTCGACAAAGCCGAAAATGGGAAATACTGCGTGGCAAGCGTATAGCTAAAGGTGAAAATGAATTTAAAAAGCAGAGGAAAATTTTCCTCTGCTTTTTTGCTGCATAAGATGCGCTCGACTTTACGGTTAAAGCTTTTTTATCGTATTGCTTTATCGTTGCTTCTTAAACGCCGATGGCGTCATCCCTGTTACGCGCTTGAACGCTACCGAAAAGTGGCTGGCACTTTTAAATCCAAAGGCGTGCGCAACACTTTCAATGGAACGTTCTGCCGTTAAAAACTTGGTTGCACGTTGGATTTTCATGCGTGTGAAATGATGCATGATGCCACCGTCTCCATACTTATTGAAGGTCTTTTTTAAATTGCTGACGCTCATATTGCAGAGCTTTGCGATATCGTCGATTGTCAGATTGTAATTCAAATTTTCCTGCAGGGTGTCCATAATCAGTTTGTAATTGCCGGTCATGGTTGTGTGCTGTCTGGCTTCGATGCTCTTATCCGTTTTGGAGGTCAACATCAGAAGGAATTGTTCGAGATTTAATAATGCAAGCTTTTCACGGATGCGGTTTCTCTCGCTTTCCGGCTTTTGTGTCACGGCAATGTTTGCATGAAATGCTTCGGTAATGCCGGTATACACTTCTTCCAAAAAGGATGCACTGTCTAACGAAAGACGATATACATCGTCGCTGAGCGACTCTATATCTGCGTTGGAATACGCAAAGCTGATGACCTGAAACCTTGCGCCGTGGGGGTCTTTACACCAAAGCTTGTGAAATTCCATTGGCTTATGGAAGATAATGTCGCCGCTTTGCAGTTTATAAACACGCCCCTCTTCTGAAACCCAGAGCGTCCCTTCCAGAACATAGACCATTTCCCAGAAATCGTGTGCCTCCCCGGTAAAATACCAGTCGTCTGTCACCTTTTGTTTGAAACATGTAATCAGTTGGCGGACACCGTAGCTGTAATCGTATACTTCTCTTTTGTACTCAAGCGTAGTTGTATCCAAGTTTTTCATTTCAGCTCCCCTTTCAGGTAATCAAATATAAAAATTGTGTGGGAATTTTTTGGTTTTCACATTATTTGTATACTATTAGTATAGCATAAACCGATAAATGCACAAGCATTTTTTTGAAAAGTATACAAACACATATATAAAGTAGCTTTTTTCGTATTGTAGTTTATCAAAAAACTTGTATAATGTAAGTAAAGGGATATCGGAAGGAGAAAATAAGTATGAAAAAAATTCTTGCAGTTTTTTTGGTTTGTATGCTTATACTTGCGTGCGCTGCACCGCTGAGTGTATCGGCAATCAAAAAAGAGCCCGGCGCATTAAAGGAACTGTTTCATGTGGATTTTGAAAACGGCACACCCGGCGTAAAGCCGGATGTCGGTCCAATGATGGGCGCTGTCAGTGCAGTTGCGGAAAACACCTCTGTGCGCGCGCTTGTGCGCGTTGAAGCGGAGGAGGGCAATCAATTTTTGCATATGTACCGTCCGGCTGAGTCAACGGGCACTGCCGGTATTCGCACAACCTGCGCGCTGGATTTGACCGACTATCAAACCCTGCATCTCAGCTTTAACGTGAAAAGCCTGGGCGCAGGTGCATCTGTTCTTTTGTACTCCGATGCCGGCAATTCGCCGCTGTATAAAAAACTTGCGGCAGATACGCCAAAAAAATGGACAAAGGTTGAAGTGGATTTTGATTTTAAAACAAAAACAGCTAATGTTACTGTAGATGGAAACGCCAACGGAACACTGGATTTGAAATTCGGCACACCGTCTACGGCGCAAATCCGCTTCCAGGTAGAGGGCATGGAGGTTGGCACGGGCGTTGCCTATGATGATATTATCATCGGTACGCACGATGAACATATCGTTATTGAGGACAAAATTTTGCTCGGCAATAACGAAGTGAACTGGGCGGCGGTCAAGCCGGAAAATCCGCTTTCCGACAAAAGCTATGTAAGCAACCTAAAGCCGAACGGTCCGCATATTTATGTGCGTGATTGGGACGAGCTTAAAACAAAGAAGGACTTAACCTACGAAACAAGACAGTGGTACGGAAGCATCAAAGAAGAAGCTGACGACGCGCTTGCGGGCGATTTCTTCAAACCGACGCTTGACCAAAGCGGTGCGCCGGACATTACCTCGGCGCGTATCGCAAGAAACAGAATTCAGGCGCTCGCCTTTATGTATAACATCACGGGCGAGAAAAAATATGCCGACCGTGCTTATGCGGAAATGGTTGAATACGGAAAATGGCCAAGCTGGGCAGGCTTTAGCTCGACTTTGATTGCGGCTGAGCTTTCCGAAGGCTATGCTTGCGCGTATGACTGGTTATATGATGTTTTAACCGCAGAGCAGAAGCAAACCGCTATTGATATTCTCAAAAAGCAGTCTTTGCCTGCATTTATCTATAACTACGAGGGTGCATTCGATTGGAGCTTTTCCACCGTTCAAATCAACTGGAACCCGGTATGTAACGGCGCGGCAATCATGCTTGCAACTGCGCTTGCGAAAGAAGAGCCGCAGCTTTCGGAGTATCTGTATGAGCATGCGCTTGAGAGCATAAAGCTTTGTTTAGAACCGTATGCACCGCAAGGTGGCTATCCTGAAGGTACAATGTACTGGGATTTCGGCACAAGCTTTTTGCTCTATACCATAGACACACTGGAAAATGCTTTTGTTGAAGGTTTTGAAATTCCGGAGGAGTATCAGTACTGGAGAGCACCGGGTATCGCCGAAACAGCAGATTTTCCGATTTACTACAGCGGTCCGACCGGTAAGTTTAACTACGGCGACGCTTCTTCCGGACATTTGCACTCCGATATATTTTACTGGATGGCAAACCGCTTTGACAAGCCATACTATGCTTGGCACGAAAATGCGTTGCAGGCAGAAACCGGGGAATATTTAGAGGATTATCAGGCAATCAGCGCCCTCGTGTGGTATGACCCGGACAATGCATATGTAAAGCCGGGCGATTTCCCGCTCGATAAGTTCTACTATACCTCGGAAAAGAAGGTAAACGGTATTTCCATGCGCTCAAGCTGGGAAAACCCGACCGCACTCTTTGCTGCAATGCAGGGCGGTTACAATCAGGCAGGCCACCAGTTCCATTCGCTGGGTACTTATATTGTCGAATACATGGGTAAGCGCTTTATTACCCTGACGGGCGGCGGCAGCTACTCGCTGACCTATGGGCAAAACGAAGTGTATTACCGTCGTTCGGAGGCGGCGAATATGCTCGTTGCAAATCCGACGATGGATTACACACAAAAACCGGACGGTCTTGCACAGGTTGTAAAGCACGGCACAAGTGACAACACCGCTTTCGGCATCATGGATATGACGGATGTCCATTCGCATATCACCTATACGGATGCAGGTGAACAGAAACAAAGAATCACAAAGGCATTGCGTGGTATGATGCTGACAGACAACCGCCGTCGCATTATCGTGCAGGATGAGGTCGAGGTCGCGCATACAACGGATTTTTACTGGTATGCAAATACCGATGCAAACATTACCTTCTCTAAAGATGGCAAGAGCGCAATGCTCGATATGGACGGCGACAGAATGCTTGCGCGCATTATAGAAGCGCCGAGCGATGCAACCTTTGTTGTTATGCCGAAAAAGTCTGTGGTAGACGGCGTTGCGCACACCAATGCGGAAGGGCCGAAGCTGGCAATTTATATGCCGAAGCAGTCGGAAAACTTTACGGTAGCGGTTGAATATATCGCACTTGGTAAGGGCGAAGGTGTTCCGGCAGAGCATGCGCTTGTGCCACTTGCAAGCTGGAGTGCAAATGATAATGGTATGACTGCGTTTGCAGAGGCAGGTAGTGCCACCGTATTAAAGCTGGATACGCCGAATGCAATTGCAAACGGTGCAAAAACATTTGTAGATACAAACAACACAGATGTTGTTCCGTTCACGCAAAACGGCAGAACGCTTGTGCCGGTGAGATTCATTTCCGAATCCTTCGGTGCAACCGTAGGCTGGGATGATACAACGCAAGCCGTAACTGTGGATTTACAGGATACAAACATTAAGCTCCAAATCGGCTCAAACGAAATGATTGTAAACGGAAAAACCGTAACGCTGGATGTGCCGGCGCAGACCATAAATTCCAGAACGCTCATTCCGCTGCGCGCACTTGTGGAGGCGCTCGGCAAGCATGTGCACTGGGATGACAGAGGTCTCATCATCATTTCGGATGATGCTATCGAATACAGCGCAGAGGCAATCGATAAGATGATTGCCGAATTAAATGTCCGCGTGATGGCGGACGGCAAGGATTTGCCGTTCTTTACGACGGACAAAACGGAATACGCCCTTGACCTTCCGATCGGTGCCGAGATTCCGCAAATCAGCGCCGTTACCATCGGCGGTGAAACTGTTTCGGTAACACAGGCGAGCGGCATTGGCACAAATGCAATGGTTACCATCAACGGCAAAATGTATAAAATCAAGATGCAAAATGACTGCTTTGCAGGCTTGTCAAGCATCAAGGATGCGGGCGTCGCTTACGATATGAAAATCAATATCGGCAATAAAAAAGCGCCGGAGTATCCTACTTATATTTACGTGGAAAGCTTAACCGACTCCACCGGCTTTGCAAGCTATCCGGAGCGCGGCGCGGTCGATGGCGTGATTAACGATAATTTGGAAAATCGTTGGGCGGCAAACGGCGACGGACAGTGGTTGCAGTTTGATTTCGGAAGTGTGCAGACGGTGTATTCCATGGCGTTTGCCGGCGTAACACAAACCCAACGTGCATACAAATTTGATGTGCTTGCATCTGCAGATGGCATCACATGGACAACTATTCATACAGGTGGTGCACCGGCAACGGATGATTTGATGAGCATCATCAAATTCGCAGAGCCGGCGCAGGCAAGATTCATCAAAATGATTGGCCATTCCAGCAATAAGAGTACATGGAATACATATGCTGAGGTGCGTTTTTACAACAGCGCCGAGCAGCAGGCGGAGGATATTTCTTACTGGGATGTCTACTTTGCAAAGGACGAAACCGTTACGGGCAAGGTTGGAGAAAAAGGGCAGATTTATGTGCGCGGAAAGGGATTAAACGGTCAAACCTTGGAAAATTATGACGCAATCTTTACCTACCATGTCGGCGATGAAAGCATTGCAACGATTTCGCCGATGGGCGAGATTGCCTTCCATAAAGCGGGCAAAACCAGAATTACCGTAACCGGCAAACAAAACGGCATGCGCATTATTTCCGGTGCATTCTTGGTTGTTGAATAAAAAGAAAAAGTGATATTTGGACAAATTTTAACGACATCTGAATATTTACTTGGCCTTATAGGAAGCGCTATAATAAAACTATTGTAGCAAAATATTATTTTTCTTACTGGAGGAATCGATATGAGCAAAATCAGAGTTGGCTGCCTGGGCTTAGGTCAGCGCGGCGGCAGTATGACAAAGGCAATCGTCAATATCTTTCCGGAGCGTGCAGAGGTTGTGGCGGTATGCGATACCTACGAAGACCGCACAAAGGATATGGCAGATTGGATAGAAGAAAAAACCGGTAAGCGTCCGATAGAAACCTGCGATGCATACGAAGTCATCAACAATCCGGACATTGATGCCATTTGTATTTTTACCGCCTGGGAGTGGCACATCGAGCTTGCAACCGCAGCAATGCGCGCAGGCAAGTATGTCGGCTTGGAGGTTGGCGGTGCGTATGAGGTAAATGATTGCTTCAAGCTTGTAGATACATATGAAAAGACGAAAAAGCATTGTATGATGCTTGAAAATTGCTGCTACGGCGAAAAAGAGCTGATGGTTATGCAGCTGGCAGCGGAAAATGCCTTCGGCGAGATTGTACACTGCGAGGGCGGCTATTGTCACGATTTGCGCGGTGAGATTTCGAGCGGTATGGAAATCCGTCACTACAGACTTCGTAACTACACCCACCGCTGCTGCGACAACTATCCGACGCACCAGCTCGGTCCGATTGCAAAGCTACTTAAAATCAACCGCGGCAACCGTATGCTTACGCTTTCCTCCTTTGCTTCGAAGGCGCGCGGCTTAAAAGAATATGTAAAGCAGAAGGCGGACAAGTATCCGTATCTGCAGGAAACAGAGTTTAATCAGGGCGATATCATTACAACCGTAATCAAATGTGCCGGCGGCGAAACAATTGTGCTCACGCTCGACACAACACTGCCGCGTCTTTACTCGAGAAACTATTCCGTGCGCGGTACAAAGGGCGCGTACTTCGAAAACGGTGATATGCTTCAGCTTGATTCGATGGGCATGAATCATGAAACAGGTAAAGCGAAGGATATCTGGGGCAACGCTGAAAAATACAGAGAAGAGCATAGACATCCGCTTTGGGAAAAGTACGGCGAAGCCGCTAAAAAAGCAGGCCATGGCGGTATGGACTATATGGTGCTGTCTGCCTTCTTTGAATCCATTGAAAAGGATGCCGTTCCGCCGATTGATACCTACGATACAGCGGCGTGGATGGTTGTAACTACGCTCTCCGAGCAGTCGATTGCGCTCGGCGGTCAGCCGATGTCGGTGCCGGACTTTACACGCGGTCAGTGGATGATGCGCGGTGATGTCAAGAGTGATCTTGAGTTTAGCTTGGATTGGTAAAACAAAACATAAAAAGCTTCCCCGGGGCACGCCC
>JAZSGM010000133.1:0-3069 GCA_045532715.1 Clostridia bacterium
AGGCACCTTAAAAGGTAATAGTTTGGATAAAGAGCAAGGCAAAAACGACCGACATCCTTGCGGATTTCGGTCGTTTTTAACACAGCTATTTGCCAAAATATTGCTTTTTAAGGCGTTTTATCCCTAACTGAAGACGCCTAAGAAGTCCTTTTTAATTGCTTTACGCTTTGTTGTCGCAGCCGAGTACGTTAACAATCTTTTTCTTAACGAGATCCTTGATTGCTTCTCTTGCCGGCTTGAGGTACTGTCTCGGGTCGAAGTGGCTCGGGTTTTCGTTAAAGTACTTACGAATGGAGCCTGTCATAGCGAGACGGAGGTCAGAGTCGATGTTGATCTTACATACAGCGCTCTTTGCAGCCTCACGCAGCATATCTTCCGGAATACCGATAGCATCCGGCATGTTACCGCCGTTGGCGTTAATCATTTCTACATACTCCGGAATAACGGAGGATGCGCCGTGCAGAACAATCGGGAAGCCCGGGAGCTGCTTTGTAACCTCTTCTAAGATATCGAAGCGGAGCTGCGGCTTCTGGCCCGGCTTGAACTTATATGCACCGTGGCTTGTGCCGATAGCGATTGCGAGAGAGTCAACGCCTGTGCGTGTAACAAAATCAACAACCTCTTCCGGTCTTGTGTAGGAAGCATCTTCAGCGGATACGTTTACAGCATCCTCGATACCTGCGAGTCTGCCGAGCTCGCCTTCTACAACAACGCCTCTTGCGTGTGCGTATTCAACAACCTTCTTGGTCAGTTCTACGTTTTCTTCGTACGGCAGGTGGGAACCGTCAATCATAACGGAAGTAAAGCCACCGTCGATACAGGACTTACAAAGTTCAAAGGAATCGCCGTGGTCTAAGTGCAACGCGATCGGAAGACCGGTCTCCTCGATAGCAGCTTCAACCAGCTTTACAAGGTAAGTATGGTTTGCATACTTTCTTGCGCCTGCGCTTACCTGGAGAATTAACGGTGCGTTAACTTCCTTCGCAGCCTCGGTGATACCCTGGATGATTTCCATGTTGTTTACGTTGAAGGCGCCGATTGCATAGCCGCCTTCGTATGCCTTTTTGAACATTTCCTTTGTGGATACTAATGGCATTTCGTTCACTCCTTACTCTACTTTATGTGGGTACATTACAATTTTACCCACCAAATATAGATTATACCACGAAATCGAAAAATTACAAGTGTTTTTGTTAAAAAATTTGCAAAGTTTATTCATTCGCAATGCTTGACATGCCTGTGCGTGCGGTATATAATATAGAAAAGTTGAAAAGAGGGTGTTTTTTATGAAAAAATTACTGCTTTTAGGCGATTCCATCCGCCTCGGCTACAGAGAAGAGGTTGCCAAGCATTTAGAGGGTAAATTTGAGGTGTGGAGTCCGGAGGACAACTGCCGCTTTGCAAAATATACGCTGTGCCATTTAAGGGGCTGGCTCGACACCTGGGGTGAAAAGCCGGATGTGATTCACTGGAACAATGGTCTTTGGGATACCTGCATCCGCTACGAAGAGGACGGCTGCTTTGTGGATTTGGAGGAATACACGCGCGATATGCTCAAGGTGTTGCGTGAATTAAAGAAGCTGACACCGAATGTGATTTTTGCGACAACCACGCCGGTGCATCCGGAGAAGCTGATGCAGGACAATGACGACATTGACCGTTATAACGCGCACATCGTACCGATTTTGCAGGCGCAGGGGGTTGTCATCAACGATTTAAATGCGCTGGTGCGCCCGCATATTGACGAATACATCTGCGAAGATAAAATTCATATGACCGATGCGGGCAAAGCTGCCTGCGGTAAGGCGGTTGCAGATATTGTGATGACGATAAAATAAAGAAAAAAGGATGGGAACCCATCCTTTTTTTGTTTGATTTAAAACCAATCTCGTACAAACCTACGTACATTTTCGCCCATAATTTTTTCAATCAGATGATCGCTGTAATTCAGCCTTGCAAGCTTTTCTGCGATTTTATCCACATCGCCGATGCCGGAAAGCCCTTTTGCCGGAGTGGGCATACCGTCCAAATCACCGCCGAGGCAGAGGGTGTCCTCACCGCCGAGGGCAAGGAAGTGTTCGATGTGCCGTGCGATGCTGTCCAGGCTCGCTTTTTGTGCATCATTTTCCAGAAACGGTGCATAGAAGTTGATGCCGACCAGACCGCCGCGGCTTTGGATGGCGAGAAACTGTTCATCCGTTAAATTGCGCGCGTGGGCGCATAGCTTTTTTGCGTTTGAGTGTGTGGCGACAATCGGGCGCGTGCTGGTTTCCAGCGTACTCCAGAAGCCCTTTTCGCACATATGCGACACGTCGGGCGTCATATGCAGGCGGTTCATTTCGCGCACAACCGCCTTACCAAAGTCCGTCAGCGGTGCATCACCCGAAACGCAGCTTTCACAAATGTCATTTTTTAAACTCCAGGTCAGGGTTAAAAAGCGCACACCCATATGATAAAAATATTCTACATTTTCAATTTTGCCGTCCAGCGCTTCGCCGCCCTCCATGGACAAAATAGCCGACAGTCTGCCGGCGCGTATGTTTTCTTCCAAATCGTCTGCGGTCAATACGAGGGCTATGTCGGTATCTGCGAGCTTTGCTTTAAAGTTTTGCAGCATGGCATCCACGCGCGAAAACGCAGCCGGATACTTTCTTGCGTCCACGAAATGTGCAAAGGTCTGTACGTAGGTGTTTTCGGTTTTCAGCTTCGAAAGCGACCATTGACATGTTTTGTCGTTTAAGCTTGCGCCGTCTAAAATCTTGTTGGGCAAATCACAGTGCAAATCACAAATCAGCATAACATACCTCCGAAAATGAACTATATTTGTATTTTAGCACAGTATGCTTAAAATGACAATGGCAGGATAGAGCTGCAGCAATTAAATCGGGAAAGGTGCAAATGAAAGCATCCGGAAAAGGGTGAACGCCCTGATTTGCATCGGTTTTTTCCTGATTAAAAATCTAAAATCGTTTTGTCGCTGTACAGCTCTTCCCAGTCTGTGTTAAAGCCGGCAATGGCTGCATCCGTCATCGGGTGGGAGATAATGTGCTTAAACAGGTTTGCGGAAAT
>JAZSGM010000152.1:0-18571 GCA_045532715.1 Clostridia bacterium
CCGAAGAAATTTTTCATCATCACAAACGCTTTTGCCGATGCAACGATTTTCGCATTCGGATATGCGTTCGCAAATTGAGCAATATTTGCCGAATGGTCCGGCTCCATATGCTGTACAATTAAATAGTCAACCTCTCTGCCGCCAAGCGCATTTGCAAGGTTTTTCAGCCATACATCGCCGAAGCGCGCATCCACCGTATCAAACACGGCAACCTTTTCATCCAAAATCACATAGGAATTGTATGCCATACCGTTCGGCACAATGTACTGCCCTTCAAACAAATCTATCTCATGATCGTCTACACCGATATATTTAATATTCTGTGCAATATTCATTTTTCCTTTTCCTCCGCCAAAAGTTCTACGGTGATATTGTACCACAGACGCCTGTAAATTTCAATCTAAAATTCTGCCGTCTGTGGAAATTGTCACCACTTGCCACGGCATAAATTTCCCGCTCGCCAGAAGTGCGTTTTTCGCCGCATTTTCAATACCGCCGCAGCACGGCACCTCCATACGCACAATGGTCAAACTCTTTACATCGTTGTTTAAAAGAATCTGCGTCAGCTTTTCGGTATAATCACCCTCATCTAATTTCGGGCAGCCGATTAAGGTCACGCGATTGCGGATAAACTCGTTGTGAAAGTTTCCGTAGGCATATGCCGTGCAGTCTGCCGCAACCAGCAGATTTGCACCGTCAAAATACGGTGCATTCACCGGCACAAGCTTAATTTGCACCGGCCACTGCGAAAGCTGACTGCTTACCGGTGCACTCTGCTCTGTCGCCGTCATTGCGCGGTGAATTGCCTTTGAATTTGTCCCCGGGCAGCCGCACGGCAGCGCGCCGGCTTCCTTTGCTGCCTTCGCGCGAAGCACTGCCGCCTCGTTGTAGGCAGGCGCCTCTCTTTCCTCAAATGTAATCGCACCCGTCGGGCAAGCCGGCAGGCAATCGCCCAAACCGTCGCAATAATCCTCGCGCGTTAAAACCGCTTTGCCGTCTACCATTTCAATTGCGCCCTCGTGGCACGCCGCCGCGCACAAACCGCAGCCGTTGCATTTATCCCGGTCAATTTTGATTATTTTTCTGATCATTTTTATTTCCTCCCTTGCTTTTATGCCTTGATTATAGTACAATAAAAGCACAATGTATGTTGAATTTTCAACAAAAGGTGGAAAAGATGAAAAATTTTTTAGAGATTCTAAAACAGTGTCCCCTCTTTGCCGGCATCGGCGACACGGATTTAGAAGCGGTGCTTAACTGCACCGGCGCACGCTTGCGCACCTTTGCCAAAAGTGAAACCGTACTTGCAGAGGGCGAACGCGCTAAATACATCTGTGTGCTCATCGCCGGCGCGGCACAAATCGAGCGCACAGATTACTACGGCAATAAAAGCATTTTAACCGACATCGTCCCCGGCGAGCTGTTCGGCGAATCCTTCGCCTGCGCTGAAATCGCTCAAATCCCAATCAGTGCAGTTGCAACGCAGGAATGCAAAGTGCTTTTTATCGAATGCAGCCGCATTATGCACACCTGTGCAAGCTGCTGTGCATTTCACGATAAAATGATTTTCAATCTTTTAAAGGTGATGGCAACCAAAAATATCCTGCTCAATCAGAAGGCGGAAATCACCGCCAAGCGCACCACGCGCGAAAAGCTGATGACCTATCTTTTATTGCAGGCAAAAAGGCAAAACCGCCAAAGCTTCACTATCCCCTTCGACCGGCAGGGGCTTGCGGATTTTTTAGGCGTGGACAGAAGCGGTCTTTCCGCCGAAATCAGCAAACTGCGCGCAGAGGGTGTGCTCGAATGCAGAAAGAATCAATTTAAACTTTTATAAAGGAGAAAACAAAATGGACTTTTTAAAGCTCGCGACCGAGCGCTACTCGGTAAGAAAATTTGAAAACAAACACCTGCCGCAGGAAACAATCGACCAAATTCTCGCCGCAGGGCACGTTGCGCCGACGGGCTGCAACTACCAGCCGCAGCGCATTTTGGTTTTAAACACGGACGAAAGCATCGAAAAGCTCAAAGATTGCACCAAGTGCCACTTCGGCGCACCGACGGCAATGCTGGTTTGCTACAACAAAAATGAAACCTGGACACGTCCGTATGACGGCGCACAAAGCGCACCGGTGGATGCCTGCATCGTGACCACGCATATGATGCTGATGGCGCATTCCCTCGGCGTCGGCTCCACCTGGGTGATGCATTTTAACCCATTGAAAATGCGCGAAGCATTCAATATTCCCGAAAACATTGAGCCTGTCGCACTTTTGGTAATGGGCTACCCTGCAGCGGATGCCGTGCCGCTTCCGCTGCACAGCGAATATAAGGATTTGGACGATGTGGTTGTGTATGACACATTTTAAGAAAAAAAGAAACCTCGACGAGGTTTCTTTTTTAGCTTAATCTTCAATCAGAGCAGGCGTAACAGCCGTAAGCACCGCCATCAGAATTGCGAGTGCCAAAAACAATAGTTTCATACCGAAGGCTTCGGCAAAAACACCGCTTAAATACGAGCCGACAAATGTGCCGGCACCGGAGGCAACCACCGTCCAGAGCCCTTGTGCAAAGGCATTGCCCTCCGCCGGCACAATCTTTTTAATATACGGCGCAAGCGTTGCCCACAAAAGGCCGTAAAAACTACAGCTAAACAGCATCGACAATGCCGCCACACCCGGTCCGGGTGCAATGTAAACAATAAAGCTACGAAAGACACCCAAAAATGCAATCGCAGTAAAGATATGCTTCGACTTGAACTCATGGGCAAATTTGGATATAGCCATAATTACCAGCCATTCCGCAATACCATCGAGTCCCAAAATCAGGCTGAGCGTTCCCATATTACCGCTCAGGCCATCCTTCGCAGTGTAGTATACGGAAAAGAAATTTGTTGTTCCTGCGCAACCGATAAACAAAACAAAGGTATACGCCAAAAATTTAAGATAGGCCGCGTTAAATACGTTTTTGTTCTGCTCCTCCGGCGCATTTTCCACGCGCGGCGCACGCACCGTTTTGGAAACAAGCGCAGATACCGCCGCAAGGATTGCAATATAGACAAAGAAAACCTTCGGGTCATCGTGCGGCAAAAACATTAAAATTACACCAAAAAGTCCAAATCCAAGTGACGCAAACGAGCGGAAAAACCCAAAGCCCAAGCCCGTCTTGTGATGAATTTCCGAGCAAATGGTATCAATGAGCGGCTGATGCACCATAAAGCAGCTGTAAAACAGCACAACACACCCAAACAGCATGAGCTTCGTCATCGCTCCGTTTAAAAACAGAAGCGAAATGAAAGCAAGCAATACCAGCGACAAGCACAGTACATTGCTTTTGTTTTTCGCCTTGCCCGCAAAATACGGCCAGACCGTCTGCGAAATGCAGGTAATAATGGCACCAAGACCAATAACCTCACCGACTGTTTTTTCCGTTGCAAACGGAAGCGATGCCACATAGACAGACATAAAATTGTTAATCAGATACTGAATACCCCACGGCAAAAAATAGAGCGCAATCAGCGCAAAAGTAATTCTTTTATTCTTCAATTATCTTCACCTCATAAGTCAATGTGTTATCAAAAGAGCGACGCAGGTATAAACGCATACCGTCACCCACACCCAACTACGCTTTTAATGTCCCTATTATAACAAATCGTCTTTTTGTTTTCAATATAAAATTGGACATCATTTGTATACAAAACGCCACTTTCCCCAAAAATTACGATATACTTCTCAAATCGTTTCTAAAACGGCGAAAAGCCTTGACCGAAAAACCTTGATAATATAAAATAAAGTAAATTATAACCTTTGGAGGAACTCTTTATGAATTACATCCGTGATTTTATAAATGAAGCAGACAGCACGTGGCTTGAAAAGCACATACTTGCGCTCTATGAATTGGAAAGAAAGCAAAGCTTTGATGCCTACAGACAGGCGGCAGCCTATATCCACAGGCTTTTGCAAAGCGAAGGCTTTGCAGCCGAGCTGCTCGCCTTTCCCGCCGACGGCAAAACCGTGTATCAGGACAAGTGCTGTCCCATCGGCTGGACCGTATCGGACATGCGCCTTGAGCTGCTTTCCGACGTCGCCGGTATTGCAGATTCCGTGCTTGCAGACTATAAAAGAGAGCCGCTTTCCTGCGCAAAGCATTCCGTTTCCACACCGCCCGAGGGCATCACTGCCCATGTCATTACGGAAAACCAGCTTAAAACCGACGAATATGCCGAAGGTGCATTTGTTTTATTAAATCCGAGCACCAGACCGACGATGCCGATTATCCGACTTCTGCTTGACTTAGGTGCCATCGGTTGGATTTCCGATTATCAGGAAGAAGGCTTAAATGAGGATATCGATTCCGTATACTGGTGCAACGCCGCCACAGAAAACGGCTCATGGAGCACGCTTGCAAACGAACGCGACTTTATCGGCTATCAGATTTCGCCCAGACAGGCGCACTATTTGCGTGCCGCCTGCGAACAGGGCATTGTCTATGTTAAAGCTTTTTCGGATGCCAAGCGCGCCATTACGGAGCAGTATGCCGTAACAGCGCTTCTGCCCGGTGAGGACAAGCGCGAGGTCTGGATTTTATCGCATATGTGTGAGCCACTCATCGACGACAACGCCAACGGTGTCATCGGCAGCATCGCCCTCTTAAAGACATTGCGCAAATTCGCCGAGGAAGGCAAAATCAAACTAAAATACAGTGTTCGCTTTGTAACCGCTTCGGAAATGTATGGTATGAGTGCCGTCGCAGATTACTTTGGCGGTGATTTATCGGGGCGCTGTATCGGCGCAATCAACACCGACGGTACGGAAGCCACAATCCGGGGTGCGGCTTTCCGGGAGATTAATCCTACGGAAGCACCTGACCTGCCCGGCTTTGTCGGTAACATATTTATGCGCGAGGTTTGCAGCCATATCAAGGCCGCCTGCCCGGGTCTTACAATTCATTATCACGACCACCGCTATGCAGACGACTGCTTTTTATCCGACGCAACGGTCGGTCTGCCGACGCTGTGGTTTCGCCACACACACCGCGGCTACCATCACCACGCCTCGCAGGATCCATCTGTTCTGAATACAGAGGCGCTCATCGAGCATCTTGCCATTCACTTTGACTTGCTTCGCTATATGACTGGCGTCACAAAAGAGGAAATCAAAGAAATGCTGCCGCGCTGCATCAGCCGTGCAAATGAGACCTTACAGGAAGCGGCAAAACAAAAGGTGCGCGCTAATACGGACTTAACTGCGCGTCTGCGCTTTATACAAAATCGCGAGCAGGAAAAGCTAAGCGGTCTTTCGCTGTATGCGACTATGCCGGAAATTAAGGCCGCCTGTGATGCCATTGTACTGCCGAAGCCGGAAAACATCATCACAGAGCAGGCGCATCGCTGGTACGATTATGCGCAAAGCTTCGTATTTTCCAGAAGCCACATCGGCTTTCCGCACGATCTTACAAACCTGCCGCCCGAGAAAAGACGTATTCTGCCCGGTGGTGTAATCTACTGCGACTTTGCGGATGTGCTTTCCCGCATGGATGGGCAAAAGACCTTTAAAGCGATCCTCGACGAAATCGAATGGGATATGGGAAAAATCTTTTCCGAATATGAGATATTTGTTTATTTAACCACCTGTATTTATCTTGCCGAGGCAGAGCATTTGGGCATGCAAGTCCAAAACCCGCTCACCGGGGAGGACATCACGGATGCGCTGCGCGCCGTAGGCGTTACCGAAGGTGAGACGCTGTTGGTGCACACTTCCTTAACGCAGCTCGGCTATGTGCAGGGCGGCGCGGATACCGTAATTGATGCGCTAAAGCAAACCGTCGGCGAAGACGGCACCTTCCTTGCACCGGCATTTTTAAGACCGTTTATCTATTCGGACGGCTACACGAACCGTTCCAACGAATACCGCCCATATGATACGCGCCCGGACGGCGCCCTGCGCGACAAGGCAATCTGGACAGGTGCGCTTCCGAAAACGATGCTGAAGCGCAAAGAGGCTTGCCGCTCGGGGCACGTCAGTCATGAATGGACAGCCATCGGTAAAAATGCCGAGTACTGCACCTCGGGGCACGCGCTGCTCGACAGTCCGTGCGGCAAAAACAGTCCGCTCGCCAAAGCGCTCGAGTTAGACGGCTCGGTGGTATTTATCGGCTGCAGCATCGGTGCAAACACGTTTGTGCACTATATTGAAGCGATGGCGCAGGCACCGTTTTTAAATACGGCGCTCGCCGCATACATTGACGAGGACGGCAACCGGAAAACCGGCTACCTTACAGAGTTTCCCGGTGGCTGCAGAAGCTTTTACAGCGGCGCAGATTCCTATTTTTACAAGGAAGCCGTGCGCAGAGGTCTGCATATTGACGAAACGGAGCTCGGCATCGGTAAGCTGTATAGAATCCGCCTGCGTGAGCTGTACGACATCGGGATGCAAATGCACAAAGAAAATCCGTACGCAATGCTTTGCGGCGATGAAAACTGCGTATTTTGCAAGCAGCTGAAAAAGAAATAATAACCGCCCGTAAACAGCAAGGCCGAGGGGTTGTGTCAACCCCTCCGAGTTTACAAATGGCAAACCCACCTCCCCTTACACAGGGGAGGCTGATAACGAAAAGGACTTCCGAGGTTGAACCATCGAAAGTCCTTTTTTAATTATCTCAATTCCGGCAATTTGCGGATTGCCGCTTTGAAGTCCTCCAAATTTCCCGATTTTTTAATCGCCTTTGCTACCTTATTTTCCGCCGGATAATTCCAGAGCACGTACACCCAGATTTCCTTGAGCTTTTGCAGCGTAAAGATTTCCGACTGCAAAACGGCGTAATAGTTTTCAATGAGTTTTTCAGAAAATGCAATAAGCTCCTGCGTTGTGATTTTCTCACCACCGCGGATTTCGCGAAACAGCGCCGGGTTGGCAATCGCGCCGCGCCCGAGCATCACGCCCTCGATTTCGGGAAAGCGCGCCTCGATACGCTTGTAATCTGACAAGGTAAATACATTGCCGTTATAGCAAAGCTTGTTTTTGGAAGCTTCATAGAACTTTTCAAACACATCATCGTGCGGCACACCGCCGTAATAGTCTATCTTTGTGCGCGGATGCACAATCAGCCGCTCCATCGAGAGCTTGTTGTAAATCTCTAAAAGTGCATCTGCCTCGCTTTTGTCTGCAAAGCCGATGCGCGTTTTGATTTCCACCTTAAAGCTTGTTTTTTCAAAGGTTTCCAGCAAAAACTGCTCAAGCTTTTCCTTATCCTTAAGTGCACCGCTGCCGCGCCCCTTTTGCACCACGCGCGCCGCCGGACAACCGAGGTTTAAATTCACCTCGCTGTAGCCAAGCTCTTTAATTTTTTCTTCGAATTTCACAAATGAATCCGCCTGCGTTGTTAAAACCTGCACGCGAAGCGGTGTCCCTTCGTTATGCTCCGGCAAAATGTCGCGCAGGCACTTGCGGCTTACCCGCTCTTTATCACTCGGCACAATAAACGGTGCATAGTACATATCGCATCCGCCGAAAAACTGTGCGTGCGTATTTCTGTATGTGAATGTCGTAATGCCCTCCATCGGCGCAAAATACAGCTTCATACTGACTCCTCTACATCCAATTCCTCTAATTTTTCCTTAAGCACCTTTAGATAATCCGAGTTTTCCACGCTCAGGTTGTACTGCTCGACCATCTGCATAACACTTTCCTCCACGCGCTCCACATCCTCTAAAAGGATGCGCGCCGGCATACGGTAAGCGCCGCTGCCGAAAATGATAATCTGCTCCAAGCCGTCCGAGGTGGCCACCGTCACCTTATAGCTGCGGCTTAATTCCTTTACCGCCTTTTCAATATACGCATCCGCCGTCTGCGACTCCTTGGTGTACACGACCGTAATGCCGTTAATCCGCTCCAGCTCGCCACGGTTGCCCTTCACCTTATACGCATCGAAGACGATGATAATCTCGTATGCTTTAAACACCTTATAAGCACAAATGCGTTCAATCAGCGCATTGCGCGCCGCCTCTAAGCTGTCCTGCGCGAGCTTTTTTAAATCATCCCACGCAAAAATAATGTTGTAGCCGTCAATGAGCAAATACGATTGCTCCGGCTGCTTTTTCGCCTTAGACGGCTTGTATTCGGTTGTTTTTGCCGTATAGCGCACCGCCTGCTGCGGGATTTTACGCTCCACCTTACCGTAGGTACGCTCAAAAATACGCAAAAGCTCGCTGTCGCTTGCCAGAACACCGCCGCTGCGCACGGTTTGCACCTCTTCTGCCTCTGCCTTTTTCGGCTTGAGCACACTGTCTATGTGCATATGCTCCGTAACTTCATCCCATTTCACCGTAAAGCCTGCACCATGGCTGCAGAATACGGAGTCTGCCGTATTTTCTAAATCCGCATCACAATCATATCCGATTTGTGCAATCACCGCCTCCGGATTACGACAGGAATCATAGCCGCTGAATTTGCACGAAAGCTTCC
This sequence comes from Clostridia bacterium, assembly GCA_045532715.1. Taxonomy (GTDB): domain Bacteria; phylum Bacillota; class Clostridia; order UBA1381; family UMGS1253; genus RGIG2041. Next base: position 8,463 of record JAZSGM010000152.1, read on the forward strand.
CCTTGCCATGCGTATAGCCGATAAGCTCCTTTTGGTAATTGCTGATGGCCTCTGCGGCAACTCTGCCATCAATTTTAGTCACATCACCGCGGGTTTGCGGCATAGAAAAGCTCGCACCCATGCGGTCTAAATCCGTCATCGCGCGTCCGACATTGTCCACCGGCACTTCCAGATGAAAATCATAATACGGCTCCAAAAGCACACTTTTTGCACAGCGCAAGCCGTGACGCACCGCTCTGTACGTCGCCTGGCGGAAATCGCCGCCCTCGGTATGCTTTAAATGTGCACGCCCTGCCCTTAATGTAATTTTCATATCCGCAATTGGCGAACCGGTCAGCACACCCAGATGCGGCTTTTCCATCAAATGCGTTAAAATCAGGCGTTGCCAGTTTTTATCAAGCACATCCTCGCTGACATCGGCCGCAAAATGCAGTCCGGCACCACGCGCAAGCGGCTCCAAAACCAGATGCACCTCCGCATAATGGCGCAGCGGCTCATAATGTCCGACGCCTTCCACGGTATTTTCAATCGTTTCCTTATAGACAATTCTGCCCTGTTCAAATTCCACCTCAAGTCCGAAGCGCTTAAAAATCATTTGCTTTAAAACCTCAAGCTGAATTTCACCCATCAGGCGCAGCTGGATTTCCTTTAAATGCGCATTCCAGACAATACCGAGCTGCGTTTCCTCCTGCTCGAGCTGACGAAGAAGCGCAAGCGCAGCAGCCGCATCCGTCCCCTGCGGCAGAATTATGCGATAGTTAAAAATCGGCTCTGCCGTAAGATTGTCGGCATTTTCCTCGAACCCGAGTCCTTGTCCGGCATATGTCTGCTTCGGTCCGGTTACTGCGCAAACGCAGCCTGTCTGCGCCACATCAATGCTTTGGTATCTGTCGCCCGAATACACACGGATTTCGTTGATTTTCTCATCATAGTCCGGGCCGGAGGCAATCATACTTTTCACCTTCAGTGCCCCACCGGTAATTTTCATATAGGTCAAGCGTTGTCCGCGCTCATCCGTGCCGATTTTAAACACTCTGGCGCCGAAGGCACTCATCGGTGTCTGCTGCATGCTCAAAGCCGCAAACGCCTTCAAAAACCGCTCTACACCTTCCATTTTCAGCGCAGCACCGCCAAAGCACGGATACACATTTCTCACCCGAATGGCACGCATCACACCGCTTTCACTCACGCTGCCGCTGTCCAAAAATTCCTGCATCAGCGTTTCATCACACATCGCTAAATTTTCATTCAGCTGCGCAGTATCCGCATCGGTAAAATCAATGAAATTTGCATCGAAATCCCTGCGCAGCTCCTCTAACACACGTGCATAATCCGCGCCTGCCAGATCAAGCTTGTTTACAAAAATAAAGGTCGGCACAGCATGCTTTAAAAGCAAATTCCACAGCGTCGTCGTATGGCTTTGGATCCCGTCCGTACCGCTGATGACCAGCACGGCATAATCCAGCACCGCAAGCACACGCTCCGCCTCAGCGGAAAAATCGATATGCCCCGGTGTATCCAGAAGTGTAATTACGGTGTCGCCCATATGCACAACCGCCTGCTTTGAAAAAATCGTAATACCGCGGCTGCGCTCCATTTCATCCGTATCCAAAAAAGTATTCTGCTTGTCCACCCTGCCGAGCTTGCGGATTTCACCCGCACAGTATAAAAGCCCCTCCGACAGTGTGGTTTTGCCCGCATCCACATGCGCGAGGATGCCTGCTGCAATTCGTTTCATAAAACAGTTCATCCCTTCTGCAGCGTGCCTTCAATAAAGGTACGGCACGCCGTACTGTGGTATCGGTTGTTCTTCACATAATAAAACAGCTCTCTGTGAATTTCCGTATCCGGCAGCTTGTAATATGCCACGTTCGGCACCTCATGTAAATACTGCACCAACGTATCGGAAACAAAACTGATGCCCATACCGGTGCAGGTAATGTTGTACGCCGTCACCTGCTGGTCGAGCGCAAACAAAACATTCGGCGTAAAGCCGTGCTTTTTACAAAGCTGCTTTGCGCGTTTTCCGGTGTCATTTTCCTGCTTTAAGAAAACGAACGGCATCTCGGCAAAGGTTTCCAGATCGATACACGGTGCGTCCTTTGCGCAATGTCTGCTGTTTTGAATATCCTCAACCGTCAGCGCAACCTCCGGATTATAATACAAATTTTTCGGCACAGCCAAAAGCAGCATTTCCGACTGATACGGCTGCGCAAACACATTGTCATTGACCACAATGGTATTGTCTAAGACAATATCCAGCTCTCCGTCAATTAACAGGCTCATCAGATTCTTGGTGCTGCCCTCATAGATGTGCAGCTCAATATCCGGATACTTTGCGTTAAACTCTGAAATCATCGGCGGGAGGATATACGACGAAAACAGGCTACTGCCCCCGATTTTAATCTCCCCCTTCACAAGATGCAAGCGGTCAAAGACAAAGCTTTGAAAGCCTGCCTCAATTTTATCCATTTCACGGGCACACTTTACATACTGCTCCCCGATTTCCGTCAACGAAATCGGCGCTGTAGCACGGTTAAAAATCGGCGCACCGGCTTTATCCTCTATGCGCTTTATGCTCGCACTCAAAGACGGCTGCGAAATATACAAATTCTTCGCCGCCGCAGAAAAACTCTGCTCCTTATACACTTCCAACACATACGATCTGTTCTTAAACAAGCCGCCACCTCCAATTTATAATTCAAAAGCTATACCGAGTATTTCTGAATATATATTTGATTATATCATACGTCAGTGTTATAATCAACACGTATTTTACGGAGGTGCAAAATAATGATAAACAACGATTACAGAACGGAAAAAGATGCTATCGGCACAATGCCGGTTCCTGCCGAAGCCTATTATGGTGTGCAGACACTGCGCGCGCAGGAAAACTTCAAAATTTCCGGACAACGCGTACACCCTGAGCTGATCCGAAGTCTGGTGGAAATCAAAATCGCGGCAGCAATCACCAACGAGGAAGCCGGCGTATTGGACAGCACAATTGCCAAAGCCATCATTCGTGCGGGCAACGAAGTATTAAACGGCAAATTCACGGATGATTTTATCGTCGATACCATCCAGGGCGGCGCAGGCACATCCCTGAACATGAACGGAAACGAAGTGCTCGCCAATCGTGCAATTGAGATTTTAGGCGGACAAAAGGGCGATTACACCGTTGTACACCCCAACGACCACGTCAACTGCGGGCAGTCGACCAACGACGTTTACCCGAGTGCGGGCAGAATTGCGCTCATCCGTATGCTTTTACAGACCAGAGAGGCACTCTCACAGCTTGAAAACGCACTTCTGAAGAAAGCGGATGCCTTTAAATCCATCATCAAAATGGGCAGAACGGAAATGCAGGATGCCGTACCCATCAGTCTCGGACAAACCTTCACTGCCTTTGCCAAAACCGTCGGTCGCGACATCAAACGCTTTGGTGACGCCGCAAGTGTGCTTTCCAAGCTGAACATGGGCGGTACAGCCGTCGGCACAGGTTTGTGCGCAGATGCACACTATATCGGAAAAATTGTTGCAAACATTTCGGACATTACCGGTCTTTCATTAACACAGGCGGACGATTTAATCGACGCAACACAGAATTTAGATGAGTTTGTATATGTTTCCGGCATCCTAAAGTCCTGTGCAACCACACTTTCTAAAATTTCAAACGATCTGCGTCTGATGTCCTCCGGACCGCGCACCGGCTTTGGCGAAATCAATCTGCCGCCCAGACAGAACGGTTCTTCAATTATGCCGGGCAAAATCAATCCGGTTATGCCGGAGGTAATGAATCAGATTGCCTTCAACGTCATCGGCAATGATACGACCATTACCATGGCAGCAGAAGCGGGACAGCTAGAGCTCAACGCGTTTGAGCCGGTTATTTTCTACTGCTTTTTCGAATCCCTGGAAATGCTGAAAAACGGCATCACAGCTTTTACATCCTATTGTATCGAAGGCATCACCGCCAATGAAGAGCAGTGCAAAACCGAAGTGGAAAACAGTCTCGGTATTCTGACCGCACTCTGCCCTTATATCGGCTATACACACGCCTCCTCCATCGCGAAACGCGCGCTGAAGGAAAACAAACGTGTATACGACCTCATTTTAGAAGAAAAGATCATGGACAAAGAAACGCTGGATAAAGTATTTGACGAAGCGCTGTCCACACTTACGGAATAACAATCACCAGATATGAAAAAGCGCCCCCTTGGGCGCTTTTTTCATTCCGTAAAACAAATATGCAATTGAAAGTTTTCATTTACTTGCAGTTGAGTACCACCATACCGGAAACATTTTTGTAGCCATTGTGCACAGTTGCGGTAATCACCGCCGTACCTGCACCGACGACGGTAATCCTGCCGTTTGCATCTACTGTTGCGATTTTTTCATCCGAGCTGGTGTAGGTCACCTTGCCATACGGCATCAAGGTGCCGAGCGCATTATAGGCCTCCGTCTGCATTTGCAGGCTCGTACCTACAGCATAGCTTTGCGCACCGGCAAGCTTGGTTTTAGACCATTCTGCCTTGTCCGCCGCCTGCTGCGCTGCACTATCCCAGAAACGCACCTCTGTCCACGAGTTGTACGTGCCGCCATCACCGTCACCATAACCGGTCAGGCGCACAAAGCGTGCACTTGCGCCAATATCGAAAATATCGAAAAGCTTTGTCGTGCCGCTCGTCTGCGTGTTTAAAACCTCCGTCCAGTTTATACCGTCGTTAGAAATTTCCATCTTAAAGAGGAAGTATCTCGTATCACCATTTAAAGTCGCAATACCAAACGAATGCAGGTTTTTCACCTCACCGAAATCATAGGTCAAATACGCACCCGCCCCGTTACCCGACCAGCGGTTAATAATGACATCATTGATTAAATTATCAATTGTACCGCTCGGCAGATACTTGTCGTGACCGGTGCTCATCGTTACCTGCTTTACAGGAATGTAATTCGGTACAGCTTCTACCGCTCCTGCCGCCTTTGCACTTGCGCTGACGCGGCTGATGATATCCGGCGTATTTGTTCCGCTTAAGCCGGCAAAGCTGTCATTTGCAAATCCGATGGCATAGGTCTTGCCGGCAACGGTAAATCTGCCGTTTTCCACCGGCACTGCACTGCCGCGATTCGTCACGGTAATGCAGCTGTCCCCTACCGGAAGCATCGTATATGCGGTCTTATCCAAATCAAAGCTCGTCATTTCACTGCCGCCGATCTGTACACGCGTTTCCAAATAGTCAATCACGCGCTGCAGCTGCGCTTCGTCCGGCTTCGGCATATGGTTGTTGATGATAATAACGCCTCTGTCATCCCAGAACACAGCCTTGCCGAGCGCCTCTACAAGCGCACGCAGCGGAATCATCGTTCTGCCGCCGACCGTCTGCGCCGGCACATCGAGATAGCTCTCCTTGCCGTTGACCGTCATCACGTTCGAGCCGATTTGCAGCTTGATGGTATTGATGCCGCTCACAACGGTAACCGTCTGCGTCGCATCCTCCCAGCCCACTCTCGCGCCGAAGCTTTCGGAGATAAATCTTACCGGCACAAGGGTTCTGCCGTTTTGCGTAAATGCCGAAATATCGTAATTTGTTGTATCTACATACGTCCTGCCGCCGTTTGCAAATGCAACCGGGCTGCCGAGCTTCAGGGCAACGCTGTCGGCAAGCACATCTGCAACCGGCTTTTCTGCCGCATCCGGCGAAAGTGCCCACTGCGCCATCGGCAGATACGGTGTCAGGCGCATCAGCTCCGGCGCTTCACCTGCAGAAAGCGGGATGAATTCCACACGGATTGCGCTTTCCGTTACATTGGTCGCATGCACGACAAGCTTAAAGCCGTCTGCATAGGTTTCATCCTTTGCCGTCGGGCTGCTCGGCAGCGGCTTGGTTTCCATCACGGAAAGCTTTGCGCCGACCGGCGCCTGCGAAAGCACAACAAGCATACGCTCTGTGCCAATGGTTAAAAGCGCACTTCTGCCGTCCTGTGCAAGAACAATATCTGCCGGCGTGCGCGCAAACCAATACACCTCACTCGGCTTCGTCATTTTAAATTCATCCTGCATCACCACAGACTGTCTGCCCTTGGTCATATACATACCGCGCTTGACATACTCTGCGTTTGCATAGGCGCTCGTCATATCGAGCACCGCATAAAACTCATCCTTATCCTGTGCAGAATCGATAAACCTTGCGTGACCTGTATTGTTCTGCCCGGCGGTCAGGTCCGGGTTAAATACCAATGTATTCTGCCCCTCGGCGCGCTTGATATAGTACTGCTCCGGTGCATACTGATAGTTATAGTCCGCCGGGCCTGCTGTCTGGATAAAGCGCTGACCGTTTGCATCGATGGCAAAGTTGCCGAGCGAATAATACATATGTCCCGTCGTATTCGTACCGCCCTGCAATGCCGCAAAGAGCATATTTTTATCCGTAAAGGACGAACGCGTTGTCGCAATGGACGAGGTTTTGGAGTCAAACACGATATCCTTCGGAATTTCCGAAACATCAGTTTGAACGCTGTCACCATACCACGCGAAGCGCATATAGTCTAAATCCGTCTTGTTTTTCTGCTCCATGATGTAGTCCATGTACCATTGATACATCGGCTCATTCGCATACTGTGCAAGCAAATGCATTGACGCGCTCGGGTAGATGAAGCCGTCCTCCGCATCACCGAAGCTGAACTTTTTATTATAGGAGTTTAAGTACATATAGTACTTGCCCGTTTCGCGCATATTCGGCAGCTGCAGATACTTCTGTGCCTGTGCATCAAGCACTGCGCCTTCTTTTGGTGCACTTAAAAGCACGCCGATAAACTTGGTCGCATAGTCGGTTGCCAGCTCCCAATAACGCGTTCCTTCCGGGAAACCGCCGTCTTCACCGTATTCGGTAAAGCACTTCATCGCATATTCAAGTGCATTTTCATATAAGTAATTTGCAAGCACCGGCTCTTCATCGGCAATCGCTGCCGCACACATCAGTCCGCAGGCGTTGGCAAGCAGCGTTCTGTTCGTAACACCGAGCGCAATCTCCACGCTTGTGATGCCTTCATACGAGCGTGCATACTGCCAGAGCGCCTTTTCTTTTAATATAGTGATGATTTCCTGCTTTTCCGATGCACTTAAACCGTGATACATCCAGTCATAAGCCATGGCGATGCCACCCATACATTCCGCTGCAATCATCGGCGCGGACGGTGACCAGTCCGGATACGCGCCCGCCGCGCGGATTTCCTCCATTGCACGGTCTTTGTATTTTGCATCACCCGAAACACCGTATACAAAGGCAAGTATGCTTACGCGATCCTCCACTTGTCTTGCGCCCCAGAGCCAGTTTCTCTCGTTTTTGAATACATACGGTGTTACCGGTTCATTTAAAAGCGCATCTGCCGCCTGTTTTTGTTTTTCATAAATCACCTGATAAGTGTAATCGGTTGCAATCTTATTTCTTGCATCGTCCCAATCCGTAATATAAATACGCGGATGCGCACGTAAATTGGAAACAAAGCTGTTTTCCGTAATTGCACTCCCCTTGATGGCATCCCAATTTACACCCTCAATCCCGAAAAACTGACCTTCAAAACGAATCGGTGTTTTGGTGCTGACGGAAATGTTATCAATGAGCACAGCATCATTTGCCGTATTTGCCGTTAAATCAAAATACAGGTTGGCACTGCTGTAATTTGCGGATTTTGCCGCAAATGCGGAATCACTCTCCGTTTTCGCACCGTTGACATACAAACTGTATTTTGCGTTTTTATAATCAATTTCGTAGCGGAAATTGTTCCAGCCGGGCTTCACTTCCGCATTGGTATATGTCTGACCGGGCAAAAGCAAAGCCGAGTCAGTTGCATCCTTTAACTGCAGTTCTGCTGCGCCGTTACCGACAAAGTACACATTGTATTCCACGGTTAAATCTGCCGCATCCAGGCCGAGACTGACCGTTTTCTGCAAGGTAGATTTCTTCTTTGCCAGACTGCCGTTCACCGCCGCAATCACATCGTTGCCGCCCACGGTAAATGCCAGAAGCGAACCGGTCACCTTCTGCCAGCTTGCCTCGGAATCCGTCGCAATGCGCTGACCGCCGTAATTGCTGTAGTACGCAAACAGCTGCTTTGCACCGCCCAAATCCGCATTTGCCTGCGGCAGGCTGCCGTCATACGCTTTGCCGACAAACGCGGCATACTCTGCATTGGAGCGCTGCGCCTCCGGAATACCGGCGTTGACGAGCTGCACATCCACCGCATCCGGCGTTGCAATGCGGATGTTGTCGTAGTACACGTTTTCGTTGTTGTTGATATAGGCCGTGTTCAGGCGCACGGTAAACTCGCCGTCAACCTCTGCAAGCAACACGCCCGACTTAATCGAGGTACCGTTTGCCTGAATGTCGAAGGTCTTTTTCTCAAAATCCAACAGGACATCTACCGCAGTCCACGTGTCAAAGGCCTGATTTAAACTGCACAGATTCTGCGATGCTGCATTTTGTACGCTCATTGCAATGTTACAGCCTTCGCTGCGCGCGATAAACGAAATGCCCAGCTTGGACAGCCCCGGATTGTAAAGCTTTTTCGTTAAAAGCGGACCGCCTTCCTTCGCCGCAATATTGTTATAGCGCACCACCTTGCTGCCGTCCACCGTTTGTACGGCAATCGATGCCGTCGTGGAGGTCACTCTTGTGCTCCACGCGCCGACCGTATTTGCCATAATCAGCGGCCACGCACCAACTGCATCAGCTTCAAAATCGGTTTCAAACAAGGTGGTCTGACAGGCGGTCACCTGAGATTGGAACGCCGCCGCTTTTTTATACCCTGCCGCATCTTCCCTGTGCGGAAAATCGTTCGGATCATAGGTCACGCCGCTCGCTTCCGTATTGGTCTTGTCAAACAGCTTTTCCGGCTCTAAATCCGTCACGGCTCTGACCGCAAAATCATCATAACAGATGCAGTTGTTGTCCTTCACCGATGCCGACACCTGCATTACAAGACCTTCGGTTACGCATACGCTGTACTTCACCGGCGCGTCAGCTGTGCCGTTTTTCGTTACGGTATATGTGCTGTTTTTGATATCCAGCGTAACAGAAATATTCGTCCATTCCGGATAAAGGTCCTTTACCTCTACAACAGTCGCTCCGTTGGCAATCAAGCTCCAAACTGCCTTATCGTCAGCGTCTGTCATGACACGGTAGGAAAAAGTGATTTCATCTACGCCGCCCAGATAGAAGTTCTTCGTCAGTCTCGGGCCGCCGCGTTTTTCGGCAGAATTGGTAAAGCGAAGCGCCTGCGATTTGCCCACCTTCGCCGCCTGTACCGTCGCCGTTGCGGATTCCACAATTCCGTTCCACATTTCCGCTGCAGTTCCGGTCGGTATGCTTGCATCTGCGGCATAGCCTTCAAAGTCATCCGCAAAAACGACCTTTTCCTCTGCCGCAAATGCCGGAAATGCCGGCAAAAGCATCAGAAGCATTGCAATTGTCAGCACCCACGATATTAGTTTTCTTACTCTTCTCATCTTCATCTCCTCCGTTGATCACTTATGTATTTATTTTAAATATTTCTTTTAAAAAAACAGACACTTTAAAGCGTTTTCTTTTAAATCTATATTTTTATTGTAACACACACCGCACAAGCTGACAATATTGAATTTAATGAAATATTACTGCAGTTTTTAGAAATATTACTGTATATCCGCACAACAAAAAGGGCATCGGATTTCTCCGATGCCCTTTAGATGTGCTTTCGCACAAAAATTACATATTTGCGAGGTTTGCTTCGAGTGTATCGAGCTGCGCCTTGATTTCAGCCGGGAGCTTGTCGCCGAACTGTTCAAAGTACTTCTTGATACCTGTATTGGAATCTTCGATATCCTCCAGCCAGTTTGCCTTATCAACTGTAAGCAGAGCCTTGATTTCTTCTGCAGTCATATCGAGACCTTCCACGTCGATATCCTCTACCTTCGGCACGTAACCGATTGCAGTTTCGTCAGCGTCAACCTTACCTGCACATCTGTCTAAAATCCAGAGCAGAACGCGCATATTGTCGCCGAAGCCCGGCCACATAAAGTTGTCGTTTTCGTCCTTTCTGAACCAGTTTACATGGAAAATCTTCGGTGCCTT
>JAZSGM010000132.1:0-5201 GCA_045532715.1 Clostridia bacterium
CTACTCAATTCACATTGAGACGCACCATTATTGTACTCGGATACAATTTTTTCTCTTATTCCTTGTGGATACTTTTTCATTCCTTTAATTCCTGACATAGCAAAACCTCCTATGGTATTTTTATTCTACCATAGGAGGTGCCTTTTTTCTATTGTCCGTTTTTAATGGTTCTGTTCAATCCCTTGTGCTTCTTTACTATGCTTTTAAATTACAGATGCTTAAATACTTCTCCGATATGCTCTACCGTACGCTTCATCAGCTCAAAATCCGCATTGTCGCAATACGGCTGCGGCTGACCGTACATAAACATCGTCACCTCATAGCCACCGCGGCATTTTACATCCTCTGTGATAAAGTAACCCTCACTGCCGTTTGCATTCGACAAAGACAGCACACGCTTATCTGCAAAGCAGCCGTCAATGCGCATACCGATTTCAGAAAACAGTTCATAAGGGAAGGATGCAAATACCAAATTACCAAAAGCAACCACCGTTTGCTGTATCGGTATGCCCGCAAGCTCCGGTTCGTTATTTTCGTATGCCGCAATCGTATCCAATGCATATTGACGCAGCGTCCCTTCAAAATTCACTCTGTGCTCTTTGTATTTTTCATAAAGCACCCGGGCTTCCTCAAGTGGCATTCTTGCTTTGAGCGGCACAAGAATTTCTTTGCCCCCACAAACAAGCTCTACCTCTTTGTAGTCATAGATTTCTTTATAAATGCGCACTGCATCCTGCGCCGCAATGTGACCAAGCTCTGCAGCATAGCGAAACCCTGTGTACATGCCGCCGGTGGTGTCTCCGTTAGAAAGACGCGGACCGACATCCCCCTCCGGACCATTAAAAAATGCAGTAATTGCACCGCTTTGATCTTCCAATTGATCCGTCATAAAGCCAGACCAGTCGCGGGTAATTTCTAAGTTTCTGCCAGCCGCCGTGCCGTGGCAACCATAATGAATCATATTCGCTACAACCGTACCCTCTTCGTTTTTAAAGGAAACAATTGTCATTTGCGGGTTAAATGGGCCCCACGGATTCTGTCCAAGCACAATACGGTTGTCCTCGTTCAGCTCTCGACGATTTATACCCACATAGCTATTGCCGCTTGCCGTACCGACCGTCACTGCCCGAGTATGATTTACGGCTTGCTCGGTTGCCTTTATAATCCCCGGAATCAAAATGCCTTCGCAGTACGCCTTGTCAATACCACCCCAGCCTTCCTGACCATTTGTGTTCGGACCGGAATGCGTATGTGTTGCGCTGATGATACACTTCTGTTTCGGAATACCGAATTTTTCCGAAATCTGTGCAATCACCTCTGCTATCATTTCTGTGTTTAAAAGGCATACTGTCACCGAAACCATCAAAGCCTGCTCTTCACCCTGCTTAAAATAAAAAGCGGTCGCTGTCAAATCATCCGCCAAAGCATTTGAAAAAACATCCGGCGAATAGCCGTAGAGCTGACAACCAATTTCCGGCGTGATGATTTCGCGTGCAACGCCCATATATAATTTTTCCATAGCAATCCCCCGATTTTCTTTCTTTGCTTTCATTATATAGCGCACACCTTATCTTTTAAAGGGCTTTTTTTCTTTTATAATTCGCAAAAATTCTGATACTATTGACACGAAAAAGAAAATATAGTATTCTGTTTCCAAGGATGTGAGAATTTATGTTTCACCAAAAGTTATTAACCGGGCAAACCCCCTATTATGCCACCGTCGGCATAGCAAGTCCCTTTCCGGCGCACCGCCATTCGGATATTGAGATAAGCTTCTGCCAAAGCGGCAGCTACGAAATCCTTATTAACAATCAATTACACACCGTGCATGAGGGTGAGTTTGCATTAATATTACCGATGGAAACTCATGAATATCCGGACGTAAAGAAGGGGCCTGCACAGTGTCTGACCCTTATTGTCGGTCCGAGCTTCTTAGGTGAATATTATAAGCCCTTTATCCATTCCGCATTCGAAACGGTCTACTCTTTAAAGACGGGTAGCCCGGAACGTACAACCCTTTTGCGCTTGTTCAACGAAATTGTCGACTTACGTAAAGCGCCTACAGAATTTTCCGCTCTGCAGATTCAGGGCAATTTATATCAAATCAGCGCACTGATTCTGGAGCATTTGCCCGTGCAGCAAAGCAAAAAGATGCTCACGAAAAATCTGCAGGATCTTTCCAAAATCGAAAAAGCCCTTGAAATCATTCACTACAATTATGCGGATCCGCTCACTATTGACGCCGTCAGCCATACATGCGGCTACAGCAAAAGCAATTTCTGCACCATTTTTAAAAGCATCACAGGAGCAACCTTCCACAGTGTCCTAAACCAGCAAAGAGTCGAAATTGCCTGCCTGCATCTGCAAAGCAGTGACCTGACAATAGAAGAAATCTCCGAAAAAGTCGGCTTTACCGATACAAAAAGCTTCTGCCGCGTATTTAAAAAAACCATTGGCATCACCGCCGGTGAATACAGGAAAAAGCACAGGGAAGCTTAAGTTTTCCTGTGCTTCCTTATTGTTTTCACTTCGTCTTTCAGCGCTTCCTCCTACAGCTTAGCATACAGTTCATGAATGAGTGCCTCAAAACGGACAAACTTTAAATTTATTCGTTTTTATCTATGAAGTATACGTCATGCTTTGTTAAAATTGCCGAAAAAACAAGCTTCTTATACAAAATATTTTCTTTTTTTCGCGAGAAAAATCGAAATATCGTTTTGACAAATTCTTTTAAATGTGGTAAACTTTATATGTAATAGGTAATGATTACAAGGGGTAGCGGGGGCGACAGCATGTCTTACAAAATTGGTGACAGAATTTTATATCCGATGCACGGCGCAGGTACAATCGAGGCAATTGAAGAGCAGGAAATCCTCGGCGAAAAGCATGCGTATTATGTTTTGCGCCTGCCCGCCGGTGATATGAAGGTTATGCTTCCGATTAAAAAATTAAACGAAATCGGCGTACGCGACCTGATTACAACAACAGAGGGGCAAAAGGTCCTTGATGCCATCGCAAGCGAAATTGTCAGCGATGACGGAAACTGGAACAAGCGTTACCGCGACAATATGGAGCTTTTACGCAGCGGTGATATTTATAAAGTGCTCGATGTCGTCAAAAGCCTGATGCTGCGTGATAAAATCAAGGGGCTTTCCACAGGAGAGCGAAAAATGCTTTCCAATTCCAAACAGATTTTAATCAGTGAGTTGGTGCTTTCGGGCACAACAGATGCCGAAAATGTAGAAAAACTGCTTGCAGCCGCAATCGAGGATGCAACCGCAGTAAAGGCATAAACCCACTTTATATCAAATCCAAACGGACTGTAGCTTTCAATAAACTACAGTCCGTCTTTTTTGTTTTGTCCGGAGAAAATTCGCAAAATATATTTTGCGCTACGGTCAATTTTTACATGCCCGGATTTATTCCAATTCAAAGGCACCCGTATACAGCTGATAGTATTTTCCTTTTTCGGCAATCAGCGCCTCATGTGTGCCACGCTCGATAATCCGTCCGTTTTCCAGCACCATAATCACATCCGAATTCTGCACCGTAGACAGTCTGTGCGCAATCACAAATACGGTTCTGCCGTGCATCAACGAATCCATGCCCTTTTGAACAATCGCTTCTGTGCGCGTATCGATGCTTGAGGTCGCTTCATCAAGGATCATAACCGGCGGATCGGCCACTGCAGCGCGTGCAATTGCCAGCAGCTGTCGCTGCCCCTGCGAAAGACCGCTTCCATCACCGGAAAGAACCGTGTCATAGCCCTGCGGCAGGTGACGGATAAAGCCGTCCGCACCTGCAAGGCGCGCAGCCGCGTACACTTCCTCTTCTGTCGCATCCAATTTGCCGTATCTGATATTCTCCATGACCGTACCGGTAAACAGGTTTGTATCCTGCAATACGATACCGAGTGAGCGGCGCAGATCACTTTTCTTAATCTTATTAATATTAATATTATCATAGCGCACTTTACCGTCCGCAATATCATAAAACCGGTTAATAAGATTCGTAATCGTCGTTTTTCCCGCACCAGTTGCCCCAACGAAAGCGACCTTCTGTCCCGGCTCTGCATAGAGTGTAACGTTGTGCAGTACCGTCTTTTCCGGCACATAACCGAAGTCCACATCGTAAAAACGCACATCACCGGCAAGCTTTGTATAGGTTACGCTGCCATCCTGATGCGGATGTTTCCACGCCCAAAGCCCCGTACGCGTTTTTGCTTCTGTCAGGACACCGTTTTCCTCTTTTGCATGCACCAGGGTAACATAACCGTCATCCGCTTCCGATGCCTCATCTAACAGCTCAAAAATACGCTGTGCGCCGGCAAGCGCCATCACCACGGAATTCATCTGCTGTGAAATCTGATTAATCGGCATATTAAAGCTCTTGGAAAGCTGCAGGAAGCTCGCAATCTTACCTAAGGATATACTCTTGGTGAACACGGCAAGGGCGCCGCCTGCAATGGCAATAATCACATACTGCAAATGTCCTAAGTTGTTGTTAATCGGACCGAGAATGTTTACAAAAGAGTGTGCTTTTGTCGCATTTTCGCACAAAACTTCATTCAAGCGGTCAAATTCCGCCTTCGTTTCCGGTTCGTGACAAAATACCTTTACAACCTTTTGCCCCTGAATCATTTCCTCGATAAATCCGTTCACATCACCAAGCGCCTTTTGCTGTTTAGCAAAAAACTTTCCGCTGTTGCCCGCAACCTTTTTAGTCACAGTCAACACCAGGCTGACCGTAACCAATACAAGCGCCGTCAACGGCAAGCTGGTAAAACACATAGACGTAAATACCGTTACAATAGTAATTGCCGAAGAAAACACCTGCGGCAAGCTCTGTGCCAGCATCTGACGAAGCGAATCCGCATCATTGGTATAGCGACTCATTGTATCTCCGTGCGTGTGTGTATCAAAATAGCGAATCGGTAATGTCTGCATATGTGCAAACATTTCATTTCTTATATCACGCAACACGCCTTGCGCTATCGTGACCATAATACGGTTTTGCATCCATGCAGACACTACACCGATCGCATAGAGCATTGCCATTTGCATAATGGCATGCAAAAGCCCGGCAAACTGCGGATTTGCTACACCCAGAAGCGGTGTGATATAATCGTCAATGAGCACCTGTAAAAACAGACTGCCTGCAACATTGGCAAGTGCACTGAATAAAATACAGACCATGACCAA
>JAZSGM010000212.1:0-6002 GCA_045532715.1 Clostridia bacterium
AGATTGTTGACAAAGCTGTCCTCCGTAAGTGTAACATCCGCCGCTACCAGCGACCAGTTCGTACCGGTAACACCGTAATACTTTACGCCCTCGATGACCGGCTCTGCATCCTGATACATTACAAAGTTGTCGACAAGCACCGTACCCGCCGGTGCAAGCTTTGCATAAACGCCAAGCGTCACCTCATAGGTGCCCGCCGGTACAGCTGTGCTGAAGGCTAAATCTTCAATTGCAAGCGTATCGTTGACATACACGTTGCAGTTCTGATTTGTAAAGTCAAATACGGCTTTGATTTTGTTCCAGCCGCCGACAACTGCGCCCGGCGTAGACTCCGTAATCAAAGCAGCGTTTGTGTTGACAAGCGATTTGCTGCCCGCCGTTAATGTAACATAGTTGCCGCCGTCTGCCAGCACGGTGTAGTATTCCATACACACGTTGCCCGGATTTTCACCGACGGCAAGCTTTTTCGTCAAATAGCCGAACTGCACGGCGCGCTTATCATTGGTCAATCGAATGAGCGGGTCATTTTCCAGAAATGCCGGCATCGCCTTGCTGTCTGTGGTAAACAACACCTCCGAGCCGGTGCTGATGCCGTTGTTGGCATTTAAAGAACCGTCATAGGTAAACATGGAGTATTTGCCCTCCGGCACAGTTAAAGCCGGTGCTGCCGGGTAAGCCGCAAACGGTGCCATAATCTCTTCCGGTGTTCTTACGCCGACAGAGCCGTTGGATACCCTTTGTACGTCCACTGTGTCCGTCGTTTTGAATTTTACATTGTCTAAATAAGCCGACTTATCCGGTGCTACGCCCACATTAAAACGGAAATCAAGGCAGGTAAAATCCTGCGCCGAGAATTTGCCGGTGCTATTTTGTACGTTACCGACATATACCGTATAGGTGCCCGCCGCAAAGTTCATTTCAACGCGCACGTGCTCCCAGGTTGTGCTCGAACCCGCATACAGGGTTTTATATGTGCCGTCCGAGAAATGCAATCTGAAAGCCAGACTCGTATTTTCAACCCTGTACTGATAAACAGCGGTGAGATTGGTCGGATTTTCATCAAAATAAAAGGTTTTGTGCAGACGCGGACCGCCGGTCGTTGTACCGGTATGCGAATAGCGCGCAACCATACCCTGCGTCGCATCCTCGTACGCCTGAATCGGTGAAACCGCCGTTGCGACCACCTGCGACCATTTGCCGTAGGTGTCTGCCTTGCCGACAATCGACTCGCCCGCCTCGTAGCCTTCAAAGCCATCCACAAAAAGCATAGTCTCCGTAGCGGTCGTTTCCGCAGCAAGCACACCTGCCGGTAAAACCGTACAGATGAAGCATGCACACAAAAGCAAACAAATCAGTTTTTTCATACGTTCCTCTCCTATTTCTTTGCAAACACATTGCCATAGTGTTGCAGAATTATTACATACATCAAGATTATATCAAACCAACCAAAAACTGTCAATCTTTTTCACAGTGTTCCGTACAAAAAAACGCAAAAAGAAAACGGACAAAAATTGTCCGTTTTCCTGCATTCTTATTTATTAAAAATATCTTCCTGATTGATAATCTGAACACCGGCATCCGTGAGTGCCTTTGTTGCCTTATCGTTATCATCCACTCTGAAAATCATATACGCCCTACTCTCGATGGTGGACATAAACGCATAGGTGTATTCTACGCTGACATCCGCCTTCGTGAGCACCTCCAAAATAGCTGCCATACTACCCGGCGCATCGTCAAGCCCAACAGCCAGTACTTTGGTTGCGGTTACGGTGTAGCCTGCATCCTTTAACAGCTCACGCGCTTCATTCGGTGCATCGGTAATGATACGAAGAATACCAAAATCCTGCGAATCGGCAATCGAAAGTGCCTTCAAATTAATCTTGCTTTCTGCGATAAACTTTGTTACCTCTGCAAGCGAGCCCTTCTTATTTTCAATAAAAATCGAAATCTGTTTTACACTCATGATTTTACCCTACCTTTCTTTTTTGTTTATGATTAATAGAGTTTTCTCTTATCCACAACTCTGACTGCCTTACCTTCACTTCTTGTGATGCTCTTCGGCGGTACAAGGTGCATCTTCGGATTAATACCAAGCATAACCTTCATTGCTGCAGCAAGCTGCTTTTCTTTTTCAGCGATTTCCTTCACGGTATCCGAGAAGTTCTCCGAAGACAGCTCTACATAGACATCCAGCGTATCTGTGTTATTTGCGCGGTCTACTTCTATACGATAATTCGGCGAGTAGCCCTGCTCTAAAAGCACGGTTTCAATCTGCGACGGGAATACGTTTACGCCGCGGATGATTAACATATCGTCACTTCTGCCCTTCGGCTTACTCATCTTCACAAATGTTCTGCCGCAGGAGCACTTTTCTCTTGTCAGCACGCAGATATCTCTTGTTCTGTAACGCAGAAGCGGGAAGGCTTCCTTATCCACACTGGTCAGTACAAGCTCACCGTAAGTGCCTTCCGGCAGCACTTCACCGGTATCCGGGTCGATAATTTCTGCAATATAGTGATCTTCGTTAATGTGCATACCGGTCTGCGCTTCACATTCAAACGATACACCCGGACCAGCAAGCTCTGTAAGACCGTAGATATCATACGCCTTAATACCAAGGGCTTTTTCGATGTCGCGGCGCATTTCCTCTGTCCATGCTTCCGCACCGAAAATACCTGCCTTCAAGGAAATATCATCGGTTGTGTAGCCCATTTCCTTCAAGGTTTCGCCGATATATGCCGCATACGACGGTGTGCAGCACAGAATGGTCGACTGCAAATCCACCATAAACTGAATCTGTCTTTCCGTGTTACCGGAAGACATCGGCAGTGTCAGGCAGCCAACCTTATGCGAACCGCCGTTAAGGCCCGGTCCGCCTGTAAACAAACCGTAGCCGTAGCACACCTGACAAACGTCATCCTTCGTGCCGCCAACCGCTACAATCGCTCTCGCGCAGCAGTCTTCCCAAATATCAATGTCGTGCTGTGTGTAAAAAGCAACAACGCGCTTACCGGTTGTACCGCTGGTCGACTGAATACGAACGCAATCCGAAAGCGGTCTTGCCATCAGGCCGTACGGATAGGCTTCACGCAAATCCGCCTTCGTGATAAACGGCAGCTTATGCAAATCGTCTACTGATTTGATATCCTCCGGCTTTACACCTTTCTTGTCCATGAGGTCGCGGTAATACGCAACGTTGTCATAAATGTTCTTCACCTGCTTTACCAGGCGCTCGCTCTGAAGGGCTTTGATTTGCTCAACAGGCATTGTTTCAAGTTCCTTTTGATAATAATTTGCCATTGTATGTCCATCCCTTTCAAATTAAATACTTTTTAAAAATAATTTGCCAAAATATGTGCAATTGCATGCGCTTCATTCGAACAGATTGTTGCATCTGCCAGCGTCCGGATCGCCGGTGTCGCATTCGACACGGCAAGACCTAAGCCGGCAGCAGAGAGCATAGAAGCATCATTGTCGGAATCGCCGACAGCGATTGTATCGGCATACTCTATGCCGAGCAAATCCGCAAGTGCACGAAGGGCATTGCCCTTTCCTGCGCGGACATTCATAATTTCAATATTGTACTCACTGACCTCTGCAACGTGCAAGCTGTCAAACTGCGAAAAATACGTCTTGCAGGTCACCTTGTCTTCATAGCGGTGAAAAAACGCGGCAAAAGACTCTACATTGTCTGCTGTATAGCTAAACGACTTAAACTCCTCCACAGCAGTTGCATAGCCTTCCACGACATTGCGGTGCGCTTTGTCCACATTGTGGTGCGCAAAAAGTGCTTCGCTTTTCTGCCTGGCATCGACATAGCAAATACCATCTTGTCTGTAGGCAATATGGCAGTCGTATCTGTAGAGCACATCCAGAATGCTGCGCGCCATTGCATTATCCATACAGGCCTTGATGCCCTTGCCGGTCTGTTTATCAATAACCACGGCGCCATTGGAGCAAATCAGATAACGAATTGCCGGATTGTTTTGAATTTCTTTCGGCATTTCGGAAAACGAACGTCCCGAAGCCGGCACAAAATATACACCTTTTTCATATAACGCATCTATCGCGTGCAGATTTTTCATACTGACGTGCGACTGATGATTTAAAAGTGTGCCATCCAAGTCGCTTGCAACCACTTTATAGCTTCTCATCCTGCCACCATCACCATTTTTTGGAATAATTATACAACAAAACTAAAAAAAATACAACTGTTTTTTTGCAAAAACATCTCAAAAAGACCTATCCTTTCCGAATAGGTCTTTTAAGTTATTTTACTTCTTCAGTCCGAGCATTTCTTCCGATTGCTCGCGCATCTTATACTTCAGAATTTTACCTGCGGCATTCATCGGGAATTCCTTAACAAATACGAAATATCTCGGTACCTTATGACGCGCAATAGACGCATTACCGTATTCACGCATTTCGTTTTCGTCCGCTTCCTCGCCCTTATGCAGAATAATCCACGCACAGCATTCCTCACCGTAGCGTTCATCCGGTACGCCGACCACCTGCACATCGCGCACCTTCGGATGTGTGAGATAAAACTCCTCAATTTCACGCGGATAGAGATTTTCACCGCCGCGGATAATCATATCCTTGAGTCGTCCGGTTACCTTATAGTAGCCGTCCGGTGTGCGGCAGCAGATATCGCCCGAATGCAGCCAACCGTCAGCATCAATTGTCTGTGCGGTTGCTTCCGGCATCTTGTAGTAGCCCTTCATAATGTTAAAGCCGCGCGCTACAAATTCACCGCTCTCGCCGTCCGGCAGCTCCTCCCCTGTTTCCGGATCAATCACCTTACACTCTACGCCCGGGAACGGTGAGCCGACCGTTTCTACACGGTGGTCAATATCCTCATTGACTTCGCCCATCGTACAGCCCGGCGATGCCTCGGTCTGACCGTATACGGAGATAATCTCGCGCATATTCATCTCGTCGGCAGCGCGGCGCATCAAATCTGCCGGGCAGTTTGCGCCTGCCATGATACCGGTACGCATATAGGAAAAGTCTGTCTTTGCAAAATCTGCGTGGTTAAACATCGCAATAAACATTGTCGGCACACCGTTAAAGCAGGTAATGTGCTCATCATTGACGCACGCGAGCGACGATTTCGGCGAGAAATACGGCATCGGGCAAAGTGTGCCGCCGTGCGTCATCGTCGAAGTCATAGACAGCACCATACCGAAGCAATGGAACATCGGCACCTGAATCATCATACGGTCTGCCGTGGACAAATCCATGCGGTCACCGATGGTTTTGCCGTTGTTGACAATGTTTCTGTGTGTAAGCATTACGCCCTTCGGAAAACCCGTCGTACCGGAGGTATACTGCATATTGCAGACATCATCCGGCTTTACGAGGGACGCTCTGCGGCGCACCTCCTCCTGCGGCACCAATGCTGCACGCTCCAGCCTTATTCCCCGTGAGGAGGTGCGCAGACGTGCATCACTTGTAAAGCCCGACGATGTATGCAATATGCAGTACACCTCAGGCACAACAGGCTTCCCCAAGGGAGTTATGCTTACACACCGCAATATTGTAAATAACGGTAAAACCATCGGTGACAGAATGGATCTTTCAACAGCTGACCGTATGATGATTCAGGTGCCCATGTTCCACTGCTTCGGTATGGTGCTTTCAATGACATCAATGATGACTCACGGCGGTACACTTTGTCCGATACCGTATTTTTCACCAAAATCCTCTCTTGCCTGCGTAAACGATGAAAGAATCACCTGCTTTAACGGTGTTCCCACAATGTTTATTGCAATGTTCAACCATCCCGACTTTGCAAAAACTGATTTCTCATATATGAGAACAGGTATTATGGCAGGTGCAAACTGTCCTGCTGATCTTATGAGACGTGCATCTGTTGAAATGAATATGCGCGAAATCATCTCAGTTTACGGTCAGACAGAGGCTTCACCCGGATGTACAATGGGTGAGGTAAACGAAGACCTTGACCATCGTGTTGAAACTGTCGGCAGTGCGTTCCCGGG
>JAZSGM010000166.1:0-6342 GCA_045532715.1 Clostridia bacterium
AAGGCAAAAAACGATACGCACCGCGGCAGATATGTTTGTTTGAATCTGACAAACTACAATACCATCGAATTTCGCATCTTCCGCGGAACATTGCGCTACGAAACCTTTATTGCAACACTGCAGCTTGTACACGAAATCTGCAAAGCCGCAAAACTGCTGTCAGACAAAGAATTTGAGGATATGTGCTGGAGTGATTTTGTCAGCGGCATTTCTGAAAAAAACAATCCGGAGCTGATTGAATACCTGAAATCCAAACAGCTCTATGTAAATGAACTTGCGCCATGCGGAGGTGATATTTAATGTGTTGTTTATTCGGAGCATTTAACTACAGCGGACAACCCATAAAGGATTTCAGTGCTATAACCAATGCCTTGGCGGCCCAAGCAACCGTAAGAGGTACGGATGCAACAGGCATCGCCTACAACAAAAACGACCGCCTGGTGATATACAAAGCGCCTAAAAGCGCATTAAACATGTTACTTAAACACCCTGACAATACGGTAGCGGTAATGGGTCATACAAGACACGCCACGCAAGGCAATAAAAAGAATAATTGTAATAACCACCCATTTTCGGGCAGTTGCCAAAACCTGCAATTTGCCCTGGCTCACAACGGCATTCTGTCTAACGACAAATCATTACAGAGACAGTACAATTTGCCGAAAACCAAGATTGAAACGGACAGCTACATTGCTGTCCAGCTTTTAAAATACAAGAACTGGCTTAATGCAGACAGTCTGCGTTTTATGGCTGAAACCGTCAAAGGCAGTTTTGCATTCAGTGTGCTGGATTCTAACAACGCACTTTGGTTGATTCGCGGTGACAGCCCGCTCTTTCTCGTTCACTTCCCCAATCAAAAGCTCTATATATATGCATCCACCAAAGAAATTTTATATAAAGCGTTAGTGGATACAAATCTTTTTAATGAAGTTACACTTGGCGCGTGCAAGGAAATTCCGGTCAACCCCGGCGACATGCTCAATATCCGCGCAGACGGCACAATCATCTTTGACCACTTCAACTATACCGAGCACAGTTTCTTTGCCCCCTGCGCTTGGTGGCACTACACCACGGATTTACAGGATGCAAACGCAACGTATATTGAAGATTTAAAATGTGTTGCTCAATATTACGGCTATGAACCGGAGGCGATTGATGCACTTTTAAACGACGGTTTCACGCTTGAAGAAATTGAGGAGTACATCTACTGTTTGGAATAGTTTTTGGAATTATTCCATGTATTTTGCATTTTACAATACAACGAAAAACGAATATAATTGTCAAAAAAGCTGTGGGGTGATTCATATAGACACAGATAGAATCGGTGCTTTAAACGAAGTGTACAAAGAGCTTGTTGATTTGATTGGCTATGACAACACCATGTTGCTCTACACGCATTTTAAAGGCCAGCAGGTTACTTTTCCGGTCAGGCTCTATAACCCGGAAACAGTCTGCGCAATGGTAAAACGCGAGTATGACGGCAAAAACGCAAAGCAATTGGCAAGAGCTTTCGGCTACTCAGAGCGCTGGATCAAAGAACTTTTAAAGAAAGGGTGAGGGTAAGTGAAATCTAAAAAGAAAATTATTATTGCAGTTCTGATTATCGCGGTTATTGCCATTTTAGCTTATACCGCAACGACAATGGACTTCGCCGGATTATTCGGTGAAGCGTAAACAAAATTAGAGTACATATGAGGTGACACTATGGATGATTTATTGATTTTTGGCGGCTTAATCATGTTTTTAGTCGGCATTGTAATGCTGATTACCGCCTTTGTTAAAAAAACAAAAAAGAAAACTGCTTTACTTCTTATTTTAATCGGCTTCGTTGTTTGGATTATCGGCGGTGCATTTGTGGAAACCGAGCCAACAACCCAACCTCCAACTGTTGAAGAACAAACCGAAAACACTAAAACAGAGGAAACTCCGGAAGTTGCGCCTAAAGAAAAGTTTCTAGAAGCAATTACAAGCGAGCAGGAAGCTATTGAAGCAGTTAAAAAATATGCAGAAGAACAGGGTTATTCAGAAACTTATGATAAATTTAATGTTTCAAAAGAAGCAAATTCATATTTTGTAATGGCAGGTTTTTCATACCTTGGTGATTCTTGGGAGGGAAGCGCAGATATGTATGATATTGATGCCTCTGACGGAACTGTTATTTTGCGTACAAACCCTGATATTGTTGCAAATACTTTGACGTATGAAAATAGTGATTTTTCTAAATTGAGCATTGAAAATAATACTTGGTATCTTGAAGACCTTGAAAATGCAGGAAGTTTTATGCCTGTTGATTTTGAGATTACTTCTGAAGGGATTGTAACAAAAATAGAGTTAATGTATGGAGTAATGAAATTAAATGTACTGTGTACACTTGACAGTAAAAATTCTGCAACTGGGTATGATGACGGAAGCGGCATAGGCGGATTAGCAAAATATACGGGTGAATTTGAAGAAGGAACAGAGCTTTATATAAAGCTGCTTGTAAAAGACTCTGAACTGTATTTAGCAATGCACTCCGAAGATGAAACACCGGAATACCAGAAATTGATTAATGATAAAGCTATGGATGTTCATAACTCAATGATGGATAGTATTTTTTAAAAGATACATCTTATATCGTTCAAAATAATCTTTATAGGATTGACAGAATACAAAACGAGAAAGGATAAGAAATATGATTTGTCCCAAGTGTAATTCGGAAAATGTACAATTTGCCACGAAAACAAGTGGTGGTGGATACGGTGCGGGTAAAGGTTTTTGCGGCTGGTTGCTTATAGGTCCTTTAGGCTTGTTATGCGGTGCTTGCGGTTCAAAAACAGAAACAGAGGAATTTTGGATTTGCAACAACTGCGGTCAAAAGTTTTCGAAAGAACAAGCAGAAGAATTTGCAAAACAAGCAAACACCGAAAAACAAATCGCACTAACTGTTGAGAAATACAAAAAAGAGTTAACGCAGCCATTATCATATTACACAGGACAGTTAAAAATTGCCGAGCGAAAAAAGCAGATGCAGATGCGTTATACGAAAGCTGTTTTGCATCGCTTATAAATAAGTATGCGTCCGAAAATAAAATAGTGCGCAAGTACCAAAAGAAGTATTGTAAAGATGGCAAACCGGGATGTTTAACTCTCATAATCTTCACAATTCTTGGTATTATCAGTTGCATCGTAGGCCTAGTTCCTCTAGGCATTCCACTCATTGTAGCGAGCGTAATTCTAGGAATAATAAGCATGCTAGTAGAATCATACCGAAAATACAATGTAGAATGTCTCTTTTGCGAATTAGATGCAAAATTCAAAGAATACAAACAGCAAAAAGAAAAAGCCGAGGAGGCTGTTGATTATTGGAAAGGTTATGTAACCAAAGCTGAATATGTCGAAAGAAATAATAAAAACAACACGAAAAATCCTTCTTAAACTATATGTAAAACTGTTTATTGCCGCGCATCAAGCCGGTTGTCACCAAAGAGCTGACAGAAGTTTTTTCTACAAGGGCTATCAGTTTCCTATGTGTGCACGTTGCACTGGCGTTATGTTGGGATATTTAATAGCAATTCCGTTGTGTTTTGTTTGTACTCTTAAAATTAGCACCTGTATAATTCTATGCGCCATAATGTTTTTGGATTGGTATATACAATACTTAAATATTAAATCATCTACAAATCCAAGAAGATTCATTTCCGGCGTTTTGGGTGGACTCGGCTTGATGTCCTTGGAAATACACCTAATAGAAATAGTAATTTCGTTTGTAAAGGTACACCTTTAGAATCACTGAAAATCAAATAAAAAAGCATCAAAAAACTGTCCGTAAAGGTTCAATTTCCGTTTTGCACCATGTGTCAAAACATTAAAACCTTTACGGACTTCTTTTTTCGGAGGAACTATGAACGCAAAAACCTTTTACTATGCACGCGTGTCGAGCCGCGAACAAAACCTCGACAGACAACTAACGGCATTTAAAAATCTCGGTGCAGACGAGCGCGAAATCATCTGCGACAAGCAAAGCGGTAAGAGCTTAAACCGCCCGGGCTACCAAGCACTGAAAAACACCATGCTTCGAAGCGGTGATACCTTGGTTGTAAAAAGCTTGGACCGCCTTTCCAGAAATAAAACAGACATAAAAAACGAACTGCAATATTTTAAAGACAACAATATACGGTTAAAGGTCATTGACCTGCCTACAACCACGAGCGACCTGCCGCCGGGACAGGAATGGATTATGGATATGATTAACAATATCCTCATTGAAGTCCTAAGCTCCATTGCCGAACAAGAGCGCGAAACAATCCACGCACGTCAGCGCGAGGGTATCGATGCCGCCAAAGCCAAAGGCAAGCACCTCGGCAGACCGAGGGCGGCAAAGCCGGACAACTGGGATGAGGTTATCAGCCGATGGAAACGCCATGAAATTACAGCACGCCAAGCATACACGATGCTTGGCGTGAGTAAAAGTGTGTTTTACAGATGGTTGTCAATTTAATCTTGCTTCTATAGCTTTGCAAAAAGTACTTCTTTTGTAATACCAGTTCACATTTTGCTCTCCTATAAATGATATTGTATATTCACTTAGCATTAAAGCTATTAAAGGAATATGCTCCTTTTTATATTTGATATCCAGAATAGACACGCCGTTGATAGTCTCATTTATATACGAAAGTGCCTTTTTAATTTTATCTGTCGTTTCTTCTGAACTCAAATTTTTTGCAACGTTTTTTTCTTTAAGGTATTTAAAGCTGTACTATTGTCTATTCTCTCATGGCATTCCTTTTTAATTCTCTTTTCTTTTTCTGGGCGCCTTTTTCCTAAGTAATCAGAGAATTCAGAGATAAATTCGTTTTTTAATTCATAAGCTTCTTGTTCTCTTGTTTCACATATGTCCATAAAGTTGACAAGCCATTTGCTATGTATCTCACTGAATTCCTCTTCAGCTTTGTATTCTTTTATTAGTTTAACGACCTCGCCCATAAGATTGCTGACATATATGTTGTAAAGCAAATCATCGGAACTTTTTTCTACTTCATCTATAATTTCAGATAGTCTATTAATCATTCTAAATCTAAAATTTCGTTCTAGATTGGTATATAATTCTATTTGCTCTTCGATTGGATGTAGAGAAATCCCATTTTCAAATTTGTTCCATTGTTCGTTAAAAATGGAATAGATTTTTTCATACTCATCATGCGCAAACCTGGCAAAGTTTGTAATAACAAAATAGGCATATGCTTTTGAGGAGCAATATATATCAAATCCACCCTTGGTAAGTCTTCGATGTATGAGAACTCCATAAAAACATGTGTCATCACCATCCATCGTTTTTTCTGTGAGATACCTTGGACTATTAACAATTGTACTAATATGACTATTAAATTTTCGTATTTCATCTTTAATTTTCTCTTTGGAGACTCCGTCACAGTATTTCATAATATATCTGACACATTCATTTGAGCTAAATTTAATATTTTCAGTCTTATAATAGAATGACATTGATCATCACCTCATTTAAATTATATCACTATTTTAATTAAAAACAAGAAAAAGGGAAATATTTTGAGAATTTTCTTCTCCCAGCTGATGAACCTTTCCTTATATGATAGAATCATAATGCCAAAAGAAAGGAGGTTCACAGAATGAACAGAAAAAAATTAAATAGCCTTAAGAAAAAATGGCAGTCATCATGCGTGTATGCAGGAAGCCTTTATGGTGAAATGAGACGTGATGGGTTTATATTTTTTCATCAAGGTAACTGGAGAGATTTAATTGACTCAATCTGTACCGCTTTGCACTTTATCAAATTCTCTAAAAGGAGCAAGATAAAATATTTAATTTCCATTTACAAATTAACTGGAAATGTCAAATATCAAGCTCCTTCCGAAGGTGCAGCACTATGCGTTGAAAGGATACCGGACGGAAGTGATATCTACACTTGGGGATATGATGAAGACTTATGCATCATACTCGCCAACATCTTCACTTGTATTTCGCAGAAATATAAATTATCGACTTTGTGGTTATCTTTAATCGTTGCTTTTCTTATTATTTCAGGTATAAGCAAATCACCCGAAGATCCTTTCAGCGTAATTGCAAGGGAGGATTGGCTATGAAATCATTAGAATTTCTTTGTAATCCCCTTGTTGCACACCTTATATACCCAAAAAGGATTCGCAACTTTGTAAATATCCAATACGAAGAGCGGTCTCTTGAACGCCCGTATATCGGAAATCAACTGGATTACGCTGTTTTATCACAGGGCAGCCCTGCTCGTGCTTTTGTTGTTCGGGCAAATACCGGTGCAGGCAAAACATGGTGGGTGATTCATAGCATTATTCCATATGCTCAACGGCA
>JAZSGM010000229.1:0-28610 GCA_045532715.1 Clostridia bacterium
AGAGAGGTAAAAACGAGCGCATATCTGGAAGAGAAATTTGAAGCGCTCGGCTACGAGCTTGTAAAGGCAGGCGATATTCCGGGCTTTTATTGCGTGGTAGATACCGGAAGACCGGGTCCGGAAATTTTGGTTTTGGGCGAAATGGATTCGCTGCTTTGCCCGACGCATCCGGAGGCAGACCCCGAGACGGGCGCAGTACACTGCTGTGGTCACGCGGCGCAGAGTGCGGCGCTTTTGGGCATTGCGGCTGCCTTGAAGGCGGAAGGTGCGTTAGACGGGCTTTGCGGCAAAATTCGCCTTTGTGCAGTACCGGCGGAGGAGCTGATTGAGATTGAGTATCGCTCCAAGCTGATTGCGGAGGGTAAAATCCGTTATTTCGGCGGCAAGAGCGAATTTTTGCGCCGCGGTTATTTTGACGGCGTGGACATTGCGCTGATGGTGCATACAACGCAGGGCAAGGAAGCCGGCGTGCGCGACGGCTCCGTCGGCTGTATGGCAAAACGCATTATTTATAAGGGGAAATCTGCGCACGCAGGCGGCTCACCATGGAACGGCTGCAATGCATTATATGCGGCAACGCAGGGGCTTTCGGCGATTAACGCCATCCGCGAAACCTTTGCAGAGCAGGAGATTATCCGCGTACACCCGATTGTTACCAAGGGCGGTGGCGCAGTGAATGCCATTCCGGACGAAGTGATTTTGGAAAGCTATGTACGCGGCAAAACCTTTAAAGCAATTGAAGAAGCAAACAAAAAGGTTAACCGTGCGCTTTGCGGTGCGGCACTGTCGCTCGGTGCAAATGTTGAAATTATAGACTCGCCGGGCTATGCACCGCTGAAGAATTCGGAAGGTATGAAGCAGCTTGTGCTGGATGCGGCAAAGGAAATCGACCTGCCGTGTACATACACGCCTGTGGTTGGCTCCGGCAGCACGGATATGGGTGATCTGTCGGGCATTTTGCCGGCGGTGCATCCGTACTGTCCGGGCGCAGAGGGCATCTCGCATGGCGACAATTACCGCATTGCAAATCCGGAGCTCGCTTGTGTGACCTCGTCAAAATGGCAGCTTAAAATGCTGGAGCTGCTTTTAAAGGACGGCGCTGTACGCGCAAAGGAAATTAAAGAAAGCTTTGTGCCGGAATTTGCGTCGGCGAAAGACTATCTGGATTATATGGACAGTCTGTTTTCCTCGGGCGACCGCATCGTATACCGCGAGGACGGCGTAGCAGAGGTGAAGGGGTGCAGCTTGTAAAATGGGTGTTAAAATTTTGTTGTCTACCGATAACAACCCGGAAAGCTACGCGCTGTATGTTGATGCAATCCGCGCGTGCGGCGCAGAGCCGACGCGTATGTATTGCCCGGCAGCTTCGACAGAGTATGACGGGTTAATTGTCTGCGGCGGCGTGGATGTGCATCCTGCGCGATACGGCGAAGCGGTAGACGGTGCAGTCAATATGGACGAAGCGCGCGATGCGGCGGAAATTGCATTGGTGAAAGCCTTTCTAAAGGCAGGCAAGCCGATTTTCGGCATATGCCGCGGACATCAGCTTTTGAATGTCATTTTCGGCGGTACGCTCGTGCAGCATTTGCCGAATGCCTTAGAGCACAGCACAGTGCTTGCAGGGCGCGATATTGTACACGAGGTTATCGCACAAAAGGGCAGTATTGCAGAAAAGCTCTACGGAGAAAGCTTTACCGTCAACAGCTGGCATCATCAGGCGGTACAGGACTTGGCGGACGGCTTTTTTGTAACCTTGCGCGCTGACGATGGTGTAATTGAAGGTTACGAGCACGAGAAACTGCCGGTTTTTGGTGTGCAGTGGCATCCGGAGCGGATGTGCTGCACGAGAAAGCGCGATGATACCGTTGACGGCAGTGCGATTTTTGAGTATTTTATCCGTTTGTGTGAGGAGAAAAATTAAAGGATACAAAGTTTTAATTTGGAGGTGTACATAAATGAAAAAGCTTACTTTTGAGGAAATTAAAACGATTGCTATCGGTGCAGCCTATGCAACCGAGGAAGCGGACGGTGTTTTTCTGCATCGCTTTACGCCGACGCAGGAGCAGGCATACAAAGAAACAAGTGCAGAGTTTTATATGAAAACCGCAGCAAGTGCCGGCATCAGGCTCGTATTTGAAACGGATACAGAAAATCTGCAGCTCGGTGTCAGCATTTCTCCGGGCAGCAAAAGCAAGGGTTTTGCGCTCGATGTGTATGCCGGCGATGCTTTGGTCGGCAGCATTTCCACCTGGCCGGAGGGCGGCATCGAAGGGAAATTTAAGGAAAGCTATGCGCTCGGCACAGGAGTCAAGACGGTACGCATTTATCTGCCGTGGCAGGCGTGCGCAAGAATTGCAGAGCTTTGGGTAGATGACGGTGCGTATATAAAGCCGCTTCGCCCGAGTAAAAAAATGCTGATGTTCGGCGACTCGATTACGCACGGGGTCACGGCGCTTCGCCAAAAAAATTCCTATGCGGTACGCCTTTGTGAAATGCTGGATGCGGAGGCGAGAAACAAGGGCATCGGTGGTGATGTTTTCTTCCCGCCGCTTGCACAGTGTACGGATGAGGCGGATTTTGCACCGGACTATATCACAGTTGCGTACGGCGCAAACGACTGGGGCAAAAAGATGCCGGAGCAGTACTGCGCGGATGTGCGTGCTTTCTATGGGGCACTTTCTAATCAGTATCCGAATGCGAAAATTTTTGCCATAACACCGATCTGGCGCGCGGACGAGGATATGGAGCGTCCGTTCGGTCCATTTGCGGATCTGGAAAGATACATTTTCGAAAACACGAAGGATTTTGCAAATGTGACGGTGATACCGGGGCGCGATTTGGTGCCGCATGACACGGCGCTCTACCACGATGCACGGCTACATCCAAATGATGAAGGCTTTGCTTATTATGCGGAAAACCTGCATCGGGAAATTATAAAAAATTTATAAAAGAAACCGGCAATGAAGGTGTAAACACCCATTGCCTTTTCTTTGCCAAAAATAAGTTGACTTTTTGAAAAATGGTGGTATAATAAGCCTTGTGTGTTTTTTTAATACATATTTTAATAAGAAACTCTTTTTTTAAGAGGGGGAGTATAAATGAGTACATTATTATCTGTTTCCATTGCGCTTTTGGGCGGCCTTTTAATGACACGTGCCTTTAAGCCGCTAAAGTTGCCGAGTGTAACGGCATATCTGATTGCCGGCGTGTTAATCGGCCCGTATTGTCTCGGGCAGCTGGGCATTGAAGGGCTTGGCTTTGCAAGCGCTGAAGCAGTGCACGCGCTCGGGCTCGTGTCCGATGTAGCGCTCGGCTTTATCGCCTTTTCCATCGGCAGTGAATTCCGTATGGAGGATTTGAAGAAAATCGGTAAGCAGGCGTTTGTTATCGGTATTTTTCAGGCGCTTGTGGCAACACTGTTTGTAGACCTTGCACTTTTGGTTGTGCATATGATTATGCCGGATAAGCTTTCCGTACCGCAGCTGATTACTCTTGGCGCAATTGCTACGGCGACCGCACCGGCGGCAACATTGATGGTTGTGCGTCAGTACAAGGCAAAGGGGCCTTTAACCGATTTGCTTTTGCCGATTGTTGCGCTCGACGATGCTGTAGGCTTGATTGTGTTTGCCGTATCCTTCGGCATCGCAAAAACGCTGACCAGCGGGCAGGTGGATATGATTTCCATCCTTGTTAATCCGCTTGTGGAGATTGTTTGCTCCTTAGGTCTCGGTGCAATTATGGGCTGGATTTTAACCCAGATTGAGAAGCTGTTTAACTCCAATACCAACCGACTCAATATGTCGATTGCATTTGTGTTTGTAACGGTTGCACTTTCGATGATTAAGTTTAACATCGGTCCGGTGCATGTGGGCTTTTCGTCTCTCCTCGTTTGCATGATGCTCGGCACAGTATTTTGCAATATCTGTCCGCTGTCACACGATGTAATGGAAAGAACAGAAAAGTGGACCTCGCCACTGTTGGCGCTGTTCTTTGTTATTAGTGGTGCGGAGCTTGAATTAAATGTATTTGCCGATTGGGCAATTGTTGTTATTGGTATCATTTATATCATCTTCCGTTCGCTCGGTAAGTATTTTGGTACCTATGCAAGTGCGAAGGCAACAAAATGTGCACCGCAGATTTGCAAATACCTCGGTATCACACTTCTGCCGCAGGCGGGTGTGGCGCTCGGAATGTGTACCATTGCGGCAACGGCTTGGCCGGCAGAGGGTGCGTTGATTCGAAACATTACGCTTTTTGCCGTGCTGATTTATGAACTGTTCGGCCCGCTGTTTACACGCATGGCACTGCAGGCTGCAGGCGATATCCAGCCGATGAGCGACGAAGTGAAGATGCGCCGCCAGACAAAGCTGGAAGAAGCAAAAAACAAGAAAGAAAACGCATAATTAAAAACCGAACACCGGTCCGGTGTTCGGTTTTTCTTTGAAGGAAGGGAATAGCCATGGGACTGTTTAAAACGAATCTGAAGTTTTCATGGGATTATTTAAAAACATTTATAAAATGGATTTTTGTTGCGGCGGTGGTTGGTGGCATCGGCGGCTGTATCGGCAGTGTATTTCACCTTGCGATTGACTATGTAACCGAGCTACGTTTAGAACATAGCTGGATTCTGTATTTGTTGCCGGTCGGCGGCTTGGTGATTGCCGCAATTTACGGCATTTTCAAGAAAGCGGGCAAGCTCGACACCAACCGCGTTTTGGAAGCGGTTACAAGCGAAGAAAAAGTGCCGCTTGTGATGGCACCGTTGATTTTTGTAAGCACGGTGCTGACGCACCTGTTTGGCGGTTCTGCCGGTCGTGAAGGTGCGGCGCTGCAGCTCGGCGGCAGCATCGGCTACAATGTCGGTAAGCTTTTTCGGTTAAACCAAAATGACATGCACATCATCGTGATGGCGGGTATGAGTGCAGTCTTTGCAGCTTTGTTCGGCACACCGCTTACAGCGGCGCTTTTTGCGTTGGAGGTGGTTTGTGTCGGTGTAATGCATTATGCGGCGCTTGTACCGTGTGTGATTTCAGCGATGGTTGCTTTTGGTGTCGCGGGTTTGTTCGGACTTTCACCGGTGCACTTCGACGGTGTTGTGCTTGTGAATATTGATGCACTTTTGCTCGGTAAAATCATCGTTGTCTCCGTGCTCTGTGCGCTGGTCAGCATATTGTTCTGTACGGCAATTCACTACTGTGAGCATAGTATGGAGAAATTACTTAAAAATAAGTATCTGCGCGCATTTGTCGGCGCGGCAGCGATTGTACTTTTAACATTGCTTGTCGGCACAAGAGATTACAATGGTGCAGGTATGGATGTGATTACACGTGCCATCGGTGGCGAGACAAGGTGGGAGGCATTTCTTTTAAAGATTGTCTTTACTGCAATTACCATTGCAGCCGGTTTTAAGGGCGGCGAAATTGTGCCGGCATTCTTTATCGGCTCGACCTTCGGTTGCCTTGCAGGCTCGCTTTTAGGTATGGATGCAGGCTTTGCCGCGGCGGTTGGCTTTGTAGCGGTATTCTGCGGCGTGGTCAACTGTCCGATTGCATCGACGATGCTTGCTTTGGAAGTGTTCGGCAGCGAAAACATCTTAATTTTCGCGTTGGTATGCGCTATCAGTTATATGATGTCGGGCAGCCTCAGCCCTTACAAGAGTCAAAAAATTGTGTATTCAAAATTGGATGCGCATTATATTGATATCAACACCAAATAAAAAATCGGTTCTTCGGACATTTGTCCAAGAACCGATTTTTGTTTACTTATAGGCTTCGACCATCATATGTGTCAGCGCTTTGGCATCTGCCATGCCGCAGCCTTCCTCGATTTTGCCTGTGAGGAATTGTACAATCGGGCGCGGAAGCTCTTCTTCAAGGGCTACCTCGACAAGCTCGCCGTTTGTTAATCTTGTTTGCTTATACACACGTGTGCCTTCCATGCGTGCAAAGCCGTCCGTGCCGTCCAATTCCAGCGTTTTTGGGCATTTGTAGGACACAAAGCCCGTTTCGTTTATTGCGATTGTACCGTTTTTGTACGACATCACCGTTACGGCATTGTCCTCAATGCCGTCTGTGTTTTTTGTGTTTTCGTGTGCGGTGGTAAA
Source organism: Clostridia bacterium (assembly GCA_045532715.1). Classification (GTDB taxonomy): domain Bacteria; phylum Bacillota; class Clostridia; order UBA1381; family UMGS1253; genus RGIG2041. The sequence goes on from JAZSGM010000229.1 coordinate 6,104, forward strand.
GGTCGATTTGAATGTGTCCGGCATACCTAAAATCCAATGTGTTAAATACATACCGTGGGCACCCAAATCAATCATTGCACCGCCGCCGCACTCTTTTTGACTGTAAAAATGCTGCGGAAGCCAGTCACCTACGCTGCCGCTGTGGCTGTTTCGGAAGCGCAGATATGTAATTTTGCCAAGCTCGCCGCTGTCGGCAAGCTTTTTCATCGTGCGCTGCGCAGCACCGTACTTTTGGAATAAAGAAATGACAAATTCCACACCGTTTTTGTTTACTGCCTCTTCAATGCGTTCGCAGTCTGCTTCTGTAAGCGCAAGCACCTTTTCCGTAAAAATATCCTTGCCTGCATTGGCGATTGCCACCATCGCGTCTGCGTGGGTATCGGAGCTGCAGCAGACGATGACGCCTTTGGCATCACTTGCTAAAAGGGCCTCCGGCGTTGTGAATTCCGCTAAGCCGTACTTTTCGCAAAACGCGGTTCTGCGTGCTTCGTTTTCTTCGTATACGCCGACAATCTCGCCGTGCTCGAGCGCCGCTTTTGTATAATCATCTGCGTGGACGTGCCACACGCCGTAAATTGCTACCTTCAATTAAAATACACCGGCTTTCCTGTTTTGGATGAGGTATAAATTGCCTCTAAGATTTCGGAAACAACACAAGCCTGCTCCGGTAAAACGATTGGGTCGGTATCTTCTACAATGCACTTAATCCAGTTGTATGCTTCGGTTGCCGCCGGTGTTTTTTGCGCGCCGTCATAGAAGGCAACGCCGCCTGCTGCGGTGTCTACATCCGTTACAACCTGACGGTCAAGCTCCACCTTATTGATTTTCAGCTTGTTGTTTTTCAGGGAAAGACCTGCCTTGCTGCCGCAAAGCACACAGCTGCCCTCCTGCACCGGTTCGTCGGTGTTTAATGCCCAACTGGTTTCTAAAAGAATGGTTGCACCGTTTTTCATGCGGATAAAGGCGCAGGCTGCCTCCTCGAGCGGCGTGGTGCTGACGCCCTTGTCGCCCCAGATGTTGCCTGCCTCCGGGTGCTCAAGTGCCTTGTGCGTCTTACCGACCACCATTTCCGGCTCGTAGTTGTTCATCAGATAAAGCGTTAAATCGAGAGAATGTGTTGCGATATCAATGATTGGACCGCCGCCCTGTGCATCCTCGTCTAAAAATACGCCCCAGTTCGGTGTACCGCGTCTGCGGATAGCGAGGCAGTTTGCATAGTAAATTTCGCCGAGTGCGCCTGTGTCGATGTAAGCCTTTGCATACTGACTTTCCGGCTTCTGGCGATGCTGATAGCCGATAGTGAGCTTTTTGCCGGTTTCTTTGGCAGCTTCCACCATGCGCTTTGCATCTGCCGCTGTTTTTGCCATCGGCTTTTCGCACATAACGTGCTTGCCGGCATATAATGCATCGACGGTCATATCTGCGTGCTCGCGGTTCGGTGTGAGTACGTGTACAACCTCAATCTCTTCATTTTTTAATAGTTCCTTGTAATCGGTGTACACCTTTGCGTCCGGTGTTCCATATTCTTTTGCAGCCTTTTCAGCGCGCTCCGGGATGATGTCGCAAAATGCGACCATTTGCACATTTTCCACTTGCGCAAGAGACGGCATATGCTTGCCGTTGGCGATACCGCCGCAGCCGATAATACCTACTTTAACGATTCTTTCCATATTCATAAACACCCCTTTTGGTTTATTTTGTGATTTCATTGTAGCATTTTCTTTTCGGGCGTGCTATAATAACTTTGCAGAAAAATATAAAAAATTTGTCATGGTGATTTATATGAGAGAATACCGAATTGAAAATCAAGGAGTGGACCGCTATAAAAACGGCGCTTGGTTTTTTCTGCAGCCGGCAGAGCCGAACTGTACTGTTGCGACTGCACACATCCATGAGGCAATTGAAATTTTGTATATTCACGCAGGTGGCTATACTGCCTATTTAGATGATGAGGAATATAAGCTTTTTGCGGGCGATTTGCTGTTGATTCGCTCGGGTACGATTCATCATATGGTTTCCGATACACAAAAAGAGCATGCTTACTATGTTCTGAAAATTCATCCCGAGCTTTGGCGCAGCCTTGCATCGCCGCAGACGGAGGATGCGTATGCACTTGCGCTGACACTTAGCCGCCCGACTTCCAAATGTCACTGGAAAAGGAATGAAATTCCGGAAGAGACAAAAGCGGGGCTGGATATGCTGATTCGTGACTATAAGAAAGAAACGGCGTATATTGATGTGGCAATTAAGCTGGCAGTAGGTGCAATTTTGCTCGGACTTTTGCGGATGGATACGGTCAAAACAGACGGGCGGCTTGGTATGGGACGCGAAACGGATAAAATCGTATATGAGGCAATGGGGCATATTCGCCGGCATTATGCAGAGGAGATTTCTGCGCAGACTATGGCGCAAAGCTTTAATTTGAGCTACAGTTATTTTTCACGCGTTTTTAAAGAAACCGTGGGCAAAACCTTTAAGGAATATTTAAACAGTGTGCGCATTAACCAGGCAGAGCGCATGTTGCTTTCGGGAGACAGAACCGTTAGTGAAATCGCAACGGCGTGTGGCTACAATGACGCTGCATATTTTATTAAGGTCTTTCGCGAAATCAAGGGCGTGTCGCCGAAAGCATATAAAAAGAGAAATTTGTTTTAAAGCATTGAAAAACAATGCAGTATGTGCTACAATGTGCATGAAAAGACAGTCGGACAGAGGAGAATGACATATGGGAAGAAACAAGTATGAACTGAATATGTGTCAGGGCTCGGTTTTGAAAAATGTGCTTTTGTTTGCGATTCCGCTGATTCTGGCGAGCGTGCTGCAGCTGTTATACAATGCGGCGGATTTGATTGTAGTCAGCCGTTGGGCTGGCTCAAATGCAATGGCTGCCGTTGGCGCAACCGGCTCGGTTTCCGGCTTGCTGGTTAATGTGTTTATCGGCTTTTCGCTTGGCGCAAGTGTTGCAGTTTCGCGTGCATTCGGCGCAAAAGATGTGCAAGCTATGCACGAAACGGTACATACGGCGATGCTGCTTTCCGTAATTGTCGGTGTGTTTGCCGGTATTGTGGGCTTCGTGTTTGCGCGCCCGCTGCTGGTTTTGATGGGCACGCCGGAGGGCGCTGTGCTGGAGGGCGCAGTTTTATATATGCGCATTATTTTTGTCGGCGTGCCGGCCTCGCTTATTTATAACTTTGGTGCTTCCATTCTGCGCGCCATTGGTGATACGAAAAGACCGCTTTATATTTTGGCGGCGACCGGCGTGGTCAATGTGGTGCTGAACCTGATTTTGGTTATCGGTTTTCATATGGATGTTGCCGGTGTTGCGATAGGAACGATTGCGGCAAACTACTTATCTGCGGCAGCGGTTTTATTTACGCTGATGCGCTCGGAGGGCGCGTATCGTTTGGATATCCGCTCGCTTAGGATTTATAAAACCTCCCTGCAGGAAATCATGCGCGTCGGCTTGCCGGCAGGCGTGCAGTCTTCGTTTTTTGCACTGTCAAACACAGTGGTGCAGGCGGGCGTAAACTCCTTTGGACCGATTACAATTGCCGGTTCAACGGCAGGCAGTAATATTGAAGGCTTTGTCTATGTGTCGATGAACGCCTTTTATCAGGCGGTTTTAACCGGTGTAAGCCAAAACTACGGCGCCAAGGATGAAAAGCGCATCAATAAGTTTATCTACATCCCGCTCATTTGTGCGGTGGTTGCAGGTCTTGTGCTTGGTGGTGCATGCGTGCTGTTTGCGCGGCCGCTTTTGGGTATTTATATCACCGACTCGCCGGAGGCAATCGAAATTGGTGTGCTCCGTCTTTGGATGACGACAGCACCGTATTTCCTGGTGGGCGCAATGGAGTGCTTAATGGGCGCGATTCGCGGACTCGGTTCTTCGACGATACCTGCGATTACCAGCTTTATCGGCACCTGCGGTGTGCGCATGATGTGGGTATTGTTTGTGCTTCCGTATTTCCGTGAGGAGTGGGCATTGTTTATTGCGTGGCCGATTTCGTGGATATTTGTAATTGTATGTCATTTAATTACGCTTGCGATTATCAAGCCGCGGGCGATGAAGCGATTAAGAGAGCAGCAATAGTTTTTAAAAAGGATGCCGTGGCATCCTTTTTTGTTGCTTTTTTAACAAAAATCCTTTATAATAGCAAAGTACGGTTATACTAACAACGGAGGCGAGAAATGATGAAAAATTTATCTGCGCTTGAACCAAAGCGCGTATTTGAATATTTTGAAGAAATTTGCTCTGTTCCGCACGGCTCCGGCAATATGGAACAAATCAGCCAGTATTGTTTGGATTTTGCAAAAAGACATGGCTTGCGCGCGGTGCGCGATGCGGCAAACAATGTCGTGATTTACAAAAACGGCACTGCGGGCTATGAAGCATCTGCCCCCGTGATTTTACAGGGGCATCTGGATATGGTTTGCCAAAAGACGGACGATTGCAGTACCGATTTTGAAAAAGACGGTATTCGTCCGTATATTGACGGAGACTTTGTGCGCGCAGAAGGAACAACGCTGGGTGCAGACAACGGCATTGCGGTTGCGATGACACTTGCAATTCTGGCAAGCGATGACATTGCCCATCCGCCGATTGAAGCACTGTTTACCACGGATGAAGAAACCGGTATGTACGGTGCGATGGCGTTGGATGCAAAGCTTTTATCCGGTAAAAAAATGATCAATATGGATGCAGAAGAGCCGGGGACGGTTACCGTGTCGTGTGCCGGTGGCAGCAACTTTTTAATGACGCTTTCCTATACGCCGATGCGTGTACGCGGCACACACATTACCGTGTGTATTTCCGGTTTGCAGGGTGGACATTCCGGCATTGAAATCCACAAAGGCAGAGTCAATGCCGATATACTGATGGGCAGAATTTTGCACGAGGCAAAAGCCGGCGGCGATTTCAGACTCATCGGTGCAAACGGTGGCGATAAGGGCAATGCGATTCCGCTTGCCTGTAGCGCAGAGCTTGTTGTGGAAAATGCGCAGGTATTTGCAGAAAAATTGCAATACAGCATGGATATAATTCAACGGGAAATTTGCGATCGTGAGCCGAATGCCGCTTTAACCGTAAGCGTAGGGGAGATGGGCGAGTTTGATGTTTTGCCGCAGGCAGACAGTGACCGTCTGATACAGCTTTTGTTGTGTGCGCCTTGCGGCGTGATGGATATGAGTGTCAGCATTGAGGGGCTTGTGGAAACCTCGCTCAATCTCGGGATTCTGAAAACGCAGAACAATGTTGTGGAGCTACTCTTTACCTTGCGTTCCAACAAGCTGTCTGCACTTGACTTTCTTGAAAAGCGATTGCTGGTTCTGGCAAAAGCATTCGGTTGCAGCACAAAAACAGACGGACATTATCCGGCATGGGAATATAAAGCGGATTCTGCATTGCGGGAATTGTGTAAAGAATGCTATCATACACTTTGCGGTGAGGAAGCGAAGGTGGAAGCAATTCATGCCGGCCTTGAGTGTGGTGTATTTGCATCGAAAATTCCGGGACTGGATTGTGTTGCCATCGGACCTGCGCTTTTTGATGTGCACACAGTGAGTGAACGTCTCAGCATTTCGTCAACGGCACAGACCTTTGCATTGGTGAAAATGATTTTGGCGAAGTGTAAATAAACATTTACAATACGAGCCGAATGTGGTACAATAGTATAGATAAAAACAGTCGCGGGTTTGCGACGGAACGGAGAAAAACATGAATAACAAAGAAAACTTCAAGCCGTATATCCCGGCGGAGAAGATTACGCCGGAAATTACGGTTACTTCCGTAATTATGGGTATTCTGCTTGCGGTGATTTTCGGCGCAGCGAATGCGTATCTCGGTTTAAGAGTCGGTATGACGGTGTCTGCCTCGATTCCGGCAGCCGTAATTGCAATGGGTGTAATCCGAGTGATTATGCGCAAAAACTCGATTCTTGAAAGCAATATTGTACAGACGATTGGTTCTGCGGGTGAATCGCTTGCAGCAGGTGCAATCTTTACTTTGCCGGCACTGTTTTTGTGGGCAAAGGAAGGGATTATGGAAAAGCCGGACATCATCAGTATTACGTTGATTGCACTTTTGGGCGGTCTTTTAGGCGTATTCTTTATGGTGCCTTTGAGGAATGCACTTATCGTAAAGGAGCACGGCGTGCTACCGTATCCGGAAGGCACGGCTTGTGCGGAAGTGCTTTTGGCAGGTGAAGAAGGCGGTGCAAAGGCTTCTACTGTATTTGCAGGTATGGGCTTTGCGGCAATCTTTAAGTTTATTATTGACGGACTTAAGCTTGTAGCAGGTGAAATTTCTTATACCTTTAAGGGATTCGCCGGCACAATCGGTACGCAGATTTATCCGGCGGTTATGAGTGTTGGCTATATCTGCGGTGCGAGAATATCTTCGTATATGTTTGCCGGTGGCGTGCTTTCCTGGATGGTCATCATTCCGCTGATGATGCTTTTCGGTGCAGAAACAACTCTTGCACCGGGCGCAGCGCCGATTGGCACTTTGTTTGCTGAGGGTGGTGCCGGCGCACTTTGGGGCACATATGTGCGCTACATTGGTGCGGGTGCGCTCGCGGCTGGCGGTATTATCAGTTTGATTAAGTCCTTGCCGCTTATCGTAAAGACCTTTGCCGGTGCGATGAAGAGTGTTGCAAGCACAAAGGGTTCATCCAACCTGCGTACGGAGCAGGATCTTAGCCTGAAGATCGTTCTGATTGCGATTGCAATTCTGACGCTTCTGGTATGGCTTGTTCCGGCAATTCCGGTAACGCTGATTGGTGCAATCATCGTGGTTGTATTCGGTTTCTTCTTTGCAACCGTATCTTCCAGAATGGTTGGTCTTGTCGGCAGCAGTAATAATCCGGTTTCCGGTATGGCGATTGCAACACTTTTGATTACGACTCTGATTTTGAAGTTTACGGGCATGGCTGGTGCTACAGGCATGCAGAGTGCAATTGCAATCGGTTCGATTATCTGTATTGTATCTGCAATTGCAGGTGATACTTCGCAAGACTTAAAGACAGGTTATTTGCTTGGTGCTACACCGAAAAAGCAGCAGATTGGTGAGATTCTCGGCGTTGTTGCAGCGGCATTTGCCATCGGTGGCACACTGTATTTGTTAGACACAGCATGGGGCTTTGGCGGCGATGAGCTGGCAGCACCGCAGGCAACCTTAATGAAGCTGATTATTGAAGGCGTTATGGAAGGCAACCTCCCATGGTCGCTCGTTCTGGTCGGCGTGTGTATCGCGGTTGTAGTTGAGGTTGTCGGCATCCCGGTACTTCCGTTTGCAATCGGCGTATATCTGCCGGTACAGCTGAACGCTTGCATTATGGTTGGCGGTCTTGTGAGACTTGCAATGGATAAATTAAAGAAGCCGGAAGAAGAGAAGAAGGCAATCACCAACGACGGCATCCTGTTCTGCTCGGGTATGATTGCAGGCGAAGGCCTGGTTGGCATTCTCTTAGCGGTTCTCGCCGTATTCGGCGTAGGCGAAGCGATTGACCTTTCCGCAAAGCTCGGTCTTTCTCCGGCCATTATGAATGTCGGCGGTCTCGTGCTGTTTGCCATCACGATTGTTACCGTGCTGATGTTCTCGCTGTGGAAGAAGCGTAAGTAAGCTATGAAGAAAAAGAAGAATATAATTTCTAAAAACTATCTTGAGCGTATCCCTATGCGCCCGGCGCACCTTGGTTGGAGCACGGATGCGGAGGGGAAGGTTACGCTGGAAATTGAAAATACGGGGCTGTTTAATCGCATAGCGCAAAAGCTTTTTAAAAAGCCGCGCGTAAGCTATGTGCATTTGGATGAAACCGGTAGTTTTTTATGGCCGCTGTTGGATGGTGAGAAAAATATCATCGAGCTCGGTAAGCTGGTCGATGAAAAATTCGGCGAAGCGGCACATCCGCTGTATGAGCGCCTTGCAAAGTATTTTCAGATTTTGGACAGCTACGGCTTCGTAGCCTGGAAGGAATAATGAAATGCATCCGTGCGATTTGTGCGGATGCATTTTTTAGAGGGAAATAAGCTACGCCTGCGAAACATGAGCGTTTTGTGCAAAAAGATGCGTTATTCTGCTATTGAAATGCGCATGAAAAGGTGATACAATACACTTGTAAACACTATTTTACAAAAAAGGGGTAGAGAAATATGGAAATGAAGAAAATCGGCTTACAGTTATTTACCGTAAGATCGCACTTCGGTACCGAGGAAGAAGCAAGAGCTACATTTAAAAAGCTTGCTGAGCTTGGCTACAGCGAAGCGCAGACTGCAACTTGCTACGACTTTGCTTATGACAAGTTCCGTGAAATGGCAGAAGATGCAGGTATCACAATTGTTGGTACACACGAAAACTTTGCTAAGCTGACAGCTGACGTTGAGCTTTCGATCGAAAATCATAAAAAGCTCGGCACAACCAATATGGGTATCGGTGGCTTCAAGCCGCTTTGTGCAAAGGAAGTAGAGGACTTCATCGTAGAGGCAAATAAGCTTGCTGATCGCATTTTCAAGGAAGGCATGAAGTTTACATACCACAATCATCATCAGGAATTTGTTAAGCTTGATAACGGCAGAATCGCCATGGATATGCTCATGGAAGGTCTCGATCCGGAAAAGACAAGCTTTGTACTGGATACACATTGGGTACAGCGTGGCGGCGGCGACATTTACGAATGGATTGAAAAGCTTTCCGGCAGAATTGATATTCTGCACTTGAAGGATATGGGCGTATACTATGACGAAGAAAATACAGTAATGCCGGTGATTAAGGAAGTCGGCCAGGGTAACCTCAACTGGAAGAAGATTTTGGAAGTAGCGGACCGTGCAGGCGTAAAGCATTACTGCGTAGAGCAGGATAACTGCCCGCAAGATTTTGTTCCGAGCCTCAAGCAGTCTGCAGACTACTTAAAGCAATTCCTGAAATAAGAGTAATAAATCGAAAGCGGAATCGTTCGGATTCCGCTTTTTTAGTAATATTTCTAAAAAGCTAAATCTAATACAGTAATAATTGTGTAGATTTCAGAACTGGATTTTGTTAAAATAAAAGCAACTTGATGAAGGAGATGAAGTGTAATGTATGTTACATGGCTTGGCCAGGCTGGTCTGTTCATTGAAATCGGGGATAAGAAAATTATGATTGACCCGTACCTTTCCGATAGTGTCGGCAAAATAAATCCAGAGAAGCATCGCCGTATGCCGGTGGACGAAAGTTATCTGCATATGAACATTGATGCGCTGGTTTGCACACATAATCATTTAGACCATGTTGATCCGGAGAGTGTAGAGCCAATTTTAAAGCAGGAAAAGGAGATTGCCGTGCTCGCACCGTGGGACGGTTGGCAGGCGCTGCGCAAATACGGCGGCAATCACAATTATGTACTGTTTAACCGCCATACGGAGTGGACGCTTGCAGATGGTATTCGCCTGACCGCGGTCAAGGCGGAGCATTCCGACTTATCTGCCATCGGCGTGCTTATCGAGGCAGAGGGGAAAACGCTGTATATCACAGGCGATACGCTGTACAATACGGAAATTTTTGCGGATTTACCGGAAGAGATTGACTATATTTTTGTGCCGGTCAACGGTATGGGTAACAATATGAATGCAGTTGATGCAAAGTGCTTTGCAGAAAAGTGCGGCGCAAAAACGGTTGTGCCGCTGCACTGGGGTATGCTCGATGACTTTACGGCGGATATTTATCCGTGGGAGAAAAAAGAATTGACCATTTATAAAAGAGAGGAACTTTGATTTGTATGTACAGATTGAAAAAGGTTTCTGAGATTGCACCGGTACATGCATCCGAAATTGAAAAATCACGCATCGGTATCGGTTTTGAAAAGCTCGACAGAAATGTGTTTGACCCGAAAAAGGCGTATGACCCGGTTGCAGCAATCGGCGTGAAATGGGTGCGCATTCAGTCCGGCTGGCAGCGCACGGAAAAGGAAAAGGGCGTTTATGATTTTGCGTGGCTGGATGAAATTGTAGACAACTTGATTGCGCGCGGATTAAAGCCGTGGATGTGCCTTTGCTACGGCAATGAGCTCTACGATGAGCGCGCTGCTGAGGTTTACGGTGCGGTAGGCTGCCCGCCGGTACATAACGAGGAGCAAAAGACGGCTTGGTCAAATTATGTCAGCGCGACGGTTGCGCATTTTAAGGGCAGAGTGCATGATTATGAAGTTTGGAATGAGCCGGACGGCGTTTGGTGCTGGAAGCACGGCGTAAATGCAACGGAGTTTGGTGAGTTTAACATCGCAACAGCAAAAGCCGTTAAAAGGGCTGACCCGGAGGCGAAGGTCATCGGTGGCGCAATTTGCATGGAGCCGGTTGGTTTTATTAACGAAGCGATGAAAACCGGTATGGGCGATTGGGTAGATGCGATTTCCTTTCATGCTTATGTTGTAGATGAAACATTGATGCTGAGCCGTATTGCGGCACTGCGCGCCGTTTTGGATCAGTACAACCCGAATATTGAAATTATCCAAGGGGAAGGTGGTTCTCAGTCGGAGTATGGCCTGTATGGTGCACTGAAAATGCGTGCAACTACGCCAAAGACACAGTGTAAGATTATGGCGCGACACTTAGTAACCGACCTTCTGATGGGGTGCAAGTTTACCAACTATTTTACAGCGCTCGATATGATAGAAGCACTCAACGGCAAAAAAAGAGAAAAGAATTCGTATCTGGATTATGGGCATTTCGGCGTTATGCGTGCCGATTTTGACGAGGATGGCAATTCCGTCGGCACCTATGCGCCGAAGCCGTCGTACTATGTACTGCAAAACATTGCCTCGATGTTTTCCGGTGATGTGCAGAACGCAAATCTGCCGGCTGTGTTTTTGCCGCAGATGTATGAGCCGATGTTTCGTATGGACGAACGCGCTTTTGACCTTTTGTACGGTAGTTTTGAAAAGGACGGCTGCTATGCATTTGCATACTGGAAACCGTGTGAGGTTTTAACAACGGATTTTCAGGCAACGGTCACTTTGCAGATTGTATGTGATTGTGACACGGTTTATTTAGCAGACTTAATTGACGGTAGCATCTATGCGTTGCCGGAGGATATGATGGAAAAGGATGAGCATGGCTGCATTCAGTTTAACCATTTGCCGGTGAAGGACACGCCGATGATGCTTTTGTTTGGCAAAGACGGAAAAATATTTGTGAATATGAAATAAAAAAAGCCCTTTGGGCTTTTTTTATTTTCCTACGCAGAAATTTGCGAAGATTTCATTTACAATATCTGCTGAAACAGTCAATCCTGTAATCAGACCGAGATGCTCCAACGCATCATTTACATCGATGACGCACATATCTGCCGGCATGCCGTCTGCGAGTGTTTGCGCAGCGGCTGCAAGTGATGCGCGTGCGTCACGAAGTGCGTGGATGTGGCGCAGGTTGGAAAGTATGTTATCCGCAGCACGGATTTCCTTCGTGCGACATACATCGCAGATTGCCGCGCGCAGCGTATCCAGCCCTTCGCCGGTGTGTGTGCTGATTTGAACAATCGGGGCGTGTGCCGCAAGTGCTTTTGCATCAGCAGCGTCCGTTTTGGTTTCTAAATCGGTCTTGTTCAGGACGAGAATACAGGGTTTGCCGGCTGCAGCTTTCGCACAGTCAATATCTTCATCGGACATAGGTAAGCTGCTGTCCAGCATCAGCAAAACAAGATCTGCAGCTTCAATATAATCCAAGGTTTTGCGTACGCCGATTTGTTCGACGGTATCTGCTGTTTCGCGAATGCCGGCGGTGTCGAATAAACGTAAGGTGATGCCGTCTAAGGCGAGCGTTTGCTCGATGACATCGCGCGTGGTGCCCTGAATGTCCGTCACAATTGCACGTTGCGAGTTTGTGAGGGCGTTGAGCAGAGAGCTTTTGCCTGTGTTCGGCTTGCCTGCAATAACGCAGACAATGCCGTTTTTGGCATTGCAGCCGTCTTGTGCGGTTGCAAGCAGATGATCGCAGTCTTCGATTGCTTTTTTCAGAATTCCGGCTAAAGCAGCATCGGTCAACTCAGCAATTTCATCATCCGGATAGTCTACGGCTGCAGCAAATTGTGCACAGCAATATAAAAGCGGTTCGCGAATTGCATCAATTCTGCGCTGCAGACCACCATCCAGCTGTGCAATTGCACTTTTTAAAGAAACATCCGAGTCAGCATGGATTACATCAAGAACGGCTTCGGCACGCGACAGGTCAATTCTGCCGTTTAAGAAGGCGCGCTTTGTAAATTCGCCGGCTTGTGCAGGGCGCACGCCGCAACTAAGCAACAAGTCCATCACTTTGGCAAGCACCGTCGGAGAGCCGTGTGTGGAGATTTCCACTACATCCTCGGCGGTAAAGGTGCGTGGTGCACGCATCAGCGTAACCAGAACCTCATCGGTTTTTTCCAGTGTTTCCGGGTGCTTAATGAAGCCGTAGTGAACAGTATGGGTTTGTGCATCGGCAAGCTTCTTTTTGTCAGCAGCAAAAAATATGCGATCTGCGGCAGGAATGGCATCCGGACCGCTGATGCGGATGGTGCCGATACCGCCGATGCCTGTCGGCGTAGCAATGGCTGCGATGGTATCTGTTTTTTGCATAAAAACGCCTCGTTTCAAAAAACGGCCGTCAATTGACGACCGTTTCGGATTCTTATTTCTCTTTGTCTTTGAGCATAACGACAATCTTACGGTTCGGGTCTTCACCGGTAGAATAGGTTGTTACATTCTCGTAGGATTGCAGCTTGGAATGGATGATGCGTCTTTCATACGGATTCATCGGCTCAAAGGTGTGACGCTTTCCGGTTCTTTCAACCTTGTTTGCAATACGTACAGCAAGTGCTTCGAGCGCATCCTTGCGTTTTTCTCTGTAGTTTTCCGTATCAATGGTTACTTTGATGTAGCTACCCTTAGAGTTGTTTACAACAAGGCTTGTAAGGTACTGGATCGAATCAAGCGTATCGCCGCGCTTGCCGATCACGATACCCATATCGCTACCGCTCAAATCGATGTTTAACATATCGCCGTCCATCGTAGCATCAATCTGAACACGGATACCCATGCTTAAAAACAAATCACTTAAAAATGCAGTTGCCTTATCTGCCGGAGAATCTTTCTTGGTCACGATAACGCGAGCATCCTTGCCACCCAGAATACCGAACAGACCTTTGCTGCCTTCATCCAGGACTTCGATTTCCACCTGGTTTTTAGTTGCGCCGAGTTCTGCAAGCGCCAATTCTATAGCTTCATCAACGGTTTTTGCCGTTTTTTCCGTTCTTTTTAATTGTGTCGATAACAACGATCTCATCCTCTTTTCTTTTAAATATCTTGTTGGTTACGTATTGCTGAATCATTTGAACTACATTGGAAACAATCCAATACAGACCGATACCTGACGGCAATGTATATGAGAAGAACAGTGACATCAACGGCATCATTACATTCATGGATTTGCTCATCTGCGCAGAGGTATCATCGGTTGAGCCGGTATTTGTTTGTTGTGCCTGCTGTTTGTTTTGCGTCATCTTGGTGAGCATCCAGCTCGTGACACCTGCTAAAACCGGAATAATCAAGAGCGGCAATGTTGCCCATACAGTTTCCATCGGAATGACTTCACCGCCGAACAGGAAACGCATAATCGGAAATTCATTCGGATATCTGGACAAATCAAGACCAAGGAAGTTGAAGTTGACTTTCCAGTCGGCAAACTGCGTATAGCCCATCTCAGAGAGTGTTGCGGCAAAGCTGCTCATCTCAATCTGGAAGTTGTTTGCCAGGGTTTCCATGGACGAATTCAAAAATGTATCGCCCGCAGTTTTGGCCAGCTCCGGAATGCTTTTCACTAAATTTTGCAAATCCAGAACCTTATTGATATTTTCCGGTGTGTTAAAGTTTACACCGCGCATAAATGAAAGCGGCATACGCAGAACGGAATACAGACCGATAATCAGTGGGAACTGAATCAGCATCGGCAGACAGCCGGCTGTCGGACTTGCGTCGTTTTCCTTGTAGAGCTTCATCAGCTCCTGGCTCTGCTTATCTCTATCATGTGCATATTTCTTCTGGATTTCCTGCATCAGCGGTTGCAGCTTCTGCTGTTTGAACATTGCTTTTTGCGATTTAATGTTCAACGGAAGAATCAAAAGCTTAATCAGTACGGTAAAGACAATCAATGCGAGACCGTAATTCTGAATAAAGGTATACAGCACTTGCAAAATCCATCCCATCGGACGGAAAATCAGCAATGAAAATAAATTCATATTTTTACCTCGCTTGTATTCGTATGTAAGTTAATGCTTTTTAGGCGGTACGGGATCATAGCCGCCGCGGCTAAAAGGGTTGCAGCGTAAAATACGCCAGAATGCCAGTCCGAGACCGATGAAAGCACCGTGTGTTTCAATGGCTTCGGCGGCGTACGCCGAGCAGGTCGGATCATACTTACATGTAGCATGTCCCTTGTAGGGAGAGATATACTTTTGGTAGGCGCGAATGCACCACAGCAGCAATTTTTTCATATAAGCTTCCCGATTTTTCTAAGCAAAATAAGGGGACTGATAAATCATTCCCCGATGATACCGCTTTTTTTCAATAAATAGCTTAAGTCGCGACCGATTTTTTCGAAATCGGCGCCTACCGCACGGTTGCGCGCGACTAACACCAGATTGTAGCCGATGTTCATTTCGTTTTCCCGCAAGCGGTAGCACTCGCGGATGAGTCGGCGTACACGGTTACGCTGTACCGCTTTGCCGAGCTTTTTGGTTACGGTGATGCCGAGGATATTTTTCCCGAGCTTATTTTTCTGATAATACAGCACCAGGTATCCTGCCGCGATAGACTTGCCACGGCTGTAGAGTCGCTTGAAATCGCGGTTATACTTCATCGAAATTGTCTGTGTCATAGTTTCACCGCCCAAAAACGTCTAACTACAAGAAAAGACCACAAAGTGGCCTTTTATGCTGACAATCTTTTTCTACCTTTGAGTCTTCTTCTAGCCAGAACCTTTCTGCCGTTCGCAGTGCTCATTCTTTTTCTGAAGCCGTGAACCTTGCTTCTCTGTCTCTTTTTAGGTTGGTATGTTCTAAGCATGTTTGCACCTCCTGCCGAATCATTCGTTTCTATGGAAAACACATATTGTGTGCTCCGTCATGAAAATTACGTTCAAAAACTGAACGCGAATACGTCTAATATTATACCGCGAGGCGTACCAAATGTCAAGCTTTTTTTCAATTGTTCATGCAAAAAATTTGTGAGCGCAATTTCTTGTGGTGTTTTTGGGTGCGAGCGCAATATTTAGGGCTGCTACATCGTATTTTTAAGGGATTTTCCTTGCAAACTGTTTGCTTGTGGGCTAAACTGTGTGTAGAATTTGTAGGAGGGAATGGAGAAGTTTTTTAAATTGAAGGCTTACGGTGCAAATGTGCGCACCGAGGTCTATGCCGGAATTACAACGTTTATGGCGATGGCGTACATTTTGATGGTGTTATTTGTCCTGATGTTTGGACTGACGCACTAAGAACGTGTAAAAAGCTGTTCGCCCAAGAGTGAGTATTCTTAAGAATATTCGTCCGGGAGAACAGCTTTTTTGTTATTTCTTATATTTATTCCAGAGATTCGTAAATATTTTTGCACATACACCGGTAAATACAATGCCTGCAGAAATGCCAAGCACGACAAGCAGTGTGTCAATGCCGAATTGCAGTGCAACGGCGCGTTCGCCTGCAATGGCGTGATAAAGTGTGTAATACAGTGCGCGTCCCGGAATAAGTACAACCACAGAGACCGTTAAAAATGCACTTGCCGGGATTTTTAACACACGTGCCATTACCTCGGAGGCAAGTCCCGCAAACAAGGTTGCAGCACCGGAGAGTAAAAATATATTATCGGTCGCCGGTGTGAACAGAAGGTATACACCCCAGGTGAGAAGCCCGACCACAGCGGCAATCAGCGCGTGCTTTATGCGTTGGTTAAAAAACAGACCGAAGCCGAGTGTCATTACGAACGCAGAGATAAGTCCGGTTAAAATTTCGCTCATCGTCATCATTGTACACCCCCGAACAGCAGAATTGCTACGGTGATGCCTGCGGCAAGGCATGCGGCACCGAGAACCGATTCGAACAGACGCGCACTGCCGGTCAGCGTGTCGCCCAGAAGCATATCGCGCATGGAATTCGTTAAAAGAATGCCCGGAATTAAAAGCATAATAATGCCGATAATGACCATATCAAGATTGAGTGTGAGCAGCTTGCATAATCCGACAGCCAGGCTGCCCGATAAAAGTGCGCTGACAAAATTGAAAGCGGATGCGTTTGGCAGCTTTGTCTTAAGCAGTGCATCTAAAAAGAAAATCAGAATTGCACAGATCGCCGTTGCAGGGCAGTCTTCCAAGCTACCGCCGAAAAAGACCGTACAGCTGCAGGCTGCGAGAATTGCACCGATACCGCGCTTGTATTTGTTGCATCGGGTTGTATCCGGTTTTGAAATTTCGGCCAACTTTTCGGCAAAGACTTCCGGTGCCGGCACGGTCTGACAGACTTCGCGTGAAAGTGCGTTTAATTCGCCTAAGCGGGAAAAATTATTGCCACCGGCGACGCAACGACGCAGCTGTGTGCGGGTATCGCCGTCCGGTAGTGTCAGTGTCAGGACAATGCCGACACTGATGGCCATCAGCTGCACCTTGCAGCCGTAGCTTTCGCAAATGCGTCTTATGCTGTCTTCTACACGACCGACTTCGGCACCGCAACCCATCAGAGCTTCGCCGAAATCCAGCACCGTAGAGATAAACTTTGTATGTTCTGAGATTTGCAAAATATCACATCCTATATGAAATCGTCTTTATTGTACAGTATTTTTACGTATATTTCAAGATAATCTTTTGTCCCATGCGTCCTTCTTTTTTGCACTATATTCCTTGACATAAAACGAAGTTTACCATATAATAACAATATGTGAAAAAATATATAGAAGTTAGGGGAAAGGTATGTTAGATTGGATTGCGGTAATCAATGAAAAGGTTAACGGCTTTGTCTGGGGTGCACCGGCGATGGTGTTAATCATCGGTGTCGGTTTATATCTCACACTTCGACTTGGTTTTGTGCAGATTCGCAAATTCGGATTTGCTATGCGCGAAACGTTGGGGAAAGTATTCAAAAAGAGTGAGGCGAAAGCCGGAAGTATTACGCCGTTTCAGGCGGTATGTACTGCGTTGGCGGCTACAGTCGGCACGGGCAATATCGCCGGTGTGGCAGGAGCCATTGCCATCGGCGGTCCGGGCGCTGTGTTCTGGATGTGGATATCTGCCCTGCTCGGCATGTGTACAAAATTTGTGGAAGTTACTTTGGCAGTGCATTTTCGCGAGCGCAATAAAGCCGGTGATTATGTCGGTGGACCGATGTATTTTATCAAAAACGGGTTGGGCAAGAAATGGATGTGGCTGGCATATGCATTTGCTGTGCTCGGCGTGTTGACTGTATTTGGTACCGGTAATGCAACGCAGGTCAACACCATAATTGCTGCGCTGAATACGGCACTGGCAAGCTTTGGGATAGTGCAGAACGGTGGAAATGCAACGCTGAATCTGATTATTGGTATTGTGCTTGCGGTTCTGGTTGCATCAGTTTTGCTGGGTGGCATCAAGCGTCTTGGCCGCGTAAATGAAAAGCTGGTACCGTTTATGGCGCTTATGTATATTGTACTTGGTCTTGGTGTTGTTGTGATCAACTACAAAAATATTCTGCCGGTATTTGCTTCGATTTTTAAAGGTGCATTTAATCCGATGGCTGTAACCGGTGGTATTGTCGGTTCGATGTTTGAGTCGATGAAGCGCGGTGTTTCCCGCGGTATCTTTTCCAATGAGGCAGGTCTTGGCACAGCATCCATTGCCCATGCGGCTGCTGAAACGGATTCTGCGGTAAAGCAGGGCTTGTTTGGTATTTTTGAAGTGTTCACCGACACCATTGTCATTTGTACCCTGACGGCGTTGGTTATTCTTTGTAGCGATGTGAATCTGCAATACGGTGTAGCGGCCGGCGCAGAACTGACAATCAGCGGCTTTACCTCAACGTATGGCAGCTGGGTTTCTATATTTACGGCATTGGCAATGTGCTGTTTTGCCTTTTCAACCATTCTCGGTTGGGGCTTGTATGGTACCCGCTGTGTTGAGTTTATTTTCGGTTCAAAGATTAACAAACCGTTTATGCTGGTGTATTCCGCGGTTGCGATCCTTGGTGCTACGGCAGATTTGGGGCTGATGTGGAGTATTGCCGATACCTTTAACGGTCTGATGGTTATTCCAAACTTGATTGCGGTTGCGCTTCTGTCGCCGGTGGCAATCAAATTAGTAAAATCGTATTTTCAAAATAAATAAGCAAAAAAATCCAACCGTAAGGTTGGATTTTTTTGCTTAAATTTCCGGTTTAAAGCTCGGCATCAGCTGCAGCTTAAACAAATTCATTTTGTGCTTGCGGTCGATAAGCTCTTTTTTTGCGGCATCCTCGATGATGCCGGTGCGGATGTAAACATCTAATTCCGCATACGTAAAGCCGAGGTTTTCTTCATCGGTTTTACCGCAGAGTCCGTCGATCGGCACTTTTTCCACTAAAACCTCCGGCAGTCCGAGCAGGTGACCGATTTGCTTGATTTCCGTTACGGTCAGATGGGAAAGCGGCGAAAAATCACCGGCTGCATCGCCGTAGCGTGTGGAATAGCCTACCCAATCCTCGGAAAGATTGCAGGTATTGCAGACGCGGCCGTTATTGGATTGTCCTACAGCATAAAGTGTGGACATGCGAATACGCGGGGGAATGTTTTGCTTGGTTTGCGGGGTGATTTCAAAGTCTGCCGGCATCGCGGATAAAAGTCCGTCTACAGCAGCTTTAATGTTAATCTCATAGCTGCGAATGTCGAGATGCTCAACCAAAAGGCGGGCCATATCGATATCGTGCTGCTCACCGCAGGGCATCAGCACGCCGATTACGCGCTCTTTGCCGAGCGCCTCAACGCAAAGTGCTGCAGCAATGGAGCTGTCCTTGCCGCCGGAGATGCCGACGATGGCATTGCAGTCCTTACCGTTTTCCTCAAAAAAATTGCGAATCCATTCTATACATTCATTTTTTACCTTTTCAGCATTGAACATTATTTAGGCCTCCCGTTTGCTTTTGCGTCTATTTTATCACGGGAGAGAAAAATTTACAACTGTTTGTTGATTTTTTGGTCTGAGCCACGTTCGCCGGCTCATAACCTTTAAAAGATATATGGGGGCAGTTTGTGCCGTAAACAGAAAAACAGCCATCTGACGATGACTGTTTTTTCTTGGAAGAGCCGAATGGTTTAGATGACATTTATTGAATTTTTTGTCATTGATGATCTGTTCTATATTATCGAAAAAATTAACGGAATCGTTATACAAGAAAGCAAATGAGAAATTACCGCCATACCTGCTGCAACCGTTGTGTCCTTACCAAGCGCACTCGGAATAACAATAGTATTGAGCCCCAGAGGCATTGCAAGGGAACAAAGTGCACAGATATAGGTTGTTTCAGGAATTTTGAAAAAAGATGCCACTGCTATGAAAAGGACTGGCATAATAATAAGCCTTATCGTCGAAACAATATAAATTCTTACATTTAAAAAAGTTTTTTTCAGGGATATTGATGATACAACCACTCCGGTAAGAATCATGGCAATCGGTGACATACAATCTCCCGATACATTTATAAGTGATATAGTCCACTCCGGAAGATGAATATTTGAAAGACCAATCAACATACCTATCAGCATCGCTATAAACATAGGATTAACAAAAGATTTCATAGATCCCGAAAATGTTTGTTTTTTCCCTGAATCTGCAATAAGAAGTCTTGGCACTCCCCAAAGATATATAAATATCCACAAAGGCAGTGTAAAAATCAGGTATTCAAAAAAAACATCCGGAAACAAGCTGCTTACCACTGCATTTCCCATAAATCCAAAATTCGAAAATGATAACCCATAAGTATAAATTTTTTGAATATACTTATCTTTTGTAACCAATTTGGAAACCAAAATTGCAAAAGGAATCGTAATAAAAGCTATTATAAAACTTACGGATAACAGTTTCCACGCAGCACCAATTCTCTCCAGGGTAAAATTTTCGATAAATGTTCCCATAACAAGCGCAGGGATAAAAACTGTGTTTTCCAGTTTGGATAAAACTGCAGCCGAATTTTCAGGTAATACTTTAAGTTTAACAAGTATGTACCCTATAACAATAAATCCAAAAAGAAAAGATATCTGATTTAATGTAGTCGTAAAAACACTCATTCCTTTGCATCGCCTATAAGCGATTTTCCCTCCCATTCATTTGCCGGGGAAACCCCTATAATGTCAACAATTGTCGGTGCGATGTCAAGAATACTTACACCGCTAAGCTCTTTTCCGGCTACAAATTGAGGACCGTAAAAAAACATCGGTATTGTCATATCCTCATCCATATCACTTCCATGTGATCTGTCATGCCCACCGTGATCGGCTGTTACAATTACGGTATATTCTCCGTTTGTTTCTTCAATCACTCTTTTAACATTGCTGATTGCACGGTTAATGTAATCCAGATATACATCACTCATCCATCCATTGTCATGTCCGCCCTTTTCATCCGTTTCAACCATATATAGAAACACAAAATCAGGCTTTGCTACATTAATATAACTAAGCGCTCTGTCGGTCAACATTGCATCAGTATAATCAAACGAATACGCATTTGTATATCCGGACTCCTTAAGAGAACCTGGTCTGGAAATATCTCGAAGCGGTTCCCAACCATAATACATGGCAGATACCTTATCTGCGTTTTTTAGCTGTTCAAACAAGCCGTTAATGGGACGCACCTGCGGCATATATGTATTAGTGGTTGTTCCGTGTCTTTCCGGTGGAACGCTATGAAACATTGACATATGGCACGGAAGTGTAACAGACGGAAATACTGTTCTTGCATCGAAAGTATAAGATGCCATTTTCTTTAGCTCATCAACATAAGGATTATTACATTTAATAAGTCCATCGGGACGCATGCCATCAATTGAAATCAGAATAACCTTGTTTTTCATTTTATTATACCTCATTTCTATTTTAATATCTTATGCCATCAAGGGCAGCATTTCTTAAAGAAATATGTTTTGAATAATCTTCATAATTAAGAGAAGCTATTGTCAGCATAAGCGCATCAACTACACACATATGTGCTATACGGGCTGATACAGCTTCGACAGGATAATTTTTTTCATCAGCATACACCGAAATTGAATAATCACTCTCTGTATATAATAGACTTTTTGTAAAGCTGGTTAATGCTATCGTTGTGGCACCTGCTTGCTTTGCATTCCGCATTGCATCAACAACTGCTTTTGTTCTTCCACTGTGCGAAATTCCGAACGCAACATCGCCGTTTTTCATATTGTTTGCCATAACATTCATTTGTAAAATATCCGTGTAAGCATACGCCTGAACGCCAAGCTGAGAAACTCTATAAGCTGCATCAACTGCAACCACAGAAGATGTACCCACACCGAATATAAAAATGCGCTGCGCTGATGCAATTTTTTTTGATATTTCATCTATTTTTGAAAAATCAATCATTTGATAGGTGCTTTTAAGTGTGTTCATGCCCGAATTAAAAACCTTATTGAAAATCATCTTTGGAGTATCTTCTTTATCAAATGGAATATACTTTTCATCGTAGCCTTCCTTGCCAACTGCAACAGCCAAAGAAATTTTCAGTTTTGCAAAGCCTTCCACTCCAATAGATTTACACATGCGATTAACCGCTGACGGAACTGTACCACAAGCACTTGCAAGTTCCTTTGCTGTCATATTAACAATCTTTTCCGGAAACTCTAAAATATAAGACGCAATCTTTTTCTCTGTATCTGTAAGATTTTTAAACACATTATGTATTTTTGCAATAACCATATTTTTCTCTCTTTCAGAATTTTTTTCTATTTATATTTGAATTGGTAGAATTTATTTCTATAATATCGTAACTATTCTTGTTTGTCAAGATAAAATCATACCATAATGTCCATTTTTCTATGGTTCAAAATTGCTTGACATTTACTCTATTGTTCCAAAACTGATTTTCCTAAAAAGACTTCAAAGCATTGAAAAAAGCGTACTGAAAAATTCAGTACGCTTTTTCGTGGCTTTCGGCTACAAAATAGATGCAAGGGGTTTTAGTGAAATATCAACTTCGTTGATGTGAAATAATTTACTTCGTAAATTGTGAAATAGAAAGCTTCCTTTTCTGTGAAATGAAATAAATCCTTTATCACACACCGCAGGTGTATTTCACATTGCGTAGCAATATTTCACGCACGAAGTGTATTTCACAAATCCTGAAAGGATTTATTTCGTTGAAAAAAGCACTTGCAATTTGAACTGCACCAATTTGTGCAGACAGCACAAAAAAGCACCTAATGGTAGCAATAATTAAATTCTAAGCAACATACTGACTTCGTTTTTCAAGCGGAGTCAGTTTTGTTTTTAGTTGTATTCTT
>JAZSGM010000033.1:0-7415 GCA_045532715.1 Clostridia bacterium
CCGCGATAAGTCTGCATTAGCGCATTCCAGGTATTGTTTACCTCGACTTGGAACGGCGCAATCAGATTGAGCCACTTCGATTCCATTGCCGGCGGCATTTCGCCGATGCCTCGACCGGCAACCGAACGGCGCGTGACATCATCCGCGTGCGCTATCAGGTCGGCATTAGGTATTTTGTTTTCTTTAAGAGTTTTCAACTCTTGTTTTAACACCGCAAGAGTTGATGATTCATCAGCTGTCCGAACAGCTTTATGCTCCAGCGTTGCAATTTGTTTTGCAAGCATCGCTGCACGCTCGCGCCTACCCTGCGCATATGCCGCGTTCCAGATAATATTTGCCGTGAATTTGTCCCCGGCATTCATCATCATAATTGCTGCCTTTTTCGGTGTTTTGAACGCTTCTCTGACTTTGCCGGCCTTAAAGCTGTCCACAAGCTCGCTTATGTAACGCTCTCCCAAAAATGCACTTTGCGAAATCGTTGCCTTTGCTTTTGAATCTTTGTTGATGGTAGCAAGTGCATTTTTAATGCCAATGCCCCAGTCGCGCATATCCTGGATGTACAAAAAGCCGTTCGGCAGGTTCATGAACTGCGCGAAGAAATTGCGGTAAGATCCAAGGATGGTATTTCCCTTCGCGCGGCTGTTCAGCCAATTCAGCGCCTTTGTCACCTTTCGCTGCGTAATTTCCTGCAGCGGACGGTCGAGAAAATTTGACTTGCCGGCAAGTGCATCTGTCCAGCGCGTGAGGTAGAGAATAAATCCATTTGCATTTCTTGTCTGACTGGTGTCCTCGGCAAGCGTCTTAATCACAGAGCGCATATCCGAAATAACCGGGTCAAACGCAAGCTTGTACTCTGCTGCCTGAATGTATTTCAGCATACCGCCGACCGCATCTGCGTCGTACGCGCCGAGACCCTGACGCTGCATAAAGCCTTCCCACTTTGTTTTCGGCTTTGTGCCGTCAGATACCCCGACCAGGCGCGGGTCGATTTCGTCCGAGGCAAACAAAATGTTTGCAAGCCCACTAAAACCGGTTGCCATCTCCTGGAAATGGTGATAGTAGTCCTGTCGCTTTTCCAGACGTTTTCCACGGAGCAACTCGCCGTCTTCAAGTCCTCTCTTTAAGCGTGCAATTTCCGAACGGTGGCGCTCTATATCCGCGGCATTTCTGAGAACTGCTGCATCAGACAGGTCTTCCTGCTCTTTGGCAAGCACAGCTTTTTTATCCGCAAGGCGCTTTTCTTCCCTTGCAATCAAACGTTCAAGATATTCGGCGTTCTCTGCCTTTAGCATATCGGCTTTATCCAACGCCTTCTGCGCCTGCTGCTGGATGCTTGCCGCTTTTTTAGTGTCCTTCCTTTTCAGCGCATCAAGCTCCGACTGTTTTGTACTGCGGCGTTCTTCCAACGCATCGAGTGTTTCTGAAATATCGCTACCACTATCCCTGCGGCGTCTCAGTTCCTCAAGGTTGCGCTCGATTGAAGCGATGTCGCTCTCAAGGCCGGCGATACGTGTACGCACTCTATCAGGCAGCTCAGCAATGTACTCTATTGAGCGCTCGTGTTCGAGAATTTCCTTCTGAATACGCACCTCCACATCCGGATATATCTTTTCAAGCATTGTATTTAATTCGACAAAATATTTGTCATACAATGTGCGACAGGCCTCATCCAGCCTAACAATATTCTGCCACTTGTTCGGAAAATCGCGTTTTAAATCCGCAAGCGTATATGCTTCTTTTTCGGCGACCACCTTTGGCTGACCGTTGCCTTTTTCATAGGACGGATTCTTCTTCCATACCGTGCGATACCCTTCGCCGTACCACTGCGCAGCTGCACTTTCCTTGCTGCCGATGCGAATATCAAGCGCATCCACTGTCTTTTTAAACTCCACCAGGGCAGAGCGCGTACGGCTTGTAAATGCTGCTTTCGCCAGAGCAAACGGTCTTTCGATGCGGTCACGCCAGAACGCACGTACCCCGGGCATTTTGTCGCACACATAATCGAGCACACGCGACAAATCCTTGAACAGCATCGCGTTTTTGCCCTTCAGTCGCTGCGAATACTGTAGTTCAATATCATCTGCTCGCTCGTTGCCGTCCTCGTTTACAATCGCGGCAACATCCTTATTGTCCATTGGCGACTCCGCAGCTGCAGGTGCAGGTGTAAAATCCTGTTGCTTCACACGTTCCGCCTTCTCCTGTGCAGCGGCCTTATTTGGAAAATGCACATCCGTCGCAGCATCGATATACATTTGTGCCGTGCCGGATTTTGGGGGTGAGCCGTCTTTGTGTATGCTTTCCAAGTATTCCGCCTCTTTAACAAGTGCGACGTTTTTCGCCTTAATCTGTTCTTCAGATAACATGCTGTCTGGAAAGTATTTCAAAAAGTCACCATATTCAGGGTTGACATTTTCGAGAATTTCGGATATACTAACAGTGGAAGCTGTAGGCGCAGTGATATCGCTGCCAGATTTATTCTGGGGGCTATCATTAACCGTCCGGCTTCCTTTTTTGTTCTTTAGGCATACTGTGAGGTACAGAACATTTTCTTGTCCTAAAAATTCCTTGACCTCTAATTGCACAGGTATTAATTCATCGCCATCTCTAAAACCACTTGCAAGAACATAGGTATTAATCAAATCCGGATTTTCCCTTGTTGTTCCAACGTACTTATCTTTGTGCACCTCCACGCCAACGGCATTTTTGACAACGTCATCAAACACAGTCAGCATTTTTGCAAAAGTGTCATATTCTTTATGCTGGTAATTTATACTTTTCCTCAAGCGATTGCTCGAATATACAAACTCCAATTGAATATCCCTATTATCGAATTTTTTACCCAACAAACCAAACTGTTCTGCAATTCGTCTCAAAATAGGCCTGGCAGCACTTTTATACTTGGTTTGAAGCAATGCAACATCCGTATCAGTCAAGTTTATTTTATGACTTTTTTTTGCCGCAACGGTTGTAATTTTCTTTTGTTTCAAAACTTCAGAACGCACATTGTCATCCATATTAGGCACAATCTTCCCTTGCATGGATTGAGTTGTCTTTTTCTCCAAAGTTGACAGCATATCATCCATTGTTTTCTGTGCTGTCTTCGACATAGTCCCAATCGTGCTCTTCTGACGAATAAAGCTTTGCAGCTCCTGCGGACGGTCAGCAAATTCCTGTATAATAACTTCCTGCGCTGCAGGCGACAAATCGTCAAACTCCTGCGCATCAAATGTTGTCATATAACGAAATGCTTCAAGTACGCCGATTTGTTTGTCGGCATATTTTTTCTTAACCGCACCGACCGTATTTGCAAGCCCCTGCATAATTCCTGTATTTGCTAAATCTTTAAATTCGGCGATATTTGTCGCATGGCGATTACGTACCCCGAGCATATTTAGCACGAGAGATGAAAACGCACCCTGCAGGCCCTGTTCAAATTTATCTGCCGAAAACGGGTTTAAAGTTCCGTTTTCATCAAACAAGACATTTCGAATAAGCGTATCCGCTTCGGCTTCAAACATTTCCTCAAGCATTTCTGAGGACGATTCGCCGGCCAGTTCAAGAATCGTTTTGATTCGCGCTTGCACTTTTGGAGAACTTGCTACTTTCGTCACTGTTTTGGTTAAAAAATCATCTGCGTGCTCGCCAAAAACGCGCGTTACAGCACCGCTACCCAAAGATGCAACGCCATTAAACAACGTCTCCGTGAACAAGGTGACAAGCGCCGTGCTTGTGCCGTACAACGAAGCTTTGGCATGCGACGTTCCCTTCAGGCGTTCAGCTCGGTAATTTTGTCCGCCAGCAGAAATCGTTTGTGCAAAAATACCGCTACCCGGAAGCACAGCATTTAAAACGATTGAAGGTGCCATATTGCCAACGCTGCGCGCAGTTTGCGCAGCAAAGCGCACAGGCGCTGCCGAGCGCGCCGCCAACACTTCTGCTTCTGATTCATATACTCTCCGCTGCTCCGGCAAAATATTGCCAAAGCCAACCGTCTTCCCGACCTGCTTTAATGAGGTCCCGAAATCCTTTACACCCGCAGTAACATTGGTAGCAATTGCGTGTGCGCCTTTTTCCATCTCACTATGCTCAG
Source organism: Clostridia bacterium (assembly GCA_045532715.1). Taxonomy (GTDB): domain Bacteria; phylum Bacillota; class Clostridia; order UBA1381; family UMGS1253; genus RGIG2041. The sequence continues at coordinate 4,091 of JAZSGM010000033.1, forward strand.
GATTGTTCATATAAGCATTTGCTTTGTAAGCTCCCCATGCATCATTCAAGCGCACCTCAAGGACCTCGAGATACTTCGAAGCAGTTTCATAATCACCACGGCTGAAATAATAATCGTACGTCTGTCTTTCCTCCTCGGTCATCATCAAAATGCGACCAATTCGATCCGGAAAATTTTCTAACTCCTTACTTTGCAGCAAATCTCTTCCCTTGTTAAAGACCGTTTCCACAAGATTTACTTGATTCGTGGAATCTCGCAAAAGAGGTGCATTCTCGATTAGCATGAGTTCGTCTTGGTATAATTTTCGATGTACCTCATCAACAATTTTTTGTTTGTTCGGATCGCTTTGTGCAAGCTCTTCGTAATATTCAGGCGTGCGCTGCTTGTCGGAAAGCGTTGCGCGCTCAAGCGCCCAATGATTTACGAGCGGAGCAAGACTGTCATACTCCTTCTTTAACTTTTCGTATTCTGCTTTTTTTGTGTTGTATGCCGCAAAGTATTCTTCTTCTGTATCATAATGATACGGCTTTACCGTTTCATCCGGATTGGTTTGTGCCATCCGTACAAAAACCGATTGAAATCTTCTTTTGACAGACTGCCAATTTTCGTCTGTTGCTTTAAATACGTCCGAAGGCTTGATATACCCATCTTCCGACTGCTTTGGTTTGACAGACTTCCATACTGCCCTATTATGAATACTCGGCATAGCGTCATAACGTTCTCGGATAGGCAATTTGCTATTACCGAAATCTCTAAGCGCTTTTTCGTATTTTGCTCGACCGGATTGTGCTTCTTTGAAATCAAATTTTTTGCTTGTAGTTTCAGCATTTCTGCGCACCGGTGTAGCACCACCGTTTCCGGTGGTGCTCTTTTTTACTTTTGTATTAGTTGTTTGAACAAATTGTCCGGGCGCAGCATTGGATACAGAGGTCGTCTTTTTTGCCCCCTGCTTAAATTTTATAGGTTCGTTTTGTTCTTCGTTCTTTTTGGTACCAAGAACTGTGCTGCTCTTCCACGAATTGTTTTTTAATGCCATCTGTATCACTCTTTCTTATTTAAAACTACTTGAACTATTCCAACCTGCCACTTGCCAAGATGGCTGATAGTCTCTTGATGCGTTGTTTGCAGCTGCACTTCCACGAGGCATTAGTATCTTTGGATAAGTTTTTATAACTACATCGCCGTTTTCGTCAAAACCAACTGTTCTTTTAATTTCATCATCTGCCAATGGTGCTCGCAATGCTTGTTCCCAGACACTTTCATCCTCACCGTACAGCGCAGCTAACGCCGCATCATACGAATCTTCCACGGTCACAGGCTGCGCAGCGCGACCAGAAGACTTGTTGTACGTATTATATCTGTCCAACTCATGTGCCGCCTGCCAGTGCGAATCTTCAACCAAGTCACGTTCTCTTCCATAGTCGAATTCTTCGAGCCACCGCGCATCATCTACGGCGTCGCGTTCTTTGCCGTAGTCAAACACCTTATTCCGGTATGCTTCGTCAAATGCAATCTGCAAGGCCTGCAGCTTGCGCGCCTCATCCTCGGCACCGAGTCCGGTATTAAACTGATGCGCCGCCAAACCAAATTCACGATCGGCATTTGCCTGATTGGCACGTGCAAGCAGTGTGTTCTGCTTTGCAGCATTGCGTTCCAGCATCGCCTGCATACGCTGCAGCTCATACTGTGCCGCAAGTTCACGCGCAGCTGCATCCTGCTGTGCATAGGTCTGATTGATGCTGTTTGCATAATCCGCAAGTGCGCCCATACGCGCCGTCTCCGAATAGCCGCTGGACGGTGCAGCGCCGAGTCCTCTGCCAAGCCCCTGATTGGCAAGTACATTCTCTATCGCGCGAGATTTCATAGCATAAGCAAGGTCAGCTTCGCGCCGTGCCTGCTCATAAGTGCGCTTCATATTTTCAAGCTGCAGACTCTGCTGTTTCGCGAGGCTCGCCTCTGCTGCAGTATAATTCTCATCGGCAAGCGCATCCGCGCGGTCGTAATACATTGCCGTACCAGCATCAGCCGGCGCATACTGCTTCAGATACTGTTGTGCCGTTTTTGTAACATCATCATTTGCATACTGCGCCAATGCCGCGCCGCCTGCAGCTATTTTTGCGTTGCGCCCGGCAAGAAGCTTTTGCATAGATGCCTTGTTTTCTGCTGTCACCGGCATAGCTGCAAGCTGCTGGATCTGCGCGGCGTAATCCACGTCATTGCTGAACGCCGGCGTCACGACTGTAGGCTGCAGTGCAGCCGGTGCGCTTTTCTGCAGGTAGTTGTTATAGGCATTGTCGAAGGTTTTCACTTTTTGCACACCCTGCATATTTCGCAGCTGATTCTGCATGCCGAGCATATCAGCGCTCATGCCGGTGTTTCCCTGCTTTTTTTGGATAACTGCTGCCGGCTGCGCCTGCTTCATGCCGGACAGCTTTTTATTCATTTGTGTATTAAATTGCGTAATCGACATAATTCAATCACTCCTTTTCACGCATATAGGCAAGGGATTTCCTTGCAAGCCAATACAGCCTGCCGTTCGGATTTGCCTGCATCTCTGCAAGCATTCCTTCCGTATCGAGCACAAGTCCACGAATTTTCAACTGCAGCACAATATCTGCCGGCTCGGTATATTCCTCCGGTTCTTCTTCTGCCACCAGCATCGCTTTGAAACGCTCCCATTCACTTTCGTCTTGGACGAACGGCGCCGGGCATATTTTCCCGGTCACATCGTAGTGACGCAGCACGTTTTCGATTGGCACATTGTACTTTTTCATCAGATATCTGAACAGCTTCACTGCGTTCTGAACAGTCGCTTCTGTGAAGTACCACCCTTTGTCCGTTGCCGGTCTGCCGCTACCGTTTCTGTTCTCTGCGCACAGTTCAACGCCGATAGAGTTGTCATTTCGGCAGTACGGATGCTTGTATGTATCGTTTGTACCGCAGTGCCATGCACAATGCCCTTCCTTGACGCTCTGTTCCGCCACGGAAAGCTCGTCTACAAAATAATGCGCGCTTGCACCTACGTTGGGCGTATTTTCATAATAGTCGATATTGTTCTGTGCGCTTGCACCATTGTTTCCGTCATAGTGTGCGACAAGATATTCGACTTTTCCCCTGCGGTAATTCCGGAAGTTCGTCTTGTGCGCCTGCTCAAAATCAAATCGCAAACCGTAGTCGTAATCTTCTTCCGCAGGCGTTTCTTCTTCAGTTTTATTAAGCCAAACAGCAATTACTACAGGTACCGCCCTGTCCTCGGAAGGGCGATTCACCACCTTGCCGTTCACCATCAGACGTGTGCTGCCGCCGCCGTCAAGGTTGGCCGAGT
>JAZSGM010000149.1:0-4827 GCA_045532715.1 Clostridia bacterium
CGCCAATTTCTTTAATTCCGCAACCGTCTCTTCCACAAGCTGTGTGCCGCCCTTGACGCTGACCTGGTTACAGTACACGCTTGCACTGTAGCTTCTGTTGTTAAAGCCGCGCTCGGTTGCGAGATAACTGCCTGCGACAAAACCCTTCGGCTGGCCGCACAGCTGTACGATAAAGGTCTGCTCAAACGGCGAGCGCGCCTGTATACGGTGCTGATAATCCATAAACAGCTCAAAGGTATTCGTTGCAAAGGCAATGCTGCCAAGGCGGATAATGTGCATTTCCATTGGCAGTGTCGGCTGATTTTTTTGCTCCTCGTAGCGCGCAAGCGTGCGGATACGGCGCTTTCTCGTCGTCATCTGCCTGGTGTTCCAATACAGATTTTCCTCCGGCGACTTATCCGTCGACGGGACAAACGGCTCTGCATTAAAGCGCTCGTGGTCTGCAAGAGCGATTGCATATTCCTCGTCGGTGACCATACGGCGGTCGAGCTCGATGGTTTTGACGGTGTGCTTTACAACAGAATCCGTGATTTTCTCCTTCTGCGCCCAGGAATACACCTCGTCAAACGCATCACAGATGCGCAGCGCAATATCGCGGCGGTTGTACAATTCAACCGGATATTTCGCGCGCGGGTCCGGCGTAAAATCTTCGAATTTCAAGCGGTAGCGGCGGTCCTGTGCAGCCTTGTAGTGCAAAGCGCGCGGCGAAAGGTCGCCTGCTGCGGCGCACTGCGCCATAATGTGAATGTCGCCGTATTTTTCCTTGAGCATAGCGCGTACATCGCCCCAAAAATCGGCGGAGAAATACTCCTCCATCTCTGAATTTTGTGACGGACACGGCACGTTGATAATCGCACCGGTTAATTTTTCGTTCTTATCAAAGGTATACAGCAGATTGATATAATGGTCTGCGCCTGCTTCGTAGTGCGAAAAGTTGTCATCGTTTGTGTTGCCGTATGCCTTACAGTGTCCGTCGACATTGCCGGGCGCGGCGCCCGGACGAACAGATACATCGTCAAAATACACCGGACGGCGCGAATGTGCCACAACGGCATAGCCGTAGCCATAGCTGTAGCTGCCCTCACTTCTGCCCTCGTACGCTTCGCAGATGGCATCCGTCGCCTGATTGGTGTAAAACTCGCGGTACTCGCCCGGCGGCGTAATTTCCACGCCCTCGTGCGGCAGGGTGGAAAGCGTACCCCATGTACCCAAGTTTTCCCCTTCCGCCAAAAGCGGACCGCAGTGTGTATGTGTTGCGTTCATCACGATTTTGCTCGTATCGATTGCAGGGATTCTCTTTTTCACCTTACCTCGAATCTCATCAAGCACGCCGTAGTTGACCGAGCCCAGGTCGCCCTGCAGGAAAATAATCAAATCCTCACCGCTGTCGATGACAAGCGCGCAAACGATAGAAGAATCTAAGCATCCCTTAGCGATGCGAATGTGAAATTGCCCCGGAATGGCAATCGGTTTGTCTGTGGTTACATCTTTGGTAGACCAGCCGATTTTTAACATAATTCTTGCTCCTTTTTGTTATGAATCTGATTATGCCTCCCTGTGTAAGGGAGGATTGTATTTTTACAACCCCTCAGTCTCGCGTTGCTCGACAGCTCCCCTTACACAGTGGAGCCAAATATAAAAATTCCAATTTGTATGCAGGGGTGAGTTTCTCAAAAGGTGATATTTGGGATGCAAGACGAGGCGGCGGTGAACCGGCTATACTGCTGTATGCCGGTTTGCCGCCAATGAAGTATGGCGCCCAAATAGCCCTTTTGCTTATGCTTTTTGGATCAAATAATACATAGACTGCGTGTTTTCACCGAGGGTGAATTTGAGCTTGCCGTCTTCATAAACCGTATCTATCTTGCCGATTTCAAAGCCCTCCGGGCTGATGGCGTGTACAACAAGACCCTCCACATCGGTTTCGATTTCGATGGTCGCTTTGATAACCTCAACGAGCACCGGCGGCTTACCGTAGTCGAGCATTAAATCGCCTTCGAATTTTGCATCGGTGTTCTGCGCTCTACCGACCGTGGTTAAAAGCAGATTGTCCGCGTGTGCAATGCTGTCTTCGGTCAGCGAGCTTAAAGCGATAACCGCAAAATCCGTTTCACACTCGACAGACATACCCTTTAAGTCGATGCGGCCGTTCTTTAAAAGAAAACCATAGGCACACTTGGTCATATCGGTATCAATCCAGCCGTAGTTTTTCTCGCGGTTGATGTAAAGCTCACCTGTATCGGATAAAATTTCCTTGTCCACTGTCGCCTCGGAAGCTACGCCGCCGATTTCGGTGTCGGCAACGATGCCGGTCTTTTCGAAGTTGGCTTTCATGATGTCTTCATCCCATTCACTGCGGGAAAGCGGCTTGATTTTCGTAAAATTCTTTGCCGGTGCAACATCGCCGCGGCGTGTCATCAGTGCAGCGTGGTAGAAAAGACCAAACTTTGCCGGGTCGTTCCAGGTCGAGAATATGCCCTGGCGGTACGGTACGCCGCCAATTTTTTCGGCAAAGATTTCCTTGCCGAGCATTTGCATACGCTCAAGTCTTGCTGTATACGAATAGGTGTGAATTGCAAAGCCGGACCAACCCTGGAACAAGCCGTATGCCGCGCTGTAGAGCGTGCCCTCTGCGCGGTATTCGTTCGGCCACGGCATATCCCATTCGGAAATGTAGGTCGGGCGGTCGATGCCGGTCAGCTTGATGCATCTTGCTAAGTACGAATCCGGTCTCTGTGTTACCGCGATGTTTGCGCAGTGCTTTTCAAACTCCTTCCAACGCCAGTCGTACATATACGGATGGTCGTCGAAATAGTCCGTTACAAGCTGTGTTTTTGTATTTTCCGGCGTGCTTGCCCAGTTCGTGCCCGTAATCGGGATTTTTACGCCGCAGGCGCGCATGCAGTCCATCATCGTGTGATAATACTTTTCCTGCAAGTAGGTTTTGAAATCAATCAGCGTTTCATTTTCTTTGTCCTCTAAATCAAAATCCGCGGCTGTTTTACAAATGTTGTTTTCCGAAAGCCACGCATCAAACTTTTCTAAAAATTCTGTTCTGTACGGCTCAGCGGGCGGGAAGTAGTTTTTGTGATACAAATCGCACTCATTTACGATTTCTGCTAATACAAACATCGGGTCGTCGCAGTAGGCAAGCCCGGTGTATGGATTTACGTGTGTCCACAAATTCACGCAATGCTCCTTTTGCAGCTCGATTAAGCGATCATCAAAAATTGCCTGCGTTGAGCGGTTTGCCGTACCCAAAATACCCTCGTCCGAACGGAAGGTGCGGTAGGTGTACATATCCATATAGGCATAAATACCCTCTTTTTTTAAGCAGTACAAAAGATAGTCAAGTCTGTCCATGCTCTCCGGGTCCAGCTGCGCGCCCGTCACGCGCTTGCCCTTGGTAAAGGCAAAAATATTCGGCGTGTGCCAGTCGGCATCGAGCTGATGGAGGCGCACAAGATTTAAGCCGATTTTTGCAAGGCGCTTCGCGAGCTTTTCGGCATAATCGTGCTCCGGAAAGCAGCCCCAGCCGTTGAAGTTCGTGCCCCAAAATTTCACCTTTGTGCCGTCCTCGAAGGCAAAATCTCTGCCGTCGACCTTCAAAAAGCCGTGCTTGCCGGCCGGCTTTTCATTTTCGAACACGAAGGAAATGTCAATCGGTACATCATCGTGATAAAATGGGTATGGAATGAATTTTGTCATAGTACTTTTCTCCTTATTTTTCATTTTATACTTGAATTATAGCATATTTTCGGTTATACTCAAGCCGTAGAACTATAAAAAAGCAATGAAAAATCACACTGTTCGGAGGTGGATATGGTTGAAGGGTGTATTTGAAAAAAACGATTTGCGTATGTATGCCAAGCGCGTAAACGGCTTTCGCGGCTTTCCGCCGATGTTTCATACACACGCAGAGCTTGTCTATGTGCTTTCAGGAGAAATACACATGACCATAGACGGTTGTGAGCGTGTTTTAAGGACGGGGGAAATCAGTCTGGTGTTCCCCTACAGCATCCATGCCTATGAAACTGCACCGGATGCAGAGGCAATTATCATTATGTTTTCGCCGGACGCTGTTCCTAAATACGAAAAGACACTGCTGACCTTTAAGCCGGATGTACCGTATTGCAAGGATGAAGGTGCGCTTTTGCCGATTCTAAGCAGAATTGTGGAGGTGTTTTCCTTAAAGGATACGGCACACGAGGACATCGCAACCGCCTATCTTGCAGGCGTGGTCGGTGAGCTTTTGCAAAGGCTTACGCTGCACACGGAATTTGACGCGGGCAGCGAGGTCATACAGCGTGTGCTGACCTATTGCAGCACACATTTTACAGACGAGGATATCAGCACGCGCGCTGTCGCGCAGGCACTGTTTATCAGCCAAAGCTATGTGACAAAAATCTTTTCCGAAAAGCTCGGTTACGGCTTTCGGGAGTATATAAATTCTCTGCGCATTGCCGAGGCAAAGAATCTTTTGAAAAACACAGATTTGAAAATCACGGAAATTATGCTGCGCTGCGGCTTTAAAAACCAAAGCAGCTTTAACCGCATATTTATCGAGGATTGCGGCATCACACCGCGCCGGTTTCGCGAACAAATACAAAAAGACAGTTAAGCGCATTATCCCAAGGGATAAGCGCAGTGAAATTCGCTCTTACGAGCGAGTGATATACGCCTGTCGGCGTGTGATATATGTTCTGTCGAGCATGTGATATATTTCCTTACAGGAAATGTTATGGAAAAAAGCCGTCTCACTGAGACGGCTTTTTATCATTCACATCCGATTTATCGGATATTTCACATTTGCGAAGCAAATATATC
>JAZSGM010000317.1:0-20058 GCA_045532715.1 Clostridia bacterium
GCAGCGAGCTAAATGTGCTGACGCACGCTAAATTACTTCGTAGCTAAATTGACCTGCGGTCAGCTATTAAGCGAATTTAATTTAGCTACTCCGAAGGAGTTATTTAGCTATGGAGCAAAGTGGAATAATTTAGCTTTGAACTTTAGTTCAAAATTTAGCTAAAATGACTGGCATCTAAAATGTACACTGATTTTAAAATTTATGTAATTAAATGTTTATGATAAAATTTATGTAATTATATTATAAAACTTAAGGAGATGAGCGGAAATGAAAAAGGTTTTATGTATGCTTCTTTCGTGCGTGCTGCTTTTGGGCGTAAGTGCGCCTTTGGCACTTGCCGTTAAGGAAGCACCGGTCAGCATGGACGGACCGGAAATCGTTTTCTTTGAAACAAATTTTGAAAACGATGAGGTCGGGAAGAAACCGAAGGATTTTTCGACTGTTGTATCAACGGCGGAATCTGTGGTAGAGGTTTTTGAGGAGGACGGCAACAAGGCTGCGCGCTTTTACCGTTCGCCGGAGGCAACCGGGACCGGCGGTCCGCGCTTTGATGAGCGTGTAACGATTCGTGGACTGCAGGCATTTACCATAGAATATGATGTGAAGTGGACGGCAGGTGATTCCACCTTCGGCACTTATTTGTACGGCGTTGAGACCGGCGCAAAGCTTGTGTCCTTTGCATCTGTATATAAATACGACAAGTGGACACACATCAAAGTGGACGTGGATTTGAAAAACCTGCTTGCGACAACCTATGTAAACGGCGAAAAAACCAAGGAAAATTCGATTAAGGAATATACGGACGATTCGGTGTATGTTCGCTTTTTGGGCAATATGCACCCGGACGGCAGCAGCGTGCATATTGACAATGTGAAAATCAGCACAAGACAGGCGGGCTACAGCGTAGAGGATAGTCTGTATATCAATCCGGACAGCCTTAAGGCACCGTACAACCAGGCGGACGCCCTGCCGGAGAGCGGTGATTTGATTACCATTGTGGATGAGAAGTTCGAAACCCAGACGGCGGAAGAGCTCGTGAAGACCTCGGAGGGTGGCTTTAAAAACTTTGCTGTAACCAACGTTGCACCGATTCGCGTGTATGAAGCGAATGGGAATAAATATGTAAAGGCTTATCATGGCGACCCGGTGGGCAGTCCGTCCAACCGCGGGCCGCGTATGGGCAAGCCGATTCCGTGCCGCGGTTTAAATACGCTGACCGTGGATATGGATATTAAATGTGAAACGGTCGGCAATTCCAGATTGGGCATCATTTTATACGATGAATTTGCAAAGAAAAACTTTGTCAGTGTCTATGTGCCGACGGCATTTAAGGACTGGACGCACGTGAAGGTGCGCTTTGATTTCGGGCAGCAGAAGGCGTTTGTGTACGTTGCAGGCAAGCTGTACAAGGAATTTAAAGCCGTTTTGACCGCGACAACGATGGATGTGCGTATTTACGGCGATATTTCCGCTGACGGCAGCGACTGGATGCTGGATAATGTGCTGATTACCACACCGGACAAGGATGCCGGCGGCTTTGTAAAGATTACGGGTGAGTTTGATTTAAACCAGGTTGCATTAAAGCCTGAGGAAGAATTCGGTATGACCAAGGTGATGCGTACGGGCCATCCGCGTATTTTCCTGCACGATTGGCAGGAGGTCCGTGATAAAGTGAAGACGGATTCCAACCATCAGATCTGGTACAATAACTTAATCAGCACCGCAAATACGATGCTGACGACGGAGCCGGCGCAGTACGTTATCAATGAGCGTGGCAACATCAATACCCCTTCCACCCGAGCAAAAAACAATATGATGGTGCTTGCCGGTGCGTATGGGCTTACAGGGGATGTGCGCTATAAGGACAGACTCTGGAAAGAGCTTGAGCATGTTGGCGGAGAATGGCCGGATTGGGATGCTAAGACCTATCTGTGTGCTGCGCATGTGATTTTAGGCTTTGCAATCGCTTACGATTGGGTGTATAACGATTGGACAGAGGAAGAAAGAGCAAAAATCGAAGGCTGGCTGATTGAAAAGGGTATGTCGCAGGCGGTCATTGGCTACGAAGGCTTACTCCCGGGCATCAGCAACTGGATTAACCAGGTTTCCAACTGGAGCAATGTATGTAACGGCTCGAATATGATTGCAGCCCTTGCACTGGCAGACAAATATCCGCGTCTGGCAGAATATATCTTAGTTAAAGGTAACTCCGCTTTGCAGGCGTGCTTTGTAGAGGTCAGCGCAGACGGTGCATATGCAGAAACCGTAAGCTATTGGGACTACGGTATCCGTCACCAGGTCAAGCTGATGGCAGCGCTGGATACCTGCCTTGCAGAAGGGCAGACACTTCCGGCGGCGCTCGATTATAAGAACAACCGCGGTATGGACAAAACGGGCGACTACGCGATTTACTACAACGGTAACGTAAAATGCTTTAACTTCGGTGACGGCGCAAGCGCGTTTTCCAAGAGCCCGATTTTATACTGGCTGGCGACAAAGTACGATAAGCCGCAGTATTCCTGGTACAATACATATCTTTTAAATAACTATGAAGGTGTTACGCATCCGACGGACCGCAGCGCTATTTTGTCGATTTTATGGTACGATGCAGAGCACGCGGCGACAATGGACCCGTCCTTTGCATTGGATAAGTTCTATTCGTCCACCGAGCCGGACGGCGCAAATGGTATTTCGATGCGCGCAAGCTGGTCGGACAGAAACTCTATGGTTGTTATGGCGCACGCAGGTGACGCAACCACCGGTCATATGAACCACGATGCCGGCGGCTTTGTGCTTGACTGGGCAGGCAAGCGCTGGGTGCACATGTACGGCAGAGAGCCGGGTGGCTTCAGCGCAGGTCATCTGTATGCTTGGCCGTACTACCACAAGCACTATGAAAAGGGCGGTCACTACGATTATTACCACACACGCGGTGAGGCAAACAATACCATCATTGCAAATCCGAAGCAGGATCTGTGTGATATGAATGTCGACTACTACGCACCGATGGACCGTTTTGAATCGGGCGTAAACACGGCGTACGGCATTATTGATATGACGGATACCAATGTGGATTACGAAGTGGCAAAGCGCGGTTTTATGCTGACGGATATGCGCGAAACCTTAGTAGTGCAGGATGAAATCAAGGCAAAGCTGCCAAGTGAATTCTATTGGTTCAGCAATACAACCGCAAACATCAACGTTGCGGCAGACGGCAAGAGCGCAATGCTCGAAATGGACGGCGACAGAATGCTTGTCCGCATCACACAAGGACCGTCGGATGCAAAATTTGAGGTTGTAGATGCAAGACCGTTGCCGACAAGCCCGAATCCGGACGTCCAGGCAGAGGTGCTTGCTGCGATTAACGAAAAGAAGCTTATGATTCACATGGTGGGTATTGAGAATCTCAACCTGACCGTGGAATATGTACCGCTGCATGAAGGCGAAGGCATTCCGGCACCGCAGGCGATCCAGCCGCTGGATGCCTGGAGCGTGGAAGGCTCGCCTGATATGATTACCTCGCAGACACTTGGCGATATTGTGGCACTCAAGGTGGACAACCCGAACGCATACGCAAAGGGCGCAAAAACCTATGTAGATACTGCAAATCTTGACATTATGCCGCTCGTACAAAACGGCAGAACGCTCGTGCCGGTGCGCTTTATCGCAGAAAAATTTGGTGCAGAGGTCGGTTGGGACGATGCAACACAAACCGTATCCGTCAAGACAAGCACAGACGAAATCACGCTGCAAATCGGCTCCGCCCAGATGAATGTCAACGGTAATATCACCGTACTTGATGTGCCGGCGCAGACGATTGGCGGCAGAACCTTAATTCCGCTCCGTGCACTGGTAGAAGCACTTGGTAAGCAGGTGTTCTGGGATGACAGAGGGCTTATCATCATCAGCGACAAGCCGGTAAGCTTTGATGCGGACACGATTACGAAGCTTGTAAATCTTTTGGATATCCGTGTGCAGGTTGACGGCAAGGAAGTCAAGTTCTTTGACAGCGAGGTTTACAGCTACAACATCGCGGTAATGCCGGGCGCTGTGCCGACCGTTACCGCAAGCGCGGCAGCAGGTGCAACTGTAGTACAGGGCAGCCCTGCAACTGTTACAGTGGGCGATAAGATGTATACGTTTAATTTTGTGGAAACCCCGTAAGGGTGTTGGTTTTAGAAAAAAACGCATTTAAAAGCAATGCCGTAAATGGCATTGCTTTTTTGCATAATTTGTGGTATATTGATATGTGAAATTTTATTGGATAAAGAGAGGTAGACAAACATGGAAAACAAAGTTTTAGCGCAGGTTGGCGGTGTTAACGTAACGGAAGCAGAGGTTAATGAAATGATTGCCAGACTTATGCAGAGTGGCCAGAATCTTGACAATGCGCAGGGTAGAGCTATGGTATTGGAGCAGCTTATTGCAAACAAGCTCTTTTATTTGGACGCACAAAAGAATATGTACGAGTATAATGCAGAATTTAAAGCACAGCTGCAAAAGGTGAAGGAAGATATGCTGACAAGCTTTGCTATGTCCAAGGTGTTGGAGACGATAAAGCCGGCAACGGAGGAAGAAATGAAAGCGTTTTACGAGGAGAACAAGGAAAACTTTGCTGCCGGTGAATCGGTAAATGCAAGCCATATTCTTGTGGATTCCGAAGAAAAAGCGAAAGAGCTTCTTGTTAAAATCAACGCAGGCGAAATCTCCTTTGAGGATGCAGCACATAAGGAAAGCTCGTGCCCGTCGTCTGAAAACGGCGGTAATCTCGGCGAGTTTACCAGAGGGCAGATGGTGCCGGAATTTGACGCGGCTGTATTTGCAATGCAGGTTGGCGAGGTTGCGGGACCGGTGCAAACGCAGTTTGGCTATCACTTGATTAAGTTAAATGCAAAAAATGATGCAAAGACCTATACATACGACGAAATTAAAGGACGACTCGCAGATATGGTCATGAAAGATAAACAGCAAAAGGCATATCAGTCGAAAATCAATCAGCTGAAAATTATGTACCCGGTTGTGAAGCTGTAATCAGTTTTTAGGTTGCGACAGGTGAGTCGGTGGGTACGATAACTGTCATCGCGAGCGCGGCAGCGGGTGCAACTGCAGTACAGGGCAGCCTGCAACCGTTACGGTAAGCGAAGAGGTGCATAAATTCTATTTTACAGAGCAATTAGAAAAAAGAGGATTATTTCAATCCTCTTTTTTTTGTTTGTACGGCACATTTAGTATGAAAGATTTTACAAAAAACATGAAAGATTGTGCATTGACGGTATATAAATGTGTATGCTATAATTTGATTATAGGTTAATAATGTTCAAGTTGTACATAAACAAAGGAGTGAGTGAAATGAAGAAAATCATCAGTGTGTTGCTTTCTTGCGCGTTGCTTTTCGGCGTTTGTGCACCGATGGCACTTGCGGCGGAAAGTGAAACAGAGACGGTCTTCTTTGAAACGGATTTTGAAGCCTTTTCTGTCGGTGACGAGCCAAAGCAGGGCTTTGACGGCAGCGCCATTACGGCAACGGCGCGCATCACCGTTGAAGAAGACGACGGAAATAAGGTTGCAAAGTATTGGCTCAACAATGCTGAGCGCCCGAGCGGCCCGCGTCTGGAAAAGTATATTCCGATGCGCGGCTTAAAGCAGATGACGATCGAGTACGACGTGAAGTCGAGTGGTGGCGAATCGGTTCTTTCTGTAAACCTCTACGACAAGGATGTGAAAGCAACTCTGAGCAAGAAGCCTATGGCGCCTTGCGAATTTGAGAAATGGACACGCATTCGTATCGAAGTGGATTTCACGAAGCTTACTGCAACTGCTTATGCAGACGATAAGAAAGTGCAAGATACTGAGCTCAACTCGTTTAATGCTGACACACTGTCTTTGTGGTTTGGTTCGAGTATCCAGCTTGACGGCAGCTATATGCTCTTAGATAACATTAAGATATATACCAAGCAGGCAAACTATAACCCGAATGCGGATATGACCTTAGATGATATTGCAGGCACGGTAAACAAAGCGGACGCTGTTGAAGAAAGCGGCGATATCTTTGCAATCATTGATGAGGATTTTGAAGCGCAGGCTGTAGATGCATTAGTTCAGATGCGTCCAAGTGGCGGCTTTGGTACTTCGGCAATCAAGGAAACTGCGCCGATTTACGTTCGTCAGGCAGACGGAAATAAGTATGCACACGCATACCACGGCAACCCGGCAGCGCCGGATACAACCCAGGGTCAGCGTCTCGGTAAGACGATGTCGTTTATCGGTATAAACGATCTTGTTCTGGATTTTGATGTAAAGAGCAGTAAAAACGGTAAATCGACGATGTCTGTTTACATTGTAGACAGTGAAACATCGAAAACAAAGGTGTCTGTTACTGTACCGACAACGTTTGACGATTGGATGCACATTAAGGTGCGTTACGACTTTGAAAACAAGACGGCTAAGCTCTTTGTCGGCGGTAAATTGTATAAAGAGTTTAAAGCTGACCTTGGCGATGCGGTGAACGGTGATTTCCGTATTGTAGGTCAAATGCATTCGGACGGCAGTGACTGGATGATTGATAACTTCAAATTGTCTACCCCGGATAAGAATGCAGGCGGTATCGTAAACCTTGCCGGCGAGTTTATGGTTGATCAGGTGAAATTGCCGGAGACTGAAAAAATCGGTATGGTGAACAAAATGCGCACGACGCATCCGCGTATTATGCTGACGGATTGGGCGGCAGTGCGCGCAAAGATTGACACCGATGAAAACTATAAAATCTGGTACAAGCGTACGATTGAAACGGCAGACAACATTGTACGCAGTGCGCCGGTAGAATATGTTGTGAATGCGCGTAACAACATCAACGAGTCCTCCACACGTGCGAAAACATATATGATTTCGCTTGCCGGTGCGTATGGACTTACCGGGGATAAGCGCTATAAGGACAGACTTTTTCAGGAGATTGAAAACGTGGGTAGCTGGCCGGATTGGGACGGTAAGACCTATCTGTGTACAGCGCATCTGATTTTAGGTGCATCCATTGCTTATGACTGGTTATACAACGACTGGACAGAAGAAGAGCGCAGTAAAGTTTTGAATGTGCTCGTGCAAAAGGGTGCCTCTCAGGCGGTGCTCGGCTATGAAAAGATGATTAGCGGCACCGGCAACTGGATTAACTCCGTTTCCAACTGGAACAACGTATGTAACGGCTCCAACACCATTATGGCGATTGCGATTGCAGACGAATATCCGGAGCTTTCCGAGTACATTTTTGCAAAGGCGAACCTTGCATTGCAGGAATCCTTTGTCGAAGTATCGGCAGACGGTGCGTATGCGGAAACCGTCGGCTATTGGAACTATGGTGTGCGTTACCAGATTAAGATGATGTCGGCGCTTGAAACCGCTGTAAAAGACGGCGAAAAGCTTCCGGCAAGACTGGACTATACAAACAACGTTGGTTTAAATAACACGGGTGACTTCCCGATTTATTACAATGGTACAACAGCGGCGTTTAACTATGGTGACGGCGTGCCTGAAATTATGACGTCTTCGATTCTGTACTGGCTTGCTACAAAGTACGACAAGCCGCGTTATGCATGGTACAACATTTACATGGTGAACAACTATGCAGCGGTTGGCCATCCGAAGGATCACAACACGATTTTGTCTATCCTTTGGTACGATGCAGAGCATGCGAAGGGTGCAGACCCGGCAGCAGCGCTCGATAAGTTCTACAGCTCAAGCGAGCCGGACGGCGCAAACGGTATCTCGATGCGTTCGAGCTGGACAGACCAGAACGCGCTCGTAGTCATGGCGCACGCAGGTGACGCAAGTACAGGTCACATTAACCACGACGCGGGCGGCTTTGTCCTCGACTGGGCAGGCGAGCGTTGGGTACATATGTACGGCAGAAACCCACCGGGATTGAATGCAGGTATCCTCTATGCTTGGGACGGCTACTTTACAATCAACCAGCAAAAGGGCGGCAGATTCCAGTATTACCACACACGTGGTGAAGCAAATAATACAATCATCGCAAACCCGAAGCAGGGCGAAGCGGACATGAAGGTAGAATACTACGCGCAGGTGATTCGTTCGGATTCGAGCGACAACAAGGCGTACGGTATCATTGATATGACGCAGACCAATGCGGATTATATCGATGCAAAGCGCGGCTTTATGCTCACGGATAATCGTGAAACCATGATTATTCAGGATGAAATCAAGGCAAATAAGCCGAGCGAATTCTATTGGTTTGCAAACACACACGCAGACGTAACACTCGCAGCGGACGGCAAGAGCGCATTCTTGGAAATGGGCGAGAAGATGATGCTTGTCCGCATCACGCAGGGTCCGGCGGATGCGAAAATCGGCGTGATGAAGGCAGAGCCGCTGCCGACCAGCCCGGATCCGGATATTCAGCCGGACTACGATGAGCAGAAGCTCTTCATCCATGTAGAGAATGTGCAAGAGCTTAACCTGACGGTGGAATTCGTTCCGCTCCACGAGGGCGAGGGCGTGCCGCCGGCACAGCCGGTTGCTAAGTTAAGCGACTGGACGGTTGCAGACTCCAATGCAAACATCACCTCGCAGAAGATGGGTGACATTGTTGCACTTATGGTCGATAACCCGAACGCATACGCAAAGGGCGCAAAGACCTATGTGGATACTGCAAACTTGGACATCGCTCCGGTTGTGCAGAACGGCAGAACACTTGTGCCGGTAAGATTTATTTCTGAGAAATTCGGTGCGGCTGTAGGCTGGGATTCCAAGACCGAAACCGTAACGGTGGAAACACAGTCCAGCAAGATTCAGTTGCAGATTGGTTCGAACCAGATGTATGTAAACGGCGAAGCCATTACGCTCGATGTTGCGGCGCAGACCATTGGCGGCAGAACGGTGATTCCGCTCCGTGCGCTTGTGGAAGCACTCGGCAAGTCCGTATTCTGGGATGACCGCGGCTTGATTTCGATTACGGACAAACCGACCGAGTATGATGAGACCACAATCAATAACCTGATTGATTTGCTGGATATCCGCGTGCAGGTTGGCGGCAAGGAGCTCAAATTCTTCGACAGCGAGGTTTACGATTACTACTACGGTGTAGAAGAGGGCGACTCGACAGAGGTAACCGCAACTGCTACGGCAGGTGCAACCGTGGTGCAGGGCAACCCGGCAACCGTAACCGTAGCGGGCAAGACCTACAACATCCACTTTACGAAGACGGTTGTCGGTGCGGTATACGGCGATGTGAACGCTGTTCGTAAGATTGTGCTTGAGCCGTATAACGGTCCGAAGCCGGAACAGAAAAATTATATTGACATTCAGAGCGCAACAAGCTCGATTGAATGGACGGCGGATAAGTATCCGATGGATGGTACATATGATGGCGTTATCAACGACAGCATCACGCTCAACCGTTGGTCGGCGCAGGGTCTTGGTCACTGGATTGCATATGACCTCGGTTCTGTTCAAAATGTGCACTCCATCGCAATTGCAGGCTATCTGACTGCGGCGCGCTCGTACACCTACAAGGTGGAGGTCAGCGTCGACGGCGAAAATTGGGAGGTTGCACATGAAGGTGCGAAGACCACCTCCGGTACGGATAGAAATGTCTTCAAGCTTGGCGACAAGCAGGCGCGTTTTGTTCGCCTGACCGGCACTGCGTTTGAAGGTGCAACGTGGCTTGGTATCTGTGAAGTGCGTCTTTATGCTAATGCTGAGCAGGAAGCTGCTGACCAGTCTACATGGTCGAGTGAATTCTACGCAGGCATGATTCACGGTCTTGTCGGCGATACGCGCAAGGTTGTCATTTACGGTGTGAATGGCAGAAACGAGAAAATTGATTTGGATATGTCCACACTCAATATCTCGACAACAAATGCAAGCGTTGCAACCGTAGATGCAGCCGGCAATGTAATGCTCGTTGGTACGGGTGATGCAGTCATCAATGTGGAAGCGATGATTGGCGGTACGGCAAGAACCTACACCATCGATGTTCGCGTGCAATAATTATTCTACTATCGAAAAGTCGGTCTCCATTGGTGAGACCGACTTTTTTGCTATAGCAGAATTGTGCTAAATTACAGCAGAAATATATATAGACGAAGAACAGAAAACAATGTTAAAATAAAATTAGATATGAAATACGAAAGGGGTTTTTGTATGAAATTACATGGTAAGCTTATCAGCCTTTTGCTGTGTGCGGTCATGCTTTTGGGCGTGTTGCCGCTGGGTGTGTTTGCAGCAAAGGGAGATGAAGACTTGCTTGTTTTACTTTCGGATGATTTCGAGGACTACCAGGAAGGCGAATTTCCGAAAAAGGAGACAGGCAAGTGGACGGCACACGCCGCGAATGATACGGCGCGCATCGTTGCCTACAATGACGACGGCAATATGGTAGCGAAAATGTATCATAATGACCCAAAGGCGGAGGGAGCGGCAGCGCGCTCACCGCGTATGGAGATTCGTGTGCCGACAAAGGGGCTTACGAAGCTGACGGTGGAGTATGATATAAAAAGCTCGGGTGGCGATTCTGTTTTCCGGTTGATTCTTTTAAACGAAGAAACACGAAAGACATTAGCAAATGCCGATGTGCCGTACGATTTTAGGGATTGGACGCACATCCGCGTGGAAATGGACTTTGTTGAACAGAGATTGTATACCTATGCAGAGGATGAGCTGGTTGCCGAAAAGAAATGCAATGTCGGCGAATTGGAGTCTTTCCTTTTGCGCTTTGCGGTAACGGTTGCACTGGATGGGAGCTGGATTATGGTGGACAACGTTAAGGTGACATCGCCGGATAAGGCGCTTGATGAAGGTATTGTCAGCTTGGACGGTACAAGAGTCAACTTCGATGCGGTTACTGTAGAAGGTGAAGCGCGCACCGGTATTACGGACGTAATGCGCAAGAGCCATCCGCGCATTTACCTGCACGATTGGGCAGATATTCAAAAAAAGATCGACTCGGACCCGGATTGCTATGTATGGGGCAAAGCCATCATCGACTCTGCGGATGAATCGATGCGCATCGGACATACGGCGTACTTTAGAAATGCGCGTAATAACATCAACGATTGCTCCACGGCGTTTAAGAAAAACATTGTGCCGGTCATCGCGGCATACTGTCTGACGAAAGAACAAAAGTACAGAGATTTTGTATATGCAGAGCTTGAAAATGTCGGTTCCTGGCCGGATTGGGGCTCGGACGCTTATTTGTGTACGGCGCATATCATTTTTGCGTTCGGTCTTGCTTATGACTGGATGTACAATGACTGGACAGCGCAGGAGCGCGAAAACATTGCCGGCTGGTTGATTGACAAGGGTATGACGCAGGCGGTGCTTGCTTATGAGGGCAAGATTTCCTCCGGTTGGACAAAGGGCAATAACAACTGGAATATGGTATGTAACGGCTCGAACCTTGTCGGTGCGCTTGCCATTGCAGACGCGTATCCGGAAATCACGGAATATATTGCTTCCAAGGCAGCCGAAGGTCTGCCGTACTGCTTCTTTGAAATGGCGCCGGACGGCGCATATGCTGAGCCGTTGTCCTATTGGGATTACGGCATCCGTCATATGGTGAAGGCAATGGCGGCGCTCGATACTGTTTTGGAAGACGGCAAAAAACTGCCGGAAACGCTTGATTTTAAGGATGTAACGGGCATCGATACAACGGGCGACTTCCCGATTTACTACAACGGTACGGTGCTCGCGTTTAACTACGGCGACGGCTCGCAAACGATGATCGTAACGCCGATTATGTACTATCTGGCAAACAAGTTTAACAAGCCGCAATATGCGTGGTACAACTTATATACAACCAAGAATAACCCGAACGTGTACACGGAAAAAGGTAAAGAAGCCGTGCTTTCGCTTTTGTGGTACGACCCGGACAATGCGGCTATGCCGGAGGGCGGTTTCTCACTGGATAAATTCTATAAGTCCGACGAAAAGAAGGGCGCAAACGGTATGAGTATGCGCTCGTCGTGGACAGATAACGACGGTATGTATGTTGGTATTAACGCCGGTGACATTGCGCGCTCGCACGCAGCGATGGACCACGGCGGTTTCGTGCTCGACTGGGCGGGCAAGCGTTGGGTGCATATGTACGGCAGAACGCCGGCGGCGGACATTCCGGGCGGCGTATATTCCTGGCCGGATTATCATACCAAGAGTGAAACCGGCCACTTTATGTATTACCATACACGTGCGGAAGCAAACAACACCATTATTGCAAATCCGCAGCAGGATAAAGCGGATATGAGCATGAGCTCGTTTAGTAAGATGCTCCGTAACGGCTCTTCGGACAAGACGGCGTTCGGTATTATTGATATGACCACCACCAACGCAGACTTTACGGATGCAAAGCGCGGCTTTATGCTGACGGACAACCGTAGCCGTCTGGTCATTCAGGATGAAATCACGGCAAGCAAGCCAAGTGAATTTTATTGGTTTACAAATACATTGGCAGAAATCACTATTTCCGAGGATGGCAAGAGTGCACTTTGGACGCAGGATGAGGACAAAATGCTTATCCGCATCACGCAAGGCCCGGCAGACGCAAAATTTGCCGTAATGCAGACCATGCCGTTGCCGACAAGCCCGGATCCGGAAATTCAGGCAGACATTCCGGAGCATAAGATGTATATCCATATGCAGGGACACAGCCAGCTGAATTTAACGGTTGAGTTTACACCGCTTGGTGAGGGCGAGGGTGCTCCGGCACCATTGCCGGTTGTACCGCTTGCGGATTGGAAGGTGGACGAGGGCGAAGCCATCACCAGTCAGAGCCTCGGTGATATCGTTGCACTTAAGGTAGACAACCCGAATGCGTATGCAAAGGGCGCAAAGACCTATGTAGATACGGAAAATCTTGAAATTGCACCGATTGTACAAAATGGAAGAACGCTTGTGCCGGTGCGCTTTATCGCTGAAAAATTCGGCGCAAAGGTTGGCTGGGATGCGGCGACGGAAACCGTAACCGTTACGACGGATATCGGCGTAATCAAGCTGCAAATCGGCTCAGATAAGATGTATGTTGACGGTAAGCAAACCATTCTGGATGTGCCGGCACAGACGATTGGCGGCAGAACACTCATCCCGCTTCGTGCGCTCGTTGAGGCGCTCGGTAAGCAGGTGTTCTGGGATGATCGAGGTCTTATCTTAATCAGTGACGATGTACTTAATTACGACGCAGACAGAATCAATAAGGTAATTGATTTGTTAGATATCCGCGTGCAGACAGACGGTAAGGAAATCAAGTTCTTTGATAGCGAGGTTTACGATTATACCGTAAAGCTTGCCAAGGGTGCACCGATTCCGATCGTAACAGCAAGCGCTGCTGCGGGAGCAAGCGTTGTGCAGGGCAATCCTGCAACCGTAACCGTAGGGGATAAAAACTACACAATCCGTTTTACAGAAGATTTGTTTGAAGGCAGAGTGGCAACGGATGATGCAACGATGGTGAAAAAGCTGATTCCGTCGGTAGAAACCACAAGTGCACTGCCGAACTATCAGACGTATATGACCGTACAGAGCGCAACCAGCTCGATTGCGTGGACAGAAAAATATCCGATGACCGGTTCTTACGACGGCATCATCAATGAGCAGACGGCAAACCGCTGGTCTGCAGAGGGTGCCGGCAACTGGGTATGCTACGATTTCGGTGAAGTGAAAAACCTTCACGGCTTAAATATCGCAGGCTATAAGGCACTTTCCCGTTCGTATGTGTATGAGGTTTCCGTTTCCAATGACGGTGTGAACTTCACAAAGGTAACGGATGCGGTGACACAAATCGGTATCGACCATACAGCGTTTGCGCTTGGCGGTGTGCAGGCGCGCTATGTGAAATTAACGTGCACAAGCGCGACGAACACGACCTGGTGCGGTCTTTCTGAAGTGCGCTTCTATGACAGCGCGCAAATGATGGCAGACGATTTGGCAGCGTGGGATATGTATTTCCACGAGCTTTCGATTAACGATGCAGTCGGCGAAAGTTTCCCGCTCAAGCTGAAGTTTATGAATGCAGCCGGCGGTGAGGTCGATGCGGTTTGTGAAAATGTTGTTTATAAGAGCTTGAACACGAAGGTGGCAACCGTTGATGCAAACGGCGTGATTACCTTGGTGGGTAAGGGAACAACACGTGTGCAGGTAACTGCGACCGTGAACGGCATTTTGCTTCGCGGCGAAATTGAAGTTATCGCTGACGAAAGAAAGTAATAGAAAACAGAGGTTGAATCGTTCAACCTCTGTTTTTGTTTAGCAGAAATTCGTAATGGGATTTGAGCGCATATTGGTCCGCCTCGCAAAGCAGATGTAAATCGAGATACCGCTCTTTGTCAATGAATTTATCCTCCGGCACATAATGCTGGGGACGTTTGGAGCTGCCAAGTAAATATTCGCAGGAAACACCGTAGATTTCAGATAGCTGTATGAGCATTTGCGCTTCGGGTAATCGGATGCCCTTTTCCCAGTTGGATATGCTGCTTTTGGAAATGTGCAGCTTTTGTGCAAGGTAAGCCTGCGTATGGCCGTGTGCTTTTCTGAGGGCTTTGATGCACGCGGAAAATGCCTGCATCCGCGCTTCTCTTTTGTTTTCTTTCATAAAATCACCTTCTTTGACAATAATTTACCACACAACGGCAAACAAAACAATAGAAAAAGTGTATTTTACTTGATTTTTGTGTCGGTATGCTGTATAATGTTTAAGGAATATTGTGCAGTACAGAAAGAATGAGGTATAGATTATGAATAGAAGACTTTTTACATCCGAATCTGTAACGGAAGGACATCCGGATAAAATATGTGACCTGATTTCCGATGCGGTGCTTGACGCGATTTTAGCGCAGGATCCGTACGGCCGTGTTGCCTGTGAGGTTACCGCGACGACCGGTCTTGTTATGGTTGTCGGTGAAATTTCCACGACAGCGGATATTGATATTCAGGAGCTTGTACGCCAGACTGTTCGTGAAACGGGCTATGACAGAGCAAAGTACGGCTTTGACTGTGATACCTGTGCAGTCATTACGGCGCTGGACAAGCAGTCGCCGGACATTGCGCTCGGCGTGGATAAGGCGCTTGAAGCGAAGGCGGGCGAAATGGACGATACAAACGGCGGCGCAGGCGACCAGGGTATGATGTTCGGTTATGCTTGCAGTGAAACACCGACACTGATGCCGATGCCGATTTATCTTGCGCATAAGATGGCACTTCGTTTAACAAACGTTCGCAAGCAGGGACTGCTGACTTACCTTCGTCCGGACGGTAAGACACAGGTGACTGTGGAATATGAAAACGACAAGCCGGTACGCATTGATACCGTTGTTGTATCCAGCCAGCATGATGAGTCTGTTGCATTGGAAACGCTGCGCGAAGACATCATCCGTGAGGTTATCCTGCCGTCGCTTCCGGCAGAGCTTGTGGATGAGAATACAAAGTTTTTAATCAACCCGACCGGCAGATTTGTTGTCGGCGGACCGCAGGGTGACTCCGGTCATACCGGCAGAAAGATTATTGTAGATACTTATGGCGGCGTCGGCAGACACGGCGGCGGCGCATTCTCGGGTAAGGATCCGACGAAGGTGGACCGCAGCGCGGCATATGCTGCAAGATATGTTGCTAAAAATGTCGTAAAGGCAGGCTTGGCTGACCGTTGTGAAATTCAGATTGCCTATGCAATCGGTGTGGCAAAGCCGGTATCTGTATTGGTAGAAACCTTTGGCACAGCAAAAATTGCAGAAGAGAAGATTGCAGAGCTTGTTAATAAGCACTTTGACCTTCGTCCGTCGGCAATTATCAAAAATCTTGACCTGAGACGTCCGATTTATAAGCAGACCGCTGCATACGGTCATATGGGGCGTGACGATCTGGATTTAACCTGGGAGAAAACCGACAAGGCAGACATTCTGCGCTTGGAAGCAGGACTTTAATTGAAATAGTGAGCGAGTACACGATTGTGTACTCGCTTTTCATATTTTTCATTTCTTTTGCATAGCTTGTACAGAGGTGATGCAAATGGAAAAAAGGTATGAAAGGCAGCGGGCAAAATTGCGGAAAAGAAGGGAAGAGCCTGCCGAAATCAGCCTGAGCTTTTTGCTTCGAATGTTTATTTGCCTGGTTGTTTTTTTAGCGTTTGCCGGTGTGAAAATGCGCGGTGGTGAGACGTTTTTGCAGATGCAGAAGCAGGTTGCCTGTTATCTGAACGGCGCAAGCGGAATTGCGCAGGCATACGATGAGTCTGTTGAGGCGATCAACCGGCTTTGTGACCGTATCATTGAGGCGCAGAATGCCAATGATTAAAGCGGGAAATTTGTATGTGAGCCTCTGGACGGTTGTGCTCGTGCTGTTTTGCGCACTGTGCGGTGCGCTTTGGTGGCTTTTGCTGTCCTATGCGGTGCTGCTGCTCCATGAGCTTGCACATTATTTTATGGCAAAACGCCTTAAAATTGCGTGCAGAGGGGTTGTAATCCAGCCGTTCGGGGTAACAATCCGTTTGCTGGATAATCGGATTACAGAGCCGTATAGCGAGGTTTTATTGTGTGCTGCCGGACCTGCGGTAAATCTGGGTGTGGCTGCATGCCTGTATTTTGCATGCAATCTGCAGAATGCAAACCTGCATTATCTGTTTGTGTCCAATCTCTCTATTGCGGCGGTGAATCTGCTGCCGATATTGCCACTCGACGGCGGACGTATTGTAAAGGCGTATTTAACAGCGCGGCTCGGGTTGGTGCGCGCGATACAGATTACGGAAATTGTAACGTGGTTTTTTGTGCTCGGGGTGGGGCTGTGCGCCGTTCTGGCGCTCTGGAATATGCGCTTTAACGTGTCTTTGATGGTGCTGGTTGCGTTTTTGTTGTTTAATATGAGCGCAGAAAAAAGGAACAATGAATATCTGATTATGCGCCAGCTTGCGGAATACAAACAAAAGCTTTCCAAACGAAGGATTATGCGTGTGCGTAACCTCGCAGCGCAGACAGATACACCGGCAAAGCAGATTGCCGGGCATTTTTCCTATGACAAATTTCACGTTGTGCATTTGTTTGATGCTGCACAGAACCATGTCGGCAGTTTAACGGAAACGCAGGTCATTGATGCAATGATGGAGCGGGGCGGAGGCGTATGCTTGGGCAAGGTGCGCTGTAAATTATAAAAAATGAAAAAATTATAAAAAATATTCAAAAAAGACTTTACAAATCATAAATCCCGTGTTATAATATCAAATGTTCCAAAGAAATGCGGGAGTGGCTCAGTGGTAGAGCGTCACCTTGCCAAGGTGAACGTCGCGAGTTCGAATCTCGTCTTCCGCTCCAAAAAAGAACTAATCCAAAGGGGTTAGTTCTTTTTTTGTATATGCGGACGAGATGAGAACGAGCAGAGTTCGTCGGAGCAGGCGCAAACGCGCGACAGCGTTTGCGCGCTGTGGAGTCAGGAGCACGAAGGTTTTGCCGCGAACGGCACGGAGCCGTCGGCAAAATCGAGAGCGCACGGTATCTCGTCTTCCGCTCCAAAAAAGAACTAATCCTTTTGGGTTAGTTCTTTTTTTTGTATATGAAGCATTGCATTTGCACATATAATCTGCTATAATGTGTATAACTTAAAAATGGAAAGGAAGTTTAAACTATGGCAGAGTGGTTTGGTTTTGAAATGGAAGAATTTGAGTTTGAGGGCAATGATGCTTCTATCGTATTTCCGAAGGGGGAAAGAAACGGTAAGTGGCTACTCAAAACAGAATACAGAGATGCGTTTCCGGGCTTTGAAATTGAGATGCTCAAGCGCGGCTGGTGTGTGGCATTTAACCATAATCCGACGCGTTGGGCACTTGAGGAAGAAATTGATACTAAGGCGCGTTTTTGTGCGCATATCAGCAAGACCTATGATTTGAATATGACCTGCGTACCGGTCGGTATGAGCTGCGGCGGTCAGATTGCCGTTAAGCTTGCGGCAAAGTATCCGCACCTTGTATCGTGCATGTATATCGACGCACCGGTGATGAACTATTTGTCCTGCCCGTGCGGTCTCGGCGCAAGAACCTCGGGCGCAAAGATTTACGCCGAGTTCGTTTATGCAACCGGTATGACACTTATCGATTTAATCAATTACCGCGAGCATCCGATTGACAAAACAGATATTCTTTTGGCAAACAAAATTCCGGTGGTTATGGTCTACGGCGACAGCGATGTTGTTGTACCGTATGACGAAAACGGTGCAGTATTTGCAGAAAAGTACCGCGCAAACGGCGGCATTATCGAAACCTACGGTAAGGCAGGCTGCGGACACCATCCGCACGGCTTGGAGGATCCGACGCCGATTGTCGATTTTGTAGAAAAGTACGCATAAGGGGTTAGAAAAGTGGAGAGAAGAAGCGGTGTTTTAATGCACATTTCCTCGCTGTACGGTGACTATTCCATCGGCAGCTTCGGCAGTGAGGCAAAGCATTTTATAGATTTTTTGGCGGATTGCGGCTTTCACTATTGGCAGGTGTTGCCGTTTTGTATGGTGGATGAGTGTAACTCGCCGTATAAGTCGTATTCGACCTTTGGCGGCAATCCGTATTTTGTAGACTTAAATGTTCTGCACAACAAAGGACTTGTTACGCGCGAAGAACTGGATACATATCGTCAGCAGAATCCGTATGTCTGCGAATTTGTGCGTTTGTACCACACAAGATTGGAGCTTTTGATGCTCGCGTCGAAGCGCGTAAGCAACCGCGATGCAATCGAAAGCTTTATCGCACAGGATATATATTTGTCTGAATTCTGTGAGTTTATGGCGCGCAAGGCGGCAAATAACGAACTGCCGTGGTTTGCATGGACAAACGATGCGATTGATGAAGACGTACTTTTCATGTGGAAGTTTATCCAGTATGAATTTTTCACGCAGTGGGCGGAGATTAAGAAATATGCAAATGAGCGCGGCATCCGCATCATCGGCGACATTCCGATTTATGTATCGCACGACAGCTGCGATGTGTGGAGCAACAAAGCGCAGTACTGCCTGGATGCTGAAAACCAGCCTGCCTGGGTTGCAGGAGTGCCGCCGGATTATTTCTGTGCGGACGGTCAGCTCTGGGGAAATCCCATTTACAACTGGGCTGAAATGAAAAAGGATGGCTTCTAATCCTCGTCCCACCGCATCCGCCATATGTCTAAGCTGTTTGATGCCGTGCGCATCGACCACTTCCGCGGCATTGAATCGTACTGGGCGGTGCCCGGCAAGGCGGAAACCGCAAAGGAAGGGCATTGGGAAAAGGGACCGGGGATGGAGCTTGTGGATGCCATCAAGACGGCTGCAGGCGACACGGAGATTATCGCTGAGGATCTGGGTGACATTACGCCGGAGGTGCACGCGCTTGTTGAAGATAGCGGCTTTCCGGGGATGCGCGTATTCCAGTTTGGCTTTTTGTCGGACGGCGACAGCGCACATAAGCCGCACCACTATCCGGAAAACTGTGTTGCCTATACCGGCACGCACGATAACAATACGCTGCTTGGCTACCTCTGGGAGTTAGACGATGTCTCCCGCGCGAAGATGCTCGCATATTGCGGACACGAGGGGCACTGGGAGAGCGGTTGTGCAAGCATCATACGAACGATATTTGCAAGCCACGCAAGACTTGTTGTCCTGCCGATTCAGGATTTGCTCGGCTACGGCTCGGATACGCGCCTGAACATCCCGGGCAAGGCGGACGGCAACTGGGCGTACCGTTTAACGCGTGAGCAATTAGACAGCATCGATAAAAAACGCTTCAGAGAATTAAACAATATGTACGCAAGATAAAAAAGACTGCGAAGGGGAGACCTTCGCAGTCTTTTGACTTTAACCTTCCAATTCGCTTTCCGTGCGAATTTTTTTAATCCATTTGCCGCTGTTTAAGCGGATGACGCACCAGACCGCCTTTAATACCTGGTCAATCTTTAGTGCAAAGTAAATCCAGAACGCCGGCAGATGCAGGACAAGTCCTGCCAGAATACCGAGCGGTATGGAGGCAACCCATAAAAAGATGTTGTCGGCGAGCATCAGCATTTTTGTGTCACCGCCGCCACGCAGCACGCCCTTGGTCATAATGCTGTTGGT
>JAZSGM010000004.1:0-12823 GCA_045532715.1 Clostridia bacterium
AAACAGCGACGAATGCATCAAAAGCCGCGGTGTACCGATATCATTGTGCCCCCAGTTAGAGTTACGGTAGTCATTTTCAGCCCAATGCGCCAGCGCAAGATTTGCAAGCTTTGCATATGCATCGTCCTTGGTGCGGTCAAACAAAAGTGCAAGTGCAGCCGCGTAGCGCGTGTGGTTCGCAAGACTCCATGCAGAGCGGCTTTCGCAGGTGTAGTCTACATCGTCAAATGTTCCATCTTCCCTGATATGATCTGTAGCATTTTCACTCTCTGTATATGGATTATATTTTTGATAGTATTTACAAAAACGCTCAATAATGCCTTTCATGGAATATACTCCTTTTAAATTATGCCCTGTTTTGTAAGCTTCGCTTTTAAATTTGTCATCGCTCTGAAACGATGGCTTATGCTGTTTTTCTCTTTATCGCTCATTGCGCCGAAGGTTTTGCGAAGCGAGGTTGCAAAGAAAACCGGATCATAACCAAACCCACCATCTCCGTCCGGTGCCTCGGTAATATAACCGTCCACCGTACCGGTTGCAGTAATTTCAGTTCCATCCGGACTGACAAAAGCCGCTACCGAAACAAAAAATGCTTTCCTCTGTTCACGTGGCAAACCTTCCAATTCCCCCAAGAGCTTCTCAATACGCTGCGCATCGGTTGCGTTTTCACCAGCATAACGTGCAGAATAAATTCCGGGACCACCGTCTAATACATCGACGCAAAGACCGGAATCATCCGAAATCGCAGGCATGCCGGACGCCTGAACCACAGCACGAGCCTTAATTAATGCATTTTCCTCGAAATTCACGCCGTTTTCCTCCGGATCAATTTCAATACCAGCTTCTTTTAAGCTTATTACTTCAATATCAGCACCGGAAAGTATACTCTTGATTTCTTTAACTTTTCCTTGATTGTTGGTTGCAGCAATAATCTTCATATTTTTTCTCCCTAAAATCAGTATATCTGTATTATATTACATTTAAGGTTGTAAATCAAGGTATCATATATGAACAATTAAAGAATTTTTATCGAAATTGTTGCACTTTTGATATTTATATTGTAAAATGATTAAGTAAAATATGTTGAAAAGGAGATTTATGACGTGAATACAACACCGAATGAAAACTTAGAAAACGAAAGCGTTGCGACCGTTGAGCCGGAAGCTGCTACAACCGAAGAAAGCTTGCCGGAAGAAACTGCACTTGAAACCCCGACAGAATCTGCGTCGGACACAACACAAACGAACGAAGCTTCCGCTGAAACTACAGATGAAGTTGTTCAGGAAACAACAGAATCATTGGCAACTGAAAACGATGAAGCGTCTGACAATCCATCTGTATTATGTGAAGAATATGCAGCAGGTCCCTGCGGCTGCAAAGAGAAGAAATTTGCATTTGCCGGTCTTTTGGCTTTAATCGCTGTTTGTGTCGCACTCTGGGTAGCATACTCCGGTATATTTGCAGACAAATATGCAGAAATTTATGACACCTCGCACATGTCCGCAATTTATGTGGTAGATGACACGGTAAAAGGACACAAGCATAACGGAAAGCTGTACACACTTTCTGATAAGGTTAACGACGCCGCATTAACCGGTATTGCAACAGAAGATATTGCCATCAATACCATGCTCCGTTCTCCGGACGGTGGCGCAGTCTTCTATTATGAAAACTATGATCCGGAAACCTATACCGGTGATTTGTTTGTAAACTACAGCGATACCAAGGGCATTGCTATAGATACCGGTGTCTCCTCCGGCTTGTTGACCTCAGCCGACGGCAAAGTGCTTACGTATGCCAAAGTATCAGAAAACGAAGAAGGTAATACTGCAATTGCACTCTACCTGTACAAAAAGAACGGAACGCCAAAATTGCTCACCGAAAACTACACACCAAGTATCAGTCCGATGATGAGCTACAGCGCAAAGTATCTGGCATTTGTAGCACCGGATGCAGAAAGCGGCACTAACGCACTCTATATTGCAAAAACTTCCGGTTTTAGCGCAGAGCCGGTAAAAGTAGCTGAAAACGTAAATGCCCTTTATTCCGTAAACGATAAAGGTTATGCTTTCTTCTCTCAGATGACTGAAGGCGAAGATGCAAAAACAAACAACCATTTGTGTTACGCAGCACCGGGCAAGGCACTTGTAAAGGTTGCGCCTAACGCATCCGTGCGCCAGGATTGCTTTGGTCAATTCTCAAACAAATTTGCTTACTATACCCATACTGAAGAAGGCAAAGCGCAGTTCTATGTTTCCAGCGTTGGCAAGACACCGGATATGCTTTTTGAGAATTCAGACTTTTATTTGAACCCAGACGTAGAAAACAAAAAGTATATTTTCATCACAATCGACGAAGCGGATTCGAATCTTTTACACATTCAGCGCGTAAACGGTAAAAAGAATACGATGATTGCTGAAAACACAAGCGCAAACGGATTAAACAATGTATTAAACAGCCGTGACTATAACAGAATTACCTATATCCGCAATTTCAACGAGGAAACTTACAGCGGCGAATTTTTCATGAGCAAAACCTTCTTAGGAATGACAAAGGAGATTAAAATTGCAGATGATGTTTCTCTTGCTATCGGTACACCGGACTTAAAATATCTTGCATATTTTACAAATCTCGATTTAAATACAGGTCTCGGCAAGCTGCACCTCTTTGACGGTAAAAAGAGCACCATGATTGCAGAAAACGTTCCTTACTACTCTGTATCTTTCAGTGGTGATGACAAAACGCTTTTCTATTTAAGCAACTGCTCTGATACGTATACTACAGCAGATTTAAATATGGTTAAAACTGCTTCGCCGAAAAAGTCGATTGTAATCGATACGGAAATTTCGACAATCAACACATACGAGTTCTTATATACAACCCGTACAAACGGCTCAGTATACTATTTTAAAAATTATGATAATGCAACCGGAATCGGCGATTTATACTTTGCTAAAAAAGGTAAAAATCCAACGCTGGTTGAAAACAAAGTGTCCGGTTTAGTATTCGAATAAAAAGGTCAAACACAGATGCGGAGTGCTTTCAGATCACCGAGAGCACTCCGTTTTTTACAAATCATCGTAAAATCGAGTTTTGCACTTTATCCAAATAATCAAAGGAATGGTAACTATGAAAAATAAAACAGTATTTTTCTGCAGCGACTGTGGAAATGAAACTGCAAAATGGTACGGAAAATGTCCTGCTTGCGGCGCGTGGAATACTTTAGTAGAGGAAACAGTCGTAACCGGTCCTGCAAAATCTTCATCAAAGAAAGTGCCCTATGTCCTCACAGATTTTGCAAAGCCGACAAAACTGAAGGACATTACAACCGAAGATGAAATCCGCAAGTCCACTGGACTTAGTGAGCTTGACCGCGTACTTGGCGGCGGACTTGTAACCGGTTCGCTGATTTTAATTGGTGGAGATCCGGGCATCGGCAAGTCTACCCTTCTTTTACAGATTTGCGACTGTCTGGCTGAGGGCGGCAAAGTGCTGTATGTATCCGGTGAAGAATCAGAGCGTCAATTAAAAATGCGTGCACAACGTTTAAATATTCATTCCGAAGATTTATCCATCGTGTCACAGGTTAATATGGATGCAATCCTGAAAAACATCGAAGACACTTCACCATCTTATGTAATCATTGACTCAATTCAAACCATGTACGCACCGGAGCTGACCGCCGCACCCGGCAGTGTTTCGCAAGTACGCGAAGTTACAATGACTCTGATGCGTAAAGCTAAGGAAAACGGCATAACGATTTTAGTCGTCGGGCATGTAACCAAAGACGGCGGTATTGCAGGACCAAAGGTTTTAGAGCACATGGTCGATTGCGTGTTGTACTTTGAGGGCGAACGTCACCAAAATTATCGCATTTTACGCGGCGTAAAAAACCGTTTCGGCTCCACAAACGAAATCGGCGTTTTTGAAATGCGCGAGCATGGTCTGATCCAAGTTGAAAACCCTTCTTTGGCGCTTTTAGAAGGCCGACCGAAAAACGTCGCCGGCACCGCTGTGATTTGTGCTATGGAAGGCAGCAGGCCTCTGTTAGCGGAGATACAGTCTTTAATCGCAACAACAGCCTTTGCCGCACCGCGCCGCAGTACGAACGGCGTGGATTACAACCGCGTTGCGATGTTGCTTGCCGTGCTGGAAAAACGCGTGGGTATGAACATGGCAAATCAAGATGCTTATGTAAATGTAGTCGGTGGCATTCGTATTGACGAGCCCGCTGCAGACTTAGGCATAATTTGTTCCATCGCATCCGGATTCAGAAATTTCGTTGTTCCAGATGATACAGCTTTAATTGGCGAAGTCGGTCTTACCGGCGAATTGCGCGCTGTAAATCATATCGAAAAACGAATTGCAGAAATCGAAAAGCTCGGCTTTAAAAAATGCATATTACCTAAAAACAATCAAAGTGCTTTAAAAACATTCAAAACAAGCATAGAGCTCATTTTTGCCGGTAGTGTAATCGAAGCTTTATCCTATATAAGAGAATAAAGAAAAGAACCGATATTTTTATATCGGTTCTTTTATACGGAATAATTCACATCCATTTTTCATTGTCTGCCGAATAACCTTTTCAACCGGAATTCCTTTAATCTCTGCAACAGCTTGTGCAACAAGTTCTGTTTTCCTAGGATCATTTCGCTTACCACGGTACGGCTCCGGTGTCAAATACGGACAGTCCGTTTCAAGCAAAAGCCATTCCAAAGGTGTATCAGCCACAACTTGCTTATTACGAACTGCATTTTTAAATGTTAAGGCGCCACCAACAGAAATATACAATCCCATTTTTACCACTTCACGCGCCATTTCAACGCTGCCGGAAAAGCAATGTACTACACCACTGCTCTTTTTCAGATTGTACTTATGCAAAGTATCAAGACAATCTTTATGCGCATCGCGATTGTGAATCACAACCGGCATTTCTTCTTGTACCGCATACGCAAGTTGCCTGTCAAACCAATACATCTGACTTTCACGGCGCGAATTGTCGTAATAATAGTCCAAACCAATTTCGCCGATTGCACAAACTTTCTCTTCTTTTGAAAGTGTCTTCAGCTCCTCGAAAATTTCTTCTGTCATTTCATCTGCGCTGTGCGGATGAACACCAACAGCAGCATAAATTCCTGGATGCTTTTTCGCCAGAGCCACCGAATCATATGAAGATTCCAGACAACAACCGATGTTAACAATCAGCCCAATATTTTCGTTAAAACAGCTTTGGATCAATTGTTCACGGTCATCGTTGAATTTTTCATCATTCAAATGTGCATGTGTATCAAATATCATCATAATCTTTCCTCTAAAGGTTTATACTGCTTCGAACTGATAACGGATTTATACGCCGGACGAATAATTTTATCGTTGGCGATCACCTCCTCAATTCGGTGTGCGCACCAACCAACAATTCTTGAAATTGCAAAAATCGGCGTATACAGCTCAGGCGGCAAATTCAGCATCTTATACACAAAGCCGGAATATAAGTCTACATTCGCACAAATTGGCTTATCAATTTTCTTTTCCTCAATAAAGATTGCCGGTGTATGCTTCTCAATCAATTCATACAATCTGAATTCTTCCATCATACCGCGCTTTTCAGCAAGCTCACGCGCTTTCGCTTTCAGCATCACCTCACGCGGATCAGAAAGCGTATAAATCGCATGCCCCATACCGTAAACCAGTCCACTTCTGTCATAGGACTGCTTACGGAACAGTTTACGAATATGTGCACAAATCTGCTCCTCATCATTAATATCAGTCAAATTTTTCTTAAAGTCATCAATCATACCCATAACGCGCAAGTTCGCACCACCGTGCTTCGGTCCTTTAAGCGAACCGACAGCTGCAGCAATTGCTGAATAGGTGTCAGTACCGGAAGAAGCAAGCACACGTGTAGTAAACGCAGAGTTATTACCGCCACCATGCTCCGCATGCAGTATAAACGCAAGATCTAATATTTCCGCTTCAATACGTTCATATTTGTTATCAGGACGTAACATATGCAAAAAGTTTTCCGCAGTGGAAAGGTCCGGTCGCGGACTATGAATATACAGACTCTGACCATCATGATAATGACGTTTTGCCTGATAACCGTACGCAACCATTGTCGGAAAACGCGAAATCAACTCAATGGACTGACGAAGCATATTTGCAAAGCCAGTATCATCCGGATTCGGATCATATGAATAACTCGCAAGCACACAGCGCGCAAGCTTGTTCATAATATCACTGCTCGGTGCACGCATAATCATATCTTCAGCAAAACCATCCGGCAAATCACGAAACTCGCCCAAAAGCCTTGTAAACGTTTCTAATTCATTTGCATCCGGCAACTGACTGGACAAAAGCAAATAAATCACTTCTTCAAAGCCATAACGATTATCCTTCGTGCATCCATTTACGATTTCACGCACATCAATACCACGATAACGCAACCTTCCCTCGCACGGTATTTTCTCACTATCCTCAATATAATAGCCCTTAACGTCACCAATGGCAGTTAATCCGGCCATAACGCCTGTACCATCATTTCGACGCAAGCCTCTTTTTACATTGTATTTATCATATAACGCTCTGTCAAGCGGGCTATATGCATCTTTTATCACATGAAAAAACGATTCAATTTTTTCACCGGATCTATTCTCTGGCATATTTTTCCCTCCATTCTATGTCTAAGTATACATAGTATACCAACTCAGCAATCATTTTGCAAGATATTTTTTTCAACTTTCAAAATTATTTAAAAACGCTATAATTTTAAAGATATATTAACTATAATTTGAAAGTTTATATCATGTCTCCTTCACGTAGAAATCGCCTTAATTATCATTTGTTCAGTAGCTTTCCCATAGCACGTGAACAGTAAAAATGAATTCCTAATTCCAGAACAATCGTCAATATAAGCACAAGCGGCACAAGCGCAAACAACTGACAGTAATAAAACAAAGCAAGAATCAAACCCGAAATCACTACAAAAATCAGCAAATTCGGTATCAGCTTAATCAAGGCAAACATCAGTGCATTCTTATAAATTTGCTTCAACGTATTTTCATACGTAACCATAAATTGATATATATAGAAATGCATCAATGTAAACATCACGAAAAAGAACCCAATGGCAATCATCATAAACACAAGCATTGCCCCACTTGCCATGCTTGCATAAAAGCTCACCATAATCGAAAACAGAAACAAAGCGATTATATCAATTGCCAACACAGCAAAGCTCTGCTTCAGATTCTCACGTATTGTGCCAATGAAATCCGCCCAAACCCAAGCAAACTCATTTCTCGAATAATTTCGCAGTATGTAAGCAATCCCGGCAGAAGCAGGACCGCTCCCCCAAAGCACTAAAATCAACACAGCAAAAATGAAACGCAAAATCATATCCGTCAAAACAGCTGTTCTTGGTGAAAATGCTTCAAAAGCTGCCGCAATCTGCGGACTCATTGCACTCACACTGCCTGCGTTAAGCGGCGAAAACCAAAACAAAAACAGAATATAAGGTAGCGAAAATACCAAATATAAAAAATTAATGTTCATCAATGGCAGAAACTTTCGTATTAAAATATCCAAAAACGCAAATAAACCACGTTTTTCATGATCTTTCTCCAGCCTTGATTCTTCATCATAATCATAATAATTATTGTTCGACATACAATTCACCTCACTAAAATTCAATCCCTCTTCTTGCGTCTACACCCTTTTCATACGGGTGCTTTTTTGCCTGCATAACAGTAATATAGTCTGCAAGCGCCAGAACCTCATCCGGCGCATTTCTGCCGGTCAGCACAAGTTCAGTCGCACTACTCTTTTGTTGAATCAACGCAAGAATGTTTTCCAGCGATAAAAAACCAAAGTGCAGTGCCCACAGTATCTCATCTAAAATTAAAACATCCCATACGCCCGCGCTGGCGGCATCCAAGGCATACAAATACGCTTTTTGGATATCTCGCTTCAAATACTTCATAT
The DNA here is from genome assembly GCA_045532715.1 of Clostridia bacterium. Taxonomy (GTDB): domain Bacteria; phylum Bacillota; class Clostridia; order UBA1381; family UMGS1253; genus RGIG2041. Next base: position 7,981 of record JAZSGM010000004.1, read on the forward strand.
CCAGTTCTGTCGGATCATCAAATACGAGATCATGCTCACTTTCAAACCGTAACACCTGAAGGCGCGGGTCTTTGAATTGTTGTATTGCTTCCACCTCACCGGACGCCCACGTTTTCAAAAACTGAAGCACCAGTGCTTTACCCCCGCATCCATAACAGCGCAATGCAAGGCCAAATGCTGCTGTAGACTTGCCTTTGCCATCACCGATATAAACCTGCACCAATCCATTTTCCATTATTTACACCTGCTTTTTGAGAACCTTCTTTAGATAAATTCCCGTTGATGACTCTGCGCAAGCAGCTACCTTTTCCGGTGTACCGCAGCAGAGAATCTTGCCGCCTTCGTCCCCGCCTTCCGGGCCGAGATCAATAATATAATCTGCTGTTTTAATCACATCCAGATTGTGCTCAATGATCAATACGGTATTGCCGGATTCTAAAAGTCTTTGCAAAACATCGAGCAATCGATGTACATCCGCAATATGCAAACCGGTTGTAGGCTCATCCAAAATATAAATCGTCTTGCCGGTAGAGCGTTTACAGAGCTCTGTAGCAAGCTTGACGCGCTGTGCCTCGCCGCCGGAAAGCGTTGTGGATGGCTGTCCGAGCTTAATATATCCCAATCCAACATCGTAAAGTGTTTGAATTTTACGTGCAATCTTCGGAATATTTTCAAAAAAGCCGAGCGCCTCTTCAACTGTCATTTCCAAAACTTCATGAATATTCTTGCCTTTATATTTCACCTCAAGTGTTTCTTTTGCATAGCGCTTACCCTTACAAACTTCACAAGGCACATAAACATCCGGCAAAAAGTTCATTTCGATTTGAATAATACCGTCACCGCAGCAAGCCTCACAACGGCCGCCCTTAACATTAAAGCTAAATCTGCCGGCATTGTAACCGCGCATTTTTGCTTCAACCGTTCCGGCAAATAAATCACGAATATCCGAAAAAAGCCCTGTATAGGTTGCAGGATTACAGCGTGGCGTACGACCAATCGGCGACTGATCAATATTAATAACTTTATCCAGATGCTCAAGGCCTGTAATTTCTTTTACCTTGCCATTTTTCGTGCGTGAACGGTTCAATTCACGTGCAAGGTATTTATACAGAATTTCGTTAACAAGTGAAGATTTTCCCGAGCCGGATACGCCGGTTACACAAGTAAACAACCCTAACGGTATTTTTACATCTACATTCTTTAAATTATTCTCCGCCGCGCCCTTGACACACAAATAGTTGCCGTTCCCTTTTCTGCGCGTAGTCGGCACGGATATTGATTTTCGACCACTCAGATAATCGCCCGTATAAGAACCTTCAACAGCTTTAATTGCTTCAACATTACCTTCTGCTACAATTTCACCACCATGAATGCCGGCCCCGGGACCAACATCAATGATGTGATCAGCTGCATACATTGTATCTTCATCGTGTTCCACAACAATGAGTGTATTTCCGGCATCACGCAGACGTTTAAGTGTTGCAATCAACTTTTCATTATCACGCTGATGCAAGCCAATGCTCGGTTCGTCTAAAATATACAGCACACCAACAAGCCCGGAACCAATTTGCGTAGCCAAACGAATGCGCTGCGATTCACCACCGGACAAAGTGCCGGCACTTCTGGACAGTGTTAAATAGCCAAGTCCGACATCTTTTAAGAAATTCAGACGACTTAAAATCTCCTTAATTACCTGATTAGCAATTTTTGTTTCTCTCTCAGTCAGCTTTAAGCTTTCAAAAAACGCAATTTCCTGCATAACCGACAAGGAGCAAAGCTCATCAATATTCAGTCCACCGACAGTTACCGCCAATATTTGCGGTTTTAAACGTTTACCGCCGCAGCTTGTACACGGATGATTGGACATATAGCCCTCAATCTCTGCGCGCGCCCAATCTGAGCTTGTTTCCTTATAGCGGCGCTGCAGATTATTTACGAGGCCTTCAAAATCCGTATAATACTCACTTTTCCCGTGCTTTCCGTGATATTCTACAAGCACCTGCTCACCCTTCGTACCGTATAACATGATATTTTTCGCCTGTTCACTTAAATCCTTAAATGGCACATCCAGGCTAAAGCCATACGTCTTTGAAAGCGCACGGTAATAAGATGCCGCAACACTATCCTCAATATACGGTGCCATCCAACCGCTGACAGCCACAGCACCTTCGCGGATGGTTTTATTTTCATCACGCACGACCAAATCCGGGTCCACCTTCATCGTAAATCCCAATCCGTCACACTCATCACAAGCACCGAATGGGGAATTGAAGGAAAAAGAACGCGGGGTAAGCTCTTCCATACTTATACCACACTCTTCACAAGCATAGTTTTGCGAAAAGAGCATATCTTCCCCATCAATTACAGAAGCGATTACCAAACCGCCGCTGATTTTCAGTGATGCTTCAACCGAATCAGCCAAGCGGCGGCGAATATCCGGTTTAACAATTAATCTGTCTACAACAATTTCAATATAGTGCTTTTTATTCTTATCGAGTTTAAGTTCCTCAGACAAATCATAGATATTTCCGTCCACACGGACACGCACATAACCGCCCTTTTTCGCGTCAGCAAACACCTTTTGATGTTCGCCCTTCTTTGCGCGTACCACCGGCGCAAGAACCATCATTTTCGTCTGCTCAGGCAACGACATAATGCTGTCAATGATTTGATCGACCGTCTGTCTGGCAATCTCTTTTCCGCATATATGACAATGCGGTACTCCGATATGTGCATATAAAAGACGCAAATAATCGTAAATTTCCGTTACAGTACCAACCGTCGAACGCGGATTCTTATTGGTTGTCTTCTGATCAATACTGATCGCCGGAGAAAGGCCTTCAATCGAATCCAGGTCCGGTTTGTCCATTTGTCCCAAAAACATACGGGCATAGGATGACAGCGACTCAATATAGCGTCGCTGACCTTCAGCATAAATCGTATCAAATGCCAGAGAGGATTTACCTGAACCACTCAAGCCGGTTACAACCACAAGTTTGTCACGTGGAATCGTTACATCAATATTCTTTAAATTGTGCACGCGTGCACCTTTAATAATAATGTTTTCCTTACCCATCTAAATTCACCTTTAGTTTAATTTCAATGATCTTATCACGCAGATATGCCGCACGTTCAAAGTCAAGATTTTTGGCTGCAAGCTGCATCTCCTCAGTTAATTCCAAAATTTGCTGCTTTGCATCACCGACCTTCAGTTTCGGTTCTGTCGTGTCTTCCTTATATTCCTTCGTTGCCTCAATAACCTCTCGAATCGATTTCGATATTGTTTTCGGCACAATGCCGTGCGCTTCATTATACGCCTGCTGAATCGAGCGACGACGGTTTGTTTCATCTATTGCGCGTTGCATAGAATCTGTTATATGCTCTGCATACATAATAACTTCGCCGGACGCGTTTCGCGCCGCACGGCCGATGGTTTGAATTAATGATGTTTCATTTCGTAAAAAACCTTCTTTATCTGCATCGAGAATAGCAACCAAAGAAACCTCCGGCAAGTCAAGACCTTCACGAAGAAGATTGATGCCGACCAGCACGTCATAAACACCGCTTCGTAAATCATTAATTATTTTCATGCGTTCAATCGTATGCACATCCGAGTGCATATAAGTTACTTTAATACCGAGTTCTTCCATATAAGCGGTCAAATCCTCCGCCATCCGCTTCGTCATCGTTGTAACCAAAACACGTTCCGATTTTTCGGCGCGCTTATTCACCTCACCAACCAAGTCCTCAATCTGTGTTTTAACCGGACGAACATGAATCAGCGGATCGAGCAATCCTGTAGGACGAATCACCTGCTCAACAATCTGCGCTGAATGATTTTTCTCATAAAGAGCCGGAGTTGCAGATACAAACACCACCTGACTGATATGTTCTTCAAACTCTTCAAAACACAGTGGGCGGTTATCATACGCCGACGGCAGTCGAAAACCATATTCAACCAAAGCCTGCTTGCGCGAACGGTCACCGGCGTACATCGCGCGTACCTGCGGAATCGTCACATGAGATTCATCAACAACCAGCAGAAAATCCTCAGGAAAATAATCCAACAACGTAAAGGGTGCCGATCCTGCTTCCCTGCCACTAATGTGTCTGGAATAATTCTCAATACCGGAACAGAAGCCGACTTCTCGCATCATTTCAATGTCATACTTAGTTCGCTGTGCAATCCTTTGTGCCTCCACAAGCTTGTTCTGACTTTCAAAGTAAGCAACACGCTCCTCAAGTTCAGCTTCTATCGCAGCAATGGCTTGCTCCATTTTTTCCTTTGTAGTAACATAGTGCGACGCCGGAAAAATCACACAATGCTCACGCAGACCGACTATTTCACCTGTCAATGCATTGATTTCCGAAATACGATCAATGGTGTCACCGAAAAATTCAACACGTATAGCATTTTCACTTTGATCTGACGGAAAAATTTCCACCGTGTCACCACGTACGCGAAACTTGCTTCTGGAAAAATCAATATCGTTACGCTCGTACTGAATCTCAATCAGTCGCCGCATCACTGCATCAGGACTTTTTTCCATGCCAACACGCAATGAAAGCACAAGATTGTTATAATCAATCGGGTCACCGAGGCCGTATATGCAGGATACGCTCGCAACAATAATTACATCTTTTCGCTCAAACAATGCGGCAGTTGCGCTGTGGCGCAGTTTATCAATTTCATCATTAACCGACGAATCCTTTTCAATATAGGTATCTGTGTTCGGTATATAGGCTTCCGGTTGATAATAGTCATAATATGAAACGAAGTATTCTACAGCACTATTCGGAAAAAACGCCTTAAATTCACTGCAAAGCTGTGCAGCAAGTGTTT